>CAUTPO010000058.1:0-12747 GCA_963540475.1 uncultured Treponema sp. | reverse complement strand
ATCTATATATCACTCGAAAAAAAGAGGCTGGAGAAGAAGAAATTAACCGATACGGAAAAAAGAAGATGGATACAAAAAGAAAAGCGCCCCTTAAAAAGCGTTTTTAAGGGGCTGGCTGTACAGTAAAAAAATTACACGGCTGTTACCATTCCTCATACCATGTAGCATCGGTGTTTTCGAATGTTAAAGTTCCCGAACGTGTGTCGAGTTTTGCGATGCGGTTTATGTTTTCTGTGGCGGCATAAGTAGGGCCTGAGATATGTCTCCAGAGGGCACCGTCATCAGCAATATACAAGACGCCGTCTTCAAGGCCGATAATACGCCGAGCACCCGAAAAACAACCGTCCGGCAAGCGATATACCCCGTTCTCCATTGTTATCGTTTTAAAGCCGTACCTGCCCGACTCGGTCATACTGCCGCCTTCGGTGTAGGTGTACTCAAGAACCCCGCCGTAAAAGGCTTCGCTGCCGTCATACGGCGCATCGATCGTAAAAACTATATACACTTTATTCCCGTACGCAAACATATCTTGGCATTTCCCGCTTTTATAGGTAGTGGAGGAACCATTTTTTATGCGTATAATATTGTTTAAAGGATCTTGAGCCGTTGTGTACCCCGGGGGTACAACTGCCGTACCGGTATTATTTAGCCGATACATTTGTAGTTGCCCTCCCGGCGGCGCCGGCAAACTGCGATACACAAATAAATACCCGTTATAGGCGGCTATTTTTGTAGTATCTGCCGGTATACCGCTAATCTGTACAACATTGCCGTCATTGTCTATTCTACATACACCGCCTCCTGGCCCTACTACATATACATAACCGGTTACTAAGTCAGTCGTTAAGTTGCCAATTCCGCTATAATTATAACTCGCTAGATTTATGGTATCTTTAAAGACACCTTCCGCCGTATACCGGTCTATTTTATGATTGAGGGAGCCTTCGTTATAACTGATGTACAGCCGCCCTCTTCCGTCTCTGGCAAAATGCGGGGTGTGATTTATCCACGAGGGAGGAGTGGTTTTTGTAAGCCTAAAACCGCCCATATTAAGTTTAAATGTATAACCGATAGCATTACTGCCCTCCACCGAAAAAAGCAGGGGCCGCATGGACGTTATTATCTTGTTCAGTTTAACGGCAAGCTCGTTATCGCCGGCGTCTATTGTGCGGCCGGCCGAGCCCGTCCATATTGCCGAAGGGGTAATAATCGAAACCGTTACGGTTACCGTTTCCCCGATCGGCACCCGCTCCGAAATAATTTTCGGTTCGTCTTTTTCAAGCCGTTTTGTAATGGGCACGATGGAACTGCCTGTAATTTCGATTTGCATCGTGCTGTCCGCCAGTTCGGGAAGCCCGTTTGCACCAATGGCCCGTGCCGCACCGTTTTCAAAGTCGATGGTTAATACACCGTATTGGGGCACGGTAAGATTACAAGAAATAAGCGCCGCAAGCAGCACACCGAGTAATACCGGCGTAAATTTTGTACGCAATACCGAACTGCGTCCGTTGTACGTTTTTTTCATAAGTACCTCCAAATGTTTTATTCGTGCGGAGGGTTTAATACCTGCCGTTTCTCGGCTACGCTCTGCGTCGTAATATGAGGGTATTAAAGCCGACTGCAACCACCTCGTCAAAAATATACATCCGTGTATATTTTTGACTGCGAGTTTTTTACAAAGCAAAAAACTCGTTTCTGTTTGGAACCACCGGCATCCGTGCCGGATTACGCACACAGTGCGAAACATTGAGCACTGTACCCGACGCTCGCGTCGGGGTTGTTGATTTAAGGGAGCCGCTCCTTTTTTTGTTCGAGGTTTTTTGCCCCCAACTGTTTTATAGGGGAATACCTCTTAAGTCATTCGAGGAGTCTACACACCCTTAGTTGTTTCTTTATTCAACCGAAGACCGCAGTGCTCCGATTTTCGGTTTAATCATGCCATATTTCGGCGAATAGTTTAAAAACTACGATGTTTTGCACTTCGTGAAAAACTCGGACAGTTGAAAACCGCGTAGAAACACGGCTGTCATACAAACTCGCCGCCTGTGTTAATACCCGTTGCCCGAAGAAAAGCTTCGATCTTTTAAAACAATGTCGTGGGCGCCGCCTTCGATAATGCTTGCCGAAGAAACCAAGGTCAGTTTTGCGTTTTTTTGGAATTCGCCTATGCTGAGCACGCCGCAGTTACACATAGTCGATCGTATCTTGTTTAAGGTTACGGAAACATTATCGTGCAGTTTGCCCGCATACGGCACGTACGAATCAACGCCTTCTTCAAATGAGAGTTTTTTTTCGCCCCCAGAATCATAGCGCTGCCAGTTCCGTGCTCGAGCCGACCCTTCGCCCCAATATTCTTTCATATAATTGCCGTTAATCAAAACCTTGTTCGTCGGGCTTTCGTCAAAGCGCGCAAAATACCGCCCGAGCATACAAAAGTCGCCGCCCATCGCCAGCGCAAGAATGATGTGATAATCGAAGACGATTCCGCCGTCGGAGCACAGGGGAATATAAACGCCCGTTTTTTTAAAATACTCGTTGCGGGCCTTTGCCGTTTCGATGACGGCCGTCGCCTGCCCGCGGCCGATACCCTTTGTTTCGCGGGTTATACAGATAGATCCGCCGCCTATGCCTACTTTTATAAAATCGGCTCCGGCCTCGGCCAAAAACTTAAAGCCCTCCGCATCGACAACGTTACCCGCACCGATCGGAACGGAATCGCCGTATTTATCTTTTACAAACCGGATCGTCTGCCGCTGCCACTCGCTAAAGCCGTCCGACGAGTCGATACACAAAACGTCAGCTCCCGCCTCGATCAGGGCAGGCACCCGTTCCTTATAATCGCGGGTATTGATGCCCGCACCGGTCATATAGCGCTTTTTTTCGTCCAGAAGTTCCAGCGGGTTTTCGGCGGCGCTCTCATAATCTTTTCGGAACACAAAAGCTGCAAGCCCGCCCTTTTTATCCAAAACGGGCAGCGAATTGAGTTTATGCTTCCAGATAATATCATGCGCTTTTTTTAAGGTAATGCCTTCCTGTGCGGTATGAAGTTTTTCGATGGGCGTCATAAACTGCTCGACCTTTGTGCTTTGCTTTGTGTGCCCGATCCGGTAATCGCGCCCCGTTACAACGCCCAGCAATTTCCCGTGAGCGGAGCCGTCATCGGTTACTGCCATTGTGGTGTGGCCGGTCTGTGCCGTAAGCGCCAAAACATCGGCCAGCGTATTATGCGGCGTAAGATTGGAGTCGCTTTCTACAAAGCCTGCCTTGTAATCTTTTACGCGTTTTACCATCTGCGCTTCTTCTTCGATGGACTGGGAGCCGAAAATAAACGATAAGCCTCCCTCGCGAGCAAGGGCGATAGCCATACTATCGTCGGAAACGGCCTGCATAATCGAAGAAACAAGCGGTATGTTAAGGCTTATTTTGGGCTTACAGCCTTTTTTGAATTTGGTAAGCGGTGTTTTTAAAGAAACCGCGGAGGGAATATGTTTTACTTCGGAAAGTCTTGGGATTAATAGATATTCGCTGAAAGTCCGCGACGGTTCGTCATAAAAAAAAGCCATAAAAAACCCCTTAAAATCTGTTTTTGTATGGTATCATTTTTGTGTGAAAATTGCAAGCGGACGGTTTTATGTGCGGTTTTGCCGTTTGTAAGGAGTTATCCTTCGGCGATTCATCGTTTAAGGCTTTTCGGGCAACGGCTCATCGGTCAGCCTTTTAACCAAGTACATAATTAAATCGACATACCCCGACGCACGAATAAACTAAAAAAACGCACAAACCCTTAAAACAAAACGGCAGGAACCTTTACGGTATTCCCGCCGTTTTTAATCGGCATACAGCCGGCACGATTATCCGTTTTCAGGATAACCTTTTAGCTTTTCATCATTCCGAAAACCATTACAAACAAGGCAACGGTTTCGCAAAGACCGACTATCGTTATGTACTGGGCAAAACCTTTACCCGTTTCTGCAAGCGAGTCGGAACCTGCCGCCGCAGCCTTTCCCTGCGCTATAGCGGAGGCCGCAATCGATAAACCGCACACCACGCCCAAGCCAAGCAAGAACCAATCGCTTTGCGAAGATTCAAGCATCTTATTCATCAACAAAAATCCGTAAATCGTCTGAGTCAGAGGAGCTCCCGCAAAAGCGACCAATATAAACGGAGCAGGTTTATTGTTCATATAACATCTTTTCCATGCGCCTATTGTCGCCTGCCCTGCAATAGCAAGTCCCAGAGCGGATCCAATTGCCGAAATACCCAATGCAGCTGCTGCACCAAAAAAACCAAAACTCATACCTTTCCTCCAAATTTATTCTTTAAAAGGTTCATATTTAAAGCCTGACCACGTCAAACCTAAATGATTAGAGAATTCCAAGGTGTTCAAGCGTACACCATGGACGATAACCGAAAGCACGTTCATAACGTAGTTAAGCCCGTGTCCGAAAACCAGCAATAAAATGCCGGCAAAAATAATAGCCCCGCCCAGCATCGGGCCTGCCATCTCGTTAATAGTGGCACTGATAGCTCCGCCTGCAAGACCGACCGCCCACAGACGTATGTAGCTCATAATATCGGCAAAAACGTTTACCAGCCCCAAACACATATTGATAATGTTTTTTGCACTTTCTGCGAGCGCCTGTCCGATGCCCGTCGAATAATTCGCAAAAGAAAAATTGAGCATAAACCCGACGCCGATCGCAAGCTGAACATAATTGTTGATAACATATTTTTGCGGATCGATAACAAGGTTCAAAACCACAATATACATGCCGCCGAGCATACCGAGGGCACCCACATCACCTAAAAACTTAGGAGATTTTATGTTCCTGAAAATGCCGATGATATGCGCAACCGAAAGTTGAATAAGCCCCAGCGTAAAGCAAAGCAGCATTTGGTTTTGATTCCGCACGTCCTCAGGCGTTACATTCGAAATTGCCGGCAGCGACAGGTTTTTTAAAACATCGGGCACATACTGTACGGGCATACCGAACCAGTTGCACACGAGCGTTCCCCAAATAACCGTCATTACGCCGAGATAGGCCAGCATGTGCAAGGCGGTAGGAATCTTTTTCTTTTTTGCCTTTGTTTTCAGCATCAAGCCGAAGGCAAGCAGAACCAAAACGCCCCCGTATCCCGCATCGCCGAAAATCATCGCAAAGAAAATGCCGAAAAAAAGCAAAAACCAAAGCGAAATATCCGGTTCCGTGTAGCCCGGGATAGTTCCCAAAAACTCCGTAAGCGGCGAAATCAGATTGACGAACCTGTTGTTTCGCAGCTTGGTCGGAACAAGGTCATCGTCGGCAGGATCTTCTGAAACGGAAGCCCAGCCGCGTCCTTTCGCAAACTCCAGCGCCTTTTTTTCGTCCTCGGCGGGAACATAGCCTGTCAGCCACACGAGCTTTTCCGAAGCTGCGGCCTCTTCTTCCATAAGCCCCTCTTTCAATTCGATTTCGGCCATTCCGGCATGAATCGTTTCGAATTCGAGTTTTTTGCTTACAACGGCGTCCAGCGCCTTTACCGAATTAAGGTAGGACGACATTTTGGTCATCTCGGTCTTGTAGGCCGCAATCTTCGTTTCGAGGGTTTTTATCTTCTCCCGCAGTTCTTTTACGGACACTTCGGGCAGCTTTAAAAGTGAAAGTTCCGCAGGCAGGTTTTGGGGCAATTCGTTTGTTTCGCTCCAAATCAAAAACCGGACTGCGTTTTTCGAACCGTTTACAAAAACGGTTTTTACTTCTTCCGAAAGCTCCCTATACGCCTTTTCGGACATCGAGGCGGGAAAAAGATACACGCCCTTTTCCGAAAGCCGCTCAAGATCGGCCGGATCAAAGTCGCCCCACATGGCATAGCCCGATAGTTCCGCCTTCAGTTTTGAAACTTCTTCCGTGTTGCTCTTGTAATCAGATGTCAAATTCAATACCGAGTCCACAAAGGAAAAGGTGTCCTCTTCGCTTAAAAGCGAGGGCTCAGTCGTATTTTTCTTTTTGGGAAGATATTCCGACAAAAGGCTTTGCACCAGCATTAAATCGTTTTTTTCGGTGCGAAGTTCGTTTATCGCCGTTCCCGACGCAGGCCTGTCTTCGACATGCACGAGTCCCAGCTTCCGCAGGTCATACAGGGCCTGCCGTTGTTCGCTTTTTAATAGCAAAAGCGTCAGTTTTTTCATCGGTACAATCATAAGTCAGCCTCATCTTTCGCATGTGCTTTTTCAAGATTCTTTTTAGAAATCTTTCCGCGTACGACAGCCGCAACCTGCTGATCCCCCAGATAAACCGATATTTTTTTGATATTGGTCCGCGTTTCCGGTATTTTTACTTTTTCGAACAGGTTTACCCGCTGCGTCGTCGTGCGCAGTTCGTGCTGCAACAGCCGCACCTGTTCATCTAAAATTTTCGCTTCCAAATCGAGGACCAGCACTTCCTGTAATTTTTGCCCTGCCGTATCTACCCACAGGGGCATGGAATACAGGCTATATTTCGAGCGTTCAAAATCGGCTCCTAAAAAGACGGGGATATTGATACCCGCTATGTTACCGGTCGAAGTTTTTATTTCCTTTACCGTAATCATATCGGGGGTAAAAATTCCCTTTTCACCGAACACGGCTACCCATTCTTCAAACTCCTTGTGCAGGGCGTCCCGGTGCAGCCTTACTTCCTTGGCACGGGCTTCGATGGAGCGTATTTCGGTTTGAAGCTGCTGCTTTTTAAGCTGAAGGGTAGGCAGGTATCTTCTGTACATTTTAAGAGATTCTTTTTGATTTTTCAGCTCGTTTTTTGTAAGTTTTATTGCCATACCGTATACCTTTTTTTAGTTCTTGGGCCAGTATTGGCTGACCAGATCCGACTTTATACCGGTTTCTTCTTTTGTAAAACAGTCGGCAAGGATTTTCCAGCCTAAGTTAAGGGCTTCTTCAAGCGGAATATTGACGGAAAGGTCCATCATTCCGGCCTCGAATTTTTGACCGTATTTTAACAGTTTGCCGTCCCATTCGCTCATCATAAAGCCCATGGACTTTTTCTCCAAGGTATCCTTGTACGACGCGTACAGTTTTATCATATTGTCCATAAGGGCGCGGTGATCGTCGCGGGTCTTGCCGTTTACGTTCTGCTTTAAACGCGAAAGGCTTCCGAACGGTTCGATACGGCCGTTTTTAAGGTAAAACTGACCTTCGGTAATATAACCGGTGTTGTCGGGAACCGGGTGCGTAACGTCATCGCCGGGCATCGTCGTAACCGCAAGAATGGTTACCGAGCCTGCATCATCGAAGTCAACGGCCTTTTCGTAACGGGCCGCAAGCTGGCTATACAAGTCGCCGGGATAACCGCGGTTTGAAGGAACCTGCTCCTGCGTAATGGCGATTTCTTTCATTGCGTCCGCAAAGTTCGTCATATCGGTCAAAAGAACCAAAACGTCCTTTCCTTTTAAGGCAAACTGCTCGGCTACTGCAAGGCACATATCGGGTATCATCAGACATTCAACGGTCGGGTCGGAGGCCGTGTGAATAAACATTGCCGTCCTGCTTAAAGCGCCTGCATCTTCGAGGGTGTCTTTAAAATACAGATAATCGTCGTATTTCAAGCCCATTCCGCCCAAAATGATAACATCGACTTCCGCCTGCATGGCAATCCGCGCCAACAATTCGTTATACGGTTCGCCTGAGCTTGAAAAAATGGGCAATTTTTGGGAAACGACGAGGGTATTGAAAACGTCGATCATCGGAATACCGGTTCTGATCATCCGTTTTGCCAAAATACGTTTGGAAGGATTAACCGAGGGGCCGCCGATGGGAATCATATTTTCCTGCAACGAGGGGCCTGCATCACGCGGGGTTCCCGAACCGTTGAAAATACGGCCGAGCAGGTCGTCGGAAAAGCTAATCTGCATTTCCTTGCCCAAAAAGCGTACCTCATCACCGGTCGAAACACCGCGTCCGCCTGCAAAAACCTGCAAGGAAACAAGCCCGTTATCGAGTTTGTTTACTTCCGCAAGCGAGGTTCCGAAACGGGTTTGCACCTCGGCCAGTTCTCCGTAGGTAACGTCCTCCGCCTTAACCGTAATGACCGAGCCGTTTATCGATTCTATTTTACTGTATACCTTTTTCATCTTACACCGCCATTTTTAATAATTTTTCGGCCTTTTCTTCCAAGCCGCCGGATTTTTCCGATATAAGTTTTTTCAGCTCTTCCTCATGAGTTTTAAATTCGGGAGAATTCCACGGCGAATAATTGTAGTCGATAAATAAGAGCCTTATTTTACTAAAGAACGAACGGGCCTCGTCTTTCGACGCGAATTCGAACGAGGAGCCCAAAATTTCGACCAAAATATTGTAAATATGCTTTTGGCGCTCGACCGTAACGGCGTCGTCTACCTTATCGAAGGAGTTTTGCTGCAAATAAACGGCGTCAAGCAGGTCGCCTTTCAGATAAACGATAAAGTCGTCGATACTCGTTCCTTCTTCGCCGACAACCTTCATCATCTGTTCGACTTCCGTACCGCGGACTAAAAAGTTTCTGCCGTATTTTACGAGTTCGGGGGAAAGAACGCTCGGGTATTTAGACCACGAATCGAGCGGGTGAATGGCAGGGTATTTTCGGGCGTCCGAGCGTTCGCGCGAAAGACCGTGAAAGGCGCCGACAACCTTTAGCGTTGCCTGCGTTACCGGCTCTTCAAAGTTACCGCCGGCAGGAGAAACCGTACCGCCGATTGTTACCGAACCCAAAGTGCCGTCTTTAAGCTTGACAAAGCCCGCCCTTTCGTAAAAGGCTGCAATGTAGGATTCAAGATATGCCGGAAAGGCTTCTTCTCCCGGTATTTCTTCCAAACGGCCCGACATTTCGCGCAAGGCCTGCGCCCAGCGGCTTGTCGAGTCGGCCAAAAGCAAGACGTCCAAGCCCATCTGCCGGTAATATTCGGCAAGGGTAACGCCCGTGTAAACCGAGGCCTCGCGGGCTGCAACCGGCATAGACGACGTATTACAGATAATAACCGTTCTTTCCATTAAGGTTCTGCCCGTTTTCGGGTCTTTTAATTCGGGGAATTCTTTTAGAGTTTCTACGACTTCGCCCGCGCGTTCGCCGCAGGCTGCAATGATAACAATGTCCACGTCCGCATTACGGCTAGTTGCATGCTGTAAAACGGTTTTACCCGCACCGAAGGGGCCGGGAATACAATAGGTTCCGCCCTTTGCGACGGGGAAAAAGGTGTCCATAGTACGCATTTTTGTAACAAGGGTTTCGGTAGGTTTTAAACGTTCTGCGTAACAGTCGATTGGCCGTTTTACCGGCCAGCGGAAGCTCATCGTAATCGGGTAGAGGTTTCCGCGCTCGTCTTCCAGCTCCGCAATTTTTTCTTCTATAGAGTACTCGCCCTCGCTTTTAATCGATTTGACGGTGTAGCTGCCGTACATATCGAAGGGCACCATAATTCGGTGTGTAAAACTGCCTTCCGGAACTGTACCTAAAACATCGGCTCTGGCAACCGTATCGCCCGCCTTTGCCGTCGGGGTAAACTGCCATTTTTTGGATCGGGAAAGGGCGTTAAGATAGATACCGCGTTCCAAAAAATAACCGGCCTGTTCTGCAAGCTCGGGCAACGGGTTTTGCAGACCGTCGTAAACCTGGCCCAAAAGACCGGGTCCCAATTCTACGGAAAGAAGATCTCCCGTGAAGCTTACTTCATCGCCTACACGGATTCCCTTTGTAATTTCAAATACTTGAAGCTGCGCAATATCCCCGCGGATGCGGATAACCTCGCTTTTCAACTGTTTTGAACCGACTTCAACGTAACCTACTTCATTAAGGGCAACTAAGCCGTCAAACTTAACGCTTATCATATTACCGTTAATAGCGGCAACCCTTCCCTTTGTTTTAGTCATAGTATACTCCAGATTATATTTATAACACAAATCGCTTTTTTAAATGTTTTAAAACCGCAACTTAATTTTAGCATAAAAACCAAAATACTTCAACACAGAAAATCGAAAAAAGGTTCAAAAACCCGTAAAATTCAATTCGGTCAAAAATTACACGAATCAACAACCCTCCGCACGAATAAACGAAAAAAAATCGACCGTCAGTCGAGGTTTTCTCTGCGGTTGGTATGAGCATTCCGGACGCCTTTTCGGACACTAAACGCAGCTCCGCCCATTCCGCCCTTGCGCAATCGGAAGTAAAAAAAAGCTGCCGCACTTAAACGGTAAGCCCCATACGGAACCGGCTTACACACTTCAAAGATTACCCGTATACCTTGCAGTAACTGCCTCGAAAACCGGTTATTCGCTGTCGTATTCTATCAGGGTATGGACAGGCAGGCTGCCGAGCACCTCGGCATACCGTAAAAAGGGCAGACCGACCACTCCGCAAAAGCCCGCAACCTCTGCCCCGCCTTGCTCCAAAACGTTCCGTGCCGCATTCAGAGTACCACCCGTAGCTATCAAATCGTCCAAAAGCAGGATACGCTGCCCCTTTATAACATCGCTTTTATGCACTTCGACCGCAGCTTCCCCGTATTCGAGCTTATAGGAGCAAGAATAGGTTTCGCCGGGCAGTTTTCCTTTTTTGCGTACCAGAATAAGCGGAATTTTCATTCTGTCGGCAAAGGGGGCTGCAAAAATAAAACCGCGGGCCTCTATCGCGGCAACGGCTTCTATTTTTTCGTTTTTATATCTTTCGGTCATCTTATCAAGACAGTAGCCGAACACACCCGGATTTACCAAAATCCCCGTAATGTCGTAAAACAAAATTCCCTTTTTGGGAAAATCGGGAATCCGCTTTACGGCATTATCGATAATTTTATCTCTCATAACGCGGCGAGTGTACATATTATTTCGATAACAGTCAATAGGGTTGCGGCCGGCGCACTTTGCACAAGGCATGCACTGCCTGTTTACCGAACCGTTTCGTCAATATACACGCGCGGTACCCGCTTGTTTATGCCGCTCATTATTTCGTATGGAATCGTATGTGCGAGCGCGGCCACGTCCCACGCCGAATTGTTTTTTTCGTGCTTTGCCGACGGCCCGAAAATGCAAACCGAATCCCAGCGCTGCACCTTAGGCGTCGGCCCCAAATCGACCATACATTGATCCATACAGATTCTGCCGATAACGGGAAAAAACTCCTCGCCGATGCGCACCTGCAAACCCGGCGACAGCACCCGCATCAGCCCGTCGGCCTCGCCCATGGGAAGGGTCGCGATATAGGTATCCCGCGTTGCACACCAGCACCGCCCGTAGGAAACGGCCGTGCCTTTTTGTATCTTCTTTATAAACGCGACTTGCGTCAACAGCTCCATCACGGGTTTAAGGCCGATCCTGCCGCAAGGGGACTTTGAAGGTTCGTACCCGTAGGCCAAAAGCCCCGGCCGCACCATATCGAAAAAGGCTTCAGGATAGCGCAGCACCGCCCCGGAATTCGCCGCATGCACCAAAAACGGCCGGCCCGTCGCCTTTTTTATCTCCTTTACCGCCTTCTTAAAAAGGCTTATCTGTTTTTTCGTATACTGCCGGCTTTCTTCATCTTCGTTATCCGAAACCGCAAAATGCGTACAAACCCCCTTTAAAACGAGGTTTTCGGAACGCTCTATCTGAACCGCAAGTTTTACCGCTTCATCGGGTACACAGCCTATTCTGGTCATTCCCGTATCTATCTTCAAATGCACCCCGGCCTGCTTGTCCGCGCTTGCAGCTGCCCTATTTAGATTGTTTATAAACTCCTCGTCTATCACCAAGGGCTGAATACCGTATTCGAGCAGCTGCGGAATTTCGTCCAAAACGGGCAGGCTCAAAGAAATAACGGGCGCCACGATTCCCGCATCGCGCAGTTCCACAGCCTCGGGCACCGACGCAACCGCCAAATGCGAAACGCCCGCACGGATAGCGGCAATGGCAACCCGCACCGCCCCATGCCCATAGGCGTCGGCCTTAACAGGAAGACAGATATGCACGCCTTCCCCGATAGCTTTTTTTATCTGCCGCAAATTATATTGCAAATTGTCCAAATGAATAATAGCCTTTGTCGCCCGCATAAGGCGCCATTTTATCGATTTATACTTTTTTAGTCAACATTCTGATCAATTAGGCAACCGCAGCCTTCTCTCAAGTCCGCCGGCTTATTCTGTAAGGAAACGGTTTACCGTAGGCCGCAAAACCGGCCGCAGTTTTTCCTATATTATATAAATGTTATTGCACAAAACCCTTGACGGAACGCAAAAAATTGTATATTATAAATAAAATGGAGATTAAATTATGAAGAAAATAAATATTATCATTTTTGCGGCACTTGCCGTTTTTCTAGTTGTATCGTGTAAAAACAATCTTGTATCAAAGACTGAACAAAAAGCTCCTGTAACCGTCGAATGGATTGATGTCGGGCCGGACGGTTCAACTATTTCCCTTGTAAAACTAACAACACGGCAGTTGAAGGCAAAGGTTTTGCCTGAAAATGCAGCGGATAAAACACTGATCTATTCTTCGGCGCAAGGAGACATCGCTTCTATTGACGGAAACGGATTAATTACTGCAAAAGAAGTAGGAAGCACGAAGATTACAATAAAGGCCGCAAACAACGTACAAAGAGAAATTACCGTGACCGTTACACCGGAACCGGTTCCCGTTACAAGCATAGAATTTGAAGCAACGCCGCCCGCCTCTTTAACTATCGGCGAGGTCTATAAACTGACGGCAAAGGCAAAACCCGATACCGCAACGGAAAAGGCTCTTACCTATACTGCGAGCAACGATAACGT
>CAUTPO010000057.1:0-12990 GCA_963540475.1 uncultured Treponema sp. | reverse complement strand
CAAAACCCTGTCTCCTAACGGTTTAACTTTCATTGAAGAACCTCCTGATAGTGTGTGAAATAAAACTCGTGTATGTAATCGAATTTGTGCCTTTTCGGCACAGTTTTTGGAGTTTTATTTGAAGCTGTGCCATTAAATGCACCGCTTTAACCTGTGTTAGAAATATACGCAAAACAGGATAAAAAAGCAAGTCCTTTTTTTCTTTCGTTTTAAATACAGAAAATTCCATAAGTCTATATCCTGTATGGTTTTATTAAAACGATAGGCTGTTCGTTTCTCAAATAAAAATTTATTTTTTTTGGCTTGGCACGGTTTTTGCTAGATACTAAGCAATAGTTTTGAGTCGGACAATAAAACGGCATACAGGTAGGGCTCTGCACGGCAGACTTATGAATAAATAGGAGAAAAAGATGTACAACGCAAGAAAAAACGGACATAATACAGAAGGAAGCGCTTTAACAACGTATCTTAAAGAAATAAATAAGATTCCTCTTTTGACGGCAGAGGAAGAATTAAAATATGCAAAACTGGCAGCGGAAGGCGACAAGCACGCAAAGGATATGTTGGTAAATGCCAACCTGAGGTTTGTCGTAAACGTTGCAAAAAAATATCAAAATCAAGGGCTTCCTTTAATGGATTTAATCAGCGAAGGCAATATCGGTTTAATGAATGCCGCGGAACGGTTTGATGCATTAAAGGGCTATAAATTTATTTCCTATGCTGTTTGGTGGATAAAACAGGCAATCTTAAAAGCTATCTGCGAGAAGTCGAGAATGATAAGGCTTCCGCTTAACCGCGCAAACGAATTGGTTCAAATCGAAAAGGCAAAAAAGGATATGGAATTTGCCGGAAGTGAAAGCAACGAGTTGGACGAAATTGCAGGTCTTTTGAAGATGGACAACAAGATGGTTCAGACTATCGTAAATGCGGCACGTGAGCCGATTTCGATTGATGCGCCTGTTTTTGATGACCCCGACAGCTGTAATGTAAATGATTTTTTACAGGACGAAATGCACCAAATGCCGGAGGATTATGCTTTGGATATGAGCCTTCGGGGAGAAATTAACAAACTCTTAAAAAATCTGGATAAAAGAGAGGCGGATATTATCCGTTACCGTTTCGGTTTAGACGGGTATGAACAGCTTTCTTTAAAAGAGGTGGGGTTAATTTTTAATTTGACGAAGGAAAGAATAAGGCAGATAGAAAAAAAGGCTTTGCAGGCGCTCAAGGCTCCTGCAGAAATGCAAAAACTGTTAACCTATGTTGCGTAAAACAGCCCGAAAAAGCGGAGGTCAAACCTCCGCTTTTTTATTCGTGCGGAGGTTTAATACCCTGATGATTGCGTCGGGGTTGTTGATTTGTGCGGAAGACTTTAATATTCCGCCGCTTTGTGCGGGGTATGCCGATTGTAATTTACCGCAACCCGAATATGCAGTACACGCTTATACGTAAATTAAAACAAAAATATCCTGCGTATCGATATTAAACCTGTTCGGAAACTTCCGTTTCTGAACAGGTTACCTTGAAATGCGATGTTCTAAATCGTGCTATTTGTGCGATTTAGAACTCGGCGATCTGTTCGAAAACGCAGTTATCGAACAGATCTATTCATCAGCATCCTCAATTAAAATTCTATAGCATAGAAAATAAAAATATGTTATAGTCAAGGAGAATAACGGCCGAAAAATAATACGGTTATTATTTAATTTTAACGCTATATTCATAAAGTTTTTGCCTTTCAAAAACACAGGAGTTACATATGAATAAAAGGAAAATTTTGGTTACGGGTTCTTTGGGACAGATAGGAAGCGAATTGGTCGCATTTTTAAGACACGAATACGGAAACGATAATGTTGTCGCTTCCGATGTGGAAAAAAAAGATGTGCCTTCGGTTATAAACGGAGGACCGTTCGAAAAACTTGATGTTTTAAATGCGAAAAAAGTATCCGAAGTTTGCGACAAACATAAGGTAAATACGGTCATTCATCTTGCTGCCATACTTTCCGCCGTTGCGGAACACAATCCGCAGCTCGCATACGAGGTAAACCTTACGGGGCTTTACAATATGCTGGAAATTGCGCGTGAGAAAAAATTGAGCCTGTTCGTTCCCAGTTCTATAGCGGCTTTCGGCCGTTCCGCCCCTGCAAACAAGACCCCGCAGGATACGGTTCAAAGACCCGGCTCCATGTACGGAGTTACCAAGGTTGCGGGAGAACTCCTGTGCGATTATTATTTTCAAAGGTTCGGTGTGGATACGCGCGGCGTCCGTTTCCCCGGTTTGATTTCGCACGAGGCTATGCCCGGCGGCGGCACTACCGATTATGCCGTTCATATTTATTATGAAGCACTTAAAAACGGATCGTATAAATCGTTTATAAAAAAAGGCACCAAAATGGATATGATGTATATGCCCGACGCATTAAAAGCCGTTCATAAACTGCTTGAAACCGATCCTAAAAAGTTAAAACATAGAAATGCCTTTAACATAACCGCAATGAGCCTTTCACCCGAAATGATTGCCGCCGCAATCAAAAAACATATTCCGAAATTCAAAATTATGTACGAAGCAGATCCGGTGCGGCAGGCTATTGCCGATTCGTGGCCCAATTCTTTGGACGATTCTTGCGCCAAAAAAGAATGGGGCTGGAAACCTGTGTATACGCTGGAAAGTATGACGGCGGATATGCTTCGAAGATTAAGCGAAAAACTCGATATACCGCTGCCTGAAAATACCGATTCGAAAAAGATTAAGATAAGCACGAAGGGTACGGGAAAAGGCCGCGGCAGACCGGCAGGTTCTACAGCGAAAAAACCGGGCCGTCCTAAGGCCGAAAAGGCGCAGAGTACCGAACCGAAGAAAACGCGCGGAAGACCCGCCGGTACCGCAGCAAAAAAGCCGGGCCGTCCTAAGGCCGAAAAAGTGCAGAGCACCGAACCGAAAAAAAGGCGCGGAAGGCCTACCGGCGCCAAGGGGAAAAAGGCGGCACAAAAAGAATAACCGGTAAAACCGGACAATGAAACCTGCAAAGCGGAACAATCCGTTTTGCAGGTTTTTGCCGTATGGGTCCCTTGCAAAAACGGTTCTGCCGTTTCTTCAGAATAACTCTTGATTTTTTCAGAAAATATATTATATTAAAGATGATAGAGATTTTAGACTAAAATATTTAAAAGCCTGCACTGCTTCGTTTAA
The DNA here is from genome assembly GCA_963540475.1 of uncultured Treponema sp. Lineage (GTDB taxonomy): Bacteria > Spirochaetota > Spirochaetia > Treponematales > Treponemataceae > Treponema_B. Next base: position 9,800 of record CAUTPO010000057.1, on the reverse strand, counting down.
ATATTTTTGTCCGAAGTTTCTTTTAGGAAGAATACCGTGAAAAAAATATTGTGCACCGTGTGCACTTTTGTTCTTGTTTATTTTTTTATATCCTGCAAACCGGCCTTTTTTAAAACCGTTAAACTGAAAGCCTCTCCGACATTTCGGGTAAATTTGGGTACAAAAGAATTTAAAACAGAAGACTATTTGTCGTCCAAGCTCATAAATCAAAATGCGGACGACGATGAATTTAAACAAAAATTTAGAGTTTTCGATTATAAACTTGCGGACGGAACCTTGGGCCTTCTGTTGTATTATCCTATCACAGAAACCGATCTCGACATCAGTAAAGAGCTCGATGTGTTAAAAAATACGGAAAACGGTTTTTCTTCCGCTTTGGGTAAACGGGAATTTACCGTTCCGAAGATAAGCAAAGAAAAAACCGAAGCCGTTACGGCAGATAAAATCGGAACCCTGCTGCTTGACGCCGTAAACCATGCGCTGTCTGTATCACCTATGCTGCCCGTTGTGCCGGCAATTTCTCCGATGCCGGTGGAAATACCTGTTATCAACTTATCCGCCGTATTCAGCACAATCACCTTTAAGCAAGGTTCCGCTTTTTCGCTTACGGGTATCGACGGCAGCGTTGCAGAAGTAGAAAAACTGACGCTTAAACACGGCACGACAAGCGAAGAAATAGCTTCGGCTCATTCCGCAAGTGTGGATATTTCGAATAAGGAGCTGCCCGCCAAAATAAAGGTCGAAGCTGTTTTCAGGATAAAAAAAGCGGGCTCCGTCAGTGTAAAACCTATGTTTTCGGGCACGATAAAAAAGGCCGCGGGGCTGAATATTTCTACCTCGGAAATCCCCGTTAACGAGATGACCGTTCCGCTGAACGGTTCCGCATTTAAAGAAGCCGAAATACGCGAGGGCGAGCTGAAAGTGTTTACCGCAACGACTGCGGGATTGAGCGGCTTTAAAACCGAATACCAGTTTACGGCGCAGCAGATGGGCGGCCTTGATGCGTCGGTAACACAAGCAGCTCCGAGCCAAGACCTCGGCGGTAAGACGATAAACGGTGAAGATATAAAGGTCGGCGGCCGTTTTAAACTTTCTGCCGTAAATGCGGACTTTTTAAACGAAAAAAACGAATCCGTTTCGTTGACCGTAAAGCTGGATATAAAAAAATTCGCCCATATCAAATTCAAAACGGACGGCGATTTTAAACGTACGCAAAAGCTGCACCGGCCTCTGCCGCGGGGCTTAAAAGACTGGGTCGATACTATCCGTTTTAAAAAGGCTGGGATTAAACTAAAACTTGACAACGGCCTGCCCGCCGGCAATGATATTACGGTAAAACTCGTATCGAATGCCTTCGGCATAAACAACGAGAAGACGTATCCGTCGGCCGATACGCACGAACAAGAATTCAGCCGTAATAATTTCGACTTTAAACCCGCAGCTCATTCCGAATTGGATTTTGAGGTCAAAACCGAATTCGCAGGGTACGATGAGGCCGAAAAACTCCTTACCCTGAGCAATGTCGAACCGGGAAAAACGGTGTCTTTCGGCGGAGAAACGGCAGTGCTCTTGGATTGGGAGTACCTGATTGCCAAACCGAAGGGCGGGCGCGAAGCGTTTGTAGGGGCCTATCCTGCAAAGGACGGCGACACGCTGAATTTGCGCAAGTTCGGAAAATACCGCGATATGGGTATCAAGCTGAATAATATCCGTGCCCATGTTTACGTAAACGGGGCCGTGTTTGAACGAAACGGTTCGAAAATAGGCGCATATATGTATGTCGATTACAAAGATGCGATGGACCAACCGAAGAAAAAACTACTGGCCGGTTCCGATAATCCTGCGGACCCGTTCGAAGAACTTAAATTCGTGCCGCCGCTGCCGGAATTTTTTTCCAAGGCAGGCAAAAAAAGCAGCGTTTATGAGGGTGCCCTGCCCGAAGCGAGCGAAACAGTCGACTTGACCGAGTTGGTAAATATGTCGCCTGCGGGTGTAAAACTGAAATATAATTTAAAGCTCAATGAGGTTAAAATCGAAAAAGAAAAACTGGAAGCGGCTAAGAAATCGGGCGGGACAAAACTAAAAGCCGATTTGCTCATTGAGGTGCCGATGGACTTTGATGCGGAACCCCGCAGCCCGGGTGAAAAGTATATCGTTGCGGAACATATCAACAGCTCAGGCGATGCGTTCGGACGCTCTTCGCCCGATAATCTTCAATTAAAACAATTCTTGGAAAACGTAAAAAGGTCCCGTATGAATATAGAATTCACAAATACGATGGGGCTTGATGTAAAGGCCGTTTTATTCGACAAAAACAATGAGGCGGGTTTTAAGCGGGAGTTTTCCGTTTCCCGCGGCAGCGGTCTGACATTTATCGAATTCGGGCCGGATGATATCGACTATTTGCGCAAAACAGTGCCGCTGAATCTTGATATAAAAATCCTTATTCCGAAGGGGCATTACAAAATTCAAAAAGATTCGGGAATTGTGATGAAAGCATATTTTACTACCGACATCGAAATCGACAAGGAATTCTCTTTGTAATACAGGGCCGAAATATGAAGCGTTTTTTATCATTGGCAGCATTGTTCCTGTGTCTGTTTTGTTATGCAGAGCACGAAGAACATATTTGGAGCGAAAAACAGGAAGACCTTGATGACCAAACCGAACGCATTATTTTTGAAATAAAAAAACGGAATGCAAAAAAAGGCGATGAGGCGGCGGAAACCGCAAGAGCCCAAAAGGGCCGGTTTTTGGAAAGGGGAAGAACGGCTTTTGCCTTGGGAATGGAGGTTTCCGCTGCAGCCGCCAATCCTTATTTTTCATTGTTTGATTTTTTCAGCCCTGTTTTAACCGTCGATTTAAGAAAGATTTCCAAAGCAACGCCCGCAGAGGGGTTTTCAACGGCCGCTGCCGCAAAAGCGAAGCTTTTTTTGGATATATACATAAAACAAAAACACGAATTCGGATTTTATACGGGAACGGAATCGCTTGCACTTGTAACCGTTCCCAAAAAACTGACCGATTTTGCCGCAAACGGGAATTCTGACGGCAGCGGCCTTACCGGTTCGCTTTCGGCTCAGGCCTACGCCTTTGCGGATATGGGCTTGTTTTACGGTGCGGCCGTGAAAGCGTTTAAGTTCAGGGCCGGAGCTTCGTATTATGTGCCGGTTTTCTATTTGGACCCGCATATCGGAAACTACGAATTGGTTACCGACCCTGTTACGGGAAGGCTGTCGGTTAACGGTGCTGTGAATCTGAATGTATACACGCCCTTTACCTTCAAGGAAAAAGGAAATATCGAAAAAGATATAAAAACCGCTTTTCAAAAAGGCGGCGTTGATATCAATTTTGAAGGCTTGTATATGTTTAATCCCTATGTGGGGTTGAATTTTTCGTTATTGCATATTCCGCTGCTGCCGGCCTATATGGACAGGGGTTATTCGATAACGTATAGCGGCAATTACGGTATAAAATCCATAACGGACTACCTGAACGCCCTGCTTGCAAAAAAACCGCTTTCCGAAGTAGATCCGCCCGGAGGCAATGTATCCGTTACGGGGCCTAATACGGAGCTTAAAAAAAAGGCGGTTTTGAGGCCGTTTAAGATAAGCGCAGGCCTCGACATTTACCCGTTTGCAAACAATTATCTTATCATTTCGCCTTCCGTCGGGTTTCACTGTTTAACGCCTTTTTATGTCGATGGCGGGCTGAAACTGGAAAGCCGTTTTTTAAAGGTTTTCGGTCTTTACTATTCGATGAACAGGGAAGACCGGATTTGGAAAAACAGGGTCGGATTTTTTATAGACGTTCGTCTTTTTAGACTCGAAACCTACGCGGCTTCGGCTGGGACGACCTTTGTTTCATCGTTTAAGACTGCGGGTGCGGAAGCCGGCATTAAGCTGGTTTTCGGGTATTGACGGCAGCCGATCCATACAAGGCCGAAAAATGAGCATACAAAAAGCGGTTATTTTGTGCAGACCCGAAACAAGCGCAAACATCGGAGCCGTGTGCAGGGTAATGGCGAACACGGGTTTAAGTGATTTACGGATTACCGGTCACAAAGAAGATTATGACGAAAACGAAATTTTTAAATTGGCGCTTCATTCAAAATATATTTGGGAAACAGCCCGTTTTTTCCCGCCTACAGCCGCCGGCCTTAAAGCCGCCTCTGCCGACTGTTCCGCTTTGGCAGGCACAACCCGAAGAACGGGACGGAAACGCACACACACTTCGGTCAGTCCCGAAGAGCTTTGCGTAAACCTGCGCCGGTTTGCCGGACCGAACGGACGGCTCGGCCTTGCCTTTGGAAACGAAAGAACAGGCCTTACCGAAGAAGAATCGGAGTGCTGCTCTTTTTCCGTAACTATTCCTGCAAGTGCGGATTTCGGCTCTTACAATCTTTCCCACGCCGTACTCATCATTGTGTACTCCTTGTTCACTGCCGAGGAAACGGCCGTGACTCAGACGAAGGGCGGACAAAACGGGGAACCGTGCGGCGGAAAAAGAGCCCCGCTTGCACTGATCCGGCACAATTCGGAAGAAATATGCCGCTATTTAAGCCGGCTTGGAATGTTCAAAACGGGCGGAAGGCACGAAAACGAGGCATTTTTTGCGAATTTACTGTCAGGTGCGGGGGAATTCGAGGCGAACCATTTATTGGAAATATTTAAAAAAGTTTTTTATATAAAAACCGAACTGCAGTGCCCGGCCAAATCCGAAAAAGCCGCTGCCGATGAATCTTAAAATTCGATGTGATACTCTTTTATCGTTCTTTCTTTTGCCGAAAAACAGGCGGCCCGCTCAAGGCAATTAAATAATTCGCGGGTATTTCCCGGCCAGCTATGCAAAAGCAGCTTTTTTACAGCTGCGCCGGAAACGGTTTTTTCGAATTTTTTTAAATAAAAGTTTGTAAGGGGCAAAATATCTTCTTTTCTTCTTCGCAACGGCGGAATTTCAAAACGCAGAACGTCCAAGCGGAAATAAAGGTCTTTGCGGAACTGTTTTTGCTTGACGAGCTTTTTTAAGTTTTTATTCGAAGCGCAAATCAGTCTGAAATCGATTTTTTTCGGTTTGGATGCCCCCACCGCCCTGACACTCTTGTTTTCGATGACGTCCAGTATTTTGGACTGAATGTGCAGGCCGAGGCTTTCCATTTCGTTTAAAAAGAGCGTGCCGTTATGCGCTTCGGTAAAAACGCCGGTCTTGTTTTCGGCTCCTGTAAAACCGCCCTTTTCGGTGCCGAACAAAACGGATTCGGCGAGGGTGTCGGGTATGCCGTTCACGTTCACCTGCACAAAGGAGCCTTGTTTTACGGCGGAAAGTTCGTGAATCAGTTTTGCGGCAAGGTCTTTTCCGCAGCCTGTTTCGCCCAAAAGAAGAACAGGCAGGACCGAATTCGCCGCCGTATGAATAAAATACCGCAAGGCGCGGCAGGCATTGCTTTTTCCGATCAGCCGCGTATGCAGCATTTCGTCCGAAACGGGATAAGGGCCTTCCTTGAAGGTTCGGCCGAGAGCCTTTTTCCGTTTTGCAAAAAAATTTTCTATGCGCTTAAAAATAATGTCCCTGTCTTGCGGAAAGGTAAAACAGCCTGCTATCTTGTGTTGCAGAGGGGGCTTGGTAAACATACCGGTTCGAGTATGCAAAACAAGAAAGATGGGTAAATCGGGGCAGCGGCCGTTTATTTTGTTTACGGTTTCCGTCGGAAAAAGCCCGCCCGTTTCGATATCCAGTAAAACAAAATCGTAAACGGCCGCATCGAGTTTTTCGATTATATTTTCGCCTGCGCGGATAATGGAAATATTCCAAGCCCCCTTTGTCTGCCTTATAAGATATTCCATTTCGCCGGCCGAATACACCGAACAGATACACTTTTTCATTTTTATATACCATTCTTAGCGCAGTTTATTCGCGCGGTCTTTTACGAAAAACCGAACCGCCGGATTGCTTCAGGTCAGTTTCTGAAAATCCTGTAAAAAAGCAGCAATATACCGAACCAAAGATAACCGAATAGGGCGAAGATCCTGAACGGATTTTTAAAAAGCAGGGGAAGACCGGTCAGTCCCTTATCGAAAAGGTATTCCGATGGGCGTTTTTTAAATTTGGAAAAAATATCGATGATATCGGCGTCACCGATAAAGATGCCTGAATTAAATTCGGCCTTGTTGCGGTAAATCCATTTGCGCCCGCCCTTAATGCCGTTCGAAACGATTACGATGGACGGTTCGGCCTTTACGATGGCGGAAATTATCTGCGGTTCGAGCCGGCTATTATAATGGCCGTTAAACCGGCCGACCAGTTTAATGCCGGGAAAGGTGCTTCTTACGTTTTTTTCCGCAAGCAAAAGGCTTTCCTGCCGCCCTCCGAGCAGATACAGGCTTTTGTAACGGGCATTGATGACATTCAAAAAGTCGATAATGACCGAAAAGGGCTGCCGTCGCACGGGTTCGTCCTTCTGCAAAAACCGCGCACCCCGCAAGATGCTTTTTGAAACGGGCAGGCATAGGGCCGCCTCCCGTACCATGTCCCCGAATTCGTTGTTGCGCCGCGCTTTCAGCACGTCCCACAGTGTCAAAAAAACAACCTGTTGAACGCCCTTTCTGTCGAGTAATTCCGTTACGGTTTCTTCAATATCCTCTTCATGCAAAATATCTATGGGTACGTTTAAAAAATTTATCCGTTTAACCGCCATGTTTCCCCTTCCGTTAAAAGTGTTTGTACCGCAGCTATCGAGTAAACAGCCGCCGTTTCCGCCCGCAAAACATTTGTTTTAAGATGAACGGGGCAAAACCCGTATTGTTTTAAAAGCCCGCTTTCGGCAGTGCTTATGCCGCCCTCTGCTCCGACCGCTAAGACCACGGCTTCGGGCCTGTCCGCCAGATAATAAAAAAGACCGTTCGACGCCTCGTTTTTTTCCGTAAGCATAAGAAAAACGGTCTTTTTGCCTTCGGTATAGGCCGATACGCTTTTAAGGGCGTCTTCGGGTGCTTGCGCTGCGAAAATTTCGGTAGCCGTCGGCGAACCCGATTGCTGGCGAGCTTCCCGTATAATCCGCCGCCTTCTTTCCGTTTGGTTTTTGTTTTCGGTTTTTATGACGGAAAATTCTCCCAGTACGGGAAAAATCGAGCGTACTCCCGCTTCGGCTGCCTGCCTGACGGCCGTATCCATACGCGGGCCCTTGATAAGCCACTGCATCAAAATGATGCACGGTGCACCTGACATGGCCGATAGGGGAGCGGATTTTTCGTATTCGGCCGAAATTTTCAGCTCTATATATCTTTTTTCGGTATTTATTTTTAAAACTTCAGCGCGGGCAGGGGTTTTGCCTTCGATACTGACATCGATTGTTTGCCCCTCCCGCATTCTTCGTACAGCCGCAAGATAGTTATAATCTCCGTTTTTCAGGCGGATAATTCCTTTAGAATCGGGCCGCCCGAAAACTATAAACTGTTTCATTATTTTTTTGCGGCTGCGGCTTCTGTCTTCTTTTGTTCTTCCTGCATTTCAAAAAGGCTTTTTGTCTTTCGGCTGAGCGCGTTGACGTCTTTTGTGTTTAAAAGATTAACGGCCGCTTGGAGCTGCTCGTCATCTTCGTAGTCGATAACGGGGGCCTCGTGGGAGCGGTAATATTCCACTTTTATGAGGCGGAGCAGCAGTTTTTCTCTGATTTTGTATTTAGCCGAAAGTTTTTTTGCAAAATTTTCCATTTCGGAAGCGGTAAGCGTTTTTTTACTTCGGGTGAATTTTGCAATTTCCGGTGTTTTTAAAAGCTCGACGGCACTTTTTTCTTCTTCTGCAGTAAATTCCGTTCTTTTTACTTCCATATCGGGTAAAATTCCCAGCTTGTCTATATTGGCGCCACTTGGAGAATAATAGCGCGCAATGGTAATTTTTACGGCTTCTTTTTCGGTTAAGTCTACAATGTTTTGGACAAGACCCTTTCCGTAGGATTTTGTGCCGATAAGATAGGCCCGTTTATGGTCCTTTAATGCGCCTGCAACGATTTCGGAGGCACTTGCGGAACCCGAATTGATAAGAATGACAACGGGCATTTTTTCCGGAATTTTGGTGCCGGAACTTTTTACGGAATATGAATAATTTGTCCCGTAGGCCCGTCCTTTGGTAGAAACCACCGCGCCCGACTGTAAAAAAATACTGGCAACGTTTATCGAGCTTGTGATAAGCCCGCCCGGGTTATTCCGTAAATCGAAGATGAGCTTTGTGCAGCCCTGCTTTTGCAAAGTTTCTATGGCTTCGGAAAGGCGTTTTTCGGAATTGGGATTGAATTCGATTAAGCGGATATAGGCGATGTCGCTGCCCAGTTTTACCGATTTTATCGTCGGAACCTCGATTTTGGAACGGGTCAGTGTCAGCTCGAATTCGAGGTTTTTCCCGCGCAGTATTTTTATTTTTACCTCAGTGCCCTCTTTTCCCCGCAGCTTATTTAAGACTTCTTCCTGCGTAATGTCTTCGGTGGGAGTGCCGTCAATTGCGGTGATATAATCGCCTGACTGTAAACCCGCCCTCCAGCCGGGCGAACCTTCTATCGGGCTTGAAATTTCGACATAGGCGGGGCGTTCCGGGGTCGAAACAAAGGGTTTTGAAATGGTAACGCCTATTCCGTAAAAGACGCCGTTGGTGGTGTCGCCCAAGTCGTGACCTGCCTGGGTGTCGCGGTAAATATATGAGGTATACGGGTCTTTTAACGAGTTGAGCATTCCCTCCATCGCGCCCTTATACAAAACGGCGGGGTCAACTTCATCTACATAGTTTTCTCTTACCAGTTTGTAAACTGCCTCTAAAAACTTTAAGTTTGTCCGGTCCTCGTTTGCCGCCGAGTCGCTGCCCGGCAGGGCCGCCAGTTTGGGCATAAAAACACAGACGGCAAACAGCAAGGCTGCAAAAATAACGATATTTATTCGGGTGATTTTTTTATTCATACATACATTTTGAACTATATTTGATATTTGTCAATAGGGTGTCCCAGTAAATTTTTCACAATTTTTAAACAGCCGAAAGGCACGAATGCTCCGCCGTATTTACTCACGTAAAAATATAACCAAAGCACTCTATGACTTTTATGTGCGCACTGTTTTTCAACAGATGGATAGCATATTTTCGATTGTAGCCGGTGGTGCGGTGAACTCATCAATGATTTTTGTCTTGAGCTTCCTGCTTGCCGTACAGTATCGTTTGGCCGTTTCTTCGGTCAATTTCTTTTTTGTTTTCATGTCTAACCCCATTGTGCCCTTCCTTAGGACTTGTATTCTCCGGTTAGATTTAACGTGAGGCAATGCGGGGAATTGCACAATCTCGGCCAATGTGGTATCATACAGGCATGAAAAGCATCGATAAGGAGTTGAACTCCATTACAGAATTGTTTCCGTCCGACTTTACGGACGATGAAAAGGCGCTCGCAAAAACTCATTTTTTAAAGAAACTGTCGGTTTTAACCCATAGTTTTTACGGCGGAAAGCTGCAAACAATCCCCAAATGCGGTTTATACGGGTTTAACTGGTTTAATGTGTGGTATACCCCGGGAGTTTCGGCCGTATCCACTTCGATCCGCGACGATAACGAGGTTTCGTTCGCCCTGTCCAATAAGGGTAATCTGGTTGCAGTTGTAAGCGACTCGACCCGAGTACTCGGCGACGGCGACTGCACCCCGCCCGGAGGCCTCGGTGTAATGGAAGGAAAGTGTATGCTGATGAAGTACTTGGGCGGTGTAGATGCTTATCCTTTGTGTATCAATTCGATTGTACGGGTCGATGAAGAAGACCGCCGAAGCGTAAAGGCGG
>CAUTPO010000056.1:0-13052 GCA_963540475.1 uncultured Treponema sp. | reverse complement strand
TATGACAACTGAAATAAAAAAATATCAAAACGGAAATTACACGGAATACAGGATAGAGGTTTTCCCCGGCATAACAATAGAACATTATTTTTGCGAAGGAGGGCAGGCATGGAACTTTTCTCCTTCTGCGTATATGCCGAAAGAGGATATATTGATACATCATTGCAGATACGGACGCTATGAAGCTCAGCTTAGAAACGGCTCCTATCATTCCAGAGGAATGGGAAAGATGACAATATCCTCGTCTTTATCCAATCTTACAGACTCTGCAATCCCGGCGGAATTATATGAGGGTATATCCGTTATCTTTTCCTATAAAAAATTTACCCCCTGGCTTAAAGCCTTGTTTTCCTCATGGTATGTGGATTTTAAGCTTATGACTTACCAATTAAATCTTTCCCGACAATGGTATTATGCCGATTCGGATAATAAGATGGAAAACATATTTTTAGAACTGTACGATTTATTTGATCAAAATAATCAGCCCCTCATACAATTAAAAATTATGGAACTTATCTATCATGTATCGTCGGAACTTATTTTAATGAGAAAATACGAGGGGCTTATACCTCAAAGCTCCCTTAAGGCTGTAAAAAAGATATGTGCGGCTATGTTAAAAACTTCGGTTCCCATAACGGAGCTGGTTTTACAGTCAAATATAAATTATAACCTTTTTCAAAAAATATTTAAATCGGTTTATGGAACCTCTCCCAGCCTTTACAGACAAGAATATAAAATGAATAAGGCTGCCTCTCTTTTGAAAAATACCGATAGAACCGTCTTGGATATAGCCCTTGAGCAGGGCTATGAAAACCCGGGTAAATTTGCTGCTGCCTTTAAAAAAATGATGGGGCTTACCCCGCAGGAATTTAGGAGATTGGAAGCCCCTATCCGGCTTGATAAATTACATAATATACCTGTTCGATAACTCCGTTATCGAACAGGTATACGAGTTCTAAATCGCGCAAATAGCAGGTTTATTTTAAGCGGTACAAAAATGGTACCGCTTAAAAACACGGCGAGTTTGCTTCGCAAACATCGCTTATTAACGTATGCGCGTTCCGCGCATAAATGCAGCAGTTTCCAAAGTTCACACTTTGTTCAACTGTTGCATTTCAAGGTGCGATTTAGAACATCGCATTTTAAGGTAGCCTGTTCTGAAACTGAAGTTTCCGAACAGGTCTAATTAAAAAATTTTCAATCATTTAAGAAAAACGGATTATTCTGCAAAATTCGGATTAGACAACTTCTTTTTATTCCCCTAAAATAAGTTAGTAATAATCAACTTACAAGTTATAAAAAGGAGTAACATAATGAAAAAACTAGTAATGGGAGCTGGAATATTAATGTTATTTACCGCAGCTGTATTTATAACCGCATGCAGTGATAGGTCAGCTGACAGCGTGCAAAACAAAAAAGAACAGCGGCTGGTGTTAGGAGCACATGAGGATTTTAAAGGTAGTCAAGAAGCAGGTACCCTTGTCTTTGATAGCCTCACGGTTTTAGATTCGGAGAGAAAGGTGCAGCCGGCTGCAATTGAAAGCTGGACGGTAAATAAGGATAGTACCGAATTTGTACTCCATTTGCGGAAAGGCCTGAGCTATTCGGACGGTACGGCAGCAAGCGCTGAGGACTTAAAAAAATCGATTGAGGTCTTAGGCAAGGCGCAGTTTAGAAGCTATATGTCAAAGTTAGATCACATTGATATTATAGACAAAACTTCCGTAAAGGTGGTGATGAAATCTCCCTTTCTTTTTCTCGTAGATGAACTTGAAAAAATTCAGCTCATTCCCGCAAAGTTCTTACAGGAGGACGGCAGCATTACCGAGTACATCGGCTCAGGCCCCTACCTTTTAAAAGAGTACGAAAAAGATGTAAAAGCGGTGCTGGTTAAAAATCCCAACTATTGGGATAAAAAACCGTACAAGATGGAAACGCTTATTTGGCAGGTAATACCCGACGGTGAGGCCCGTAAATTAGCTTTGCAGTCCGGGCAGGTGGATGTTATCGGTATTACGGAGCATTATGCAGGCAGTATTCCTTTAACGGTGAGCTATGAGCTCAGTAACTCAAAAGAGTTCAAAAAATTATTGCAAGATACTAAAACATACCCCATCGTCTTTTGCGTAGGCTTAAATTATAAAAAAGGCTTTTTAAAAGATACGGCTCTGCGCCATGCCTTGCAGTATGTTATAAATAAAGATGCCTTGACAAAGGAGCTCTTTTTCGGACAAGCAGATCCTTGCGGTTATCTTTTTAATCCCTCTTTTGATGACGGGCCTAAAAACAAAAAGCCCTTTGTCTATGATCTGCAAAAAGCAAAAGATATACTAACAAAGGCAGGCTACACGTGGAATAAGGGAGCGCTTACAAAGGACGGTAAAAAAGTTTCCCTTACCTATGTTTCTTCAACCGCTCCTCAGCGAAAAGACATCGCCGTTTTTGTTCAAAATGCCTTAAAAGAAATAGGTATTGAAGTAACTATCGAAGCCTTAAATGGGCCTATCGTCGTTGAAAAAATGAAACAAGGAGCATGGGACATCGGTTTTACCGTATCGTGGTTTGAACCCTTAATAAGTTCATTAAAGTCCGGCGGGCTTCACTCAAACTACAATGGCTCAGGTCTCAGTTTCGGTATTACGCCTGAGGCAATTAAAACTGCCGAAACAATATTGGATGCAGCCGATTTACAAACCTTTAAAACGGCAGTTGATAGATACTGGGACATTCAATGGGAATCATATCCTTTTATTCCGCTCTATACGCAAACACGCAGGGCCTTTTATAAAAAGGATTTAAGCGGTTTTAGCTTTTCAAAAAGCGTGTATAAAATAGATTTGTCAAACGTTCAATGGGATAAATAAGGGTGAGGACGTTTTTACTAAAAAGATTGGTTATCATTATCCCGTACTTATTGGCAATTACCGCCCTTTCTTTCTCCGTGGTGTATTTTGCACCCGGAGAAAGTACGGCTATGATCATATTAAAATACAAGACGGATATATTTATAACCGAAGAGCAGGCAGAACAGTATGCAGCCGAGCATAATTTAAACCTTCCCTTTAAAGAAGCCTATTTCAACTGGTTAAAAGGCATAATCCGCGGCGATTTGGGGAATAGCCTTATTACCGGCTATAGTGTGGTAAGCGAAATAAGAACAAGTTTTTTAAAAACGCTTATATTGGCTCTTATCGCATTGCTTACGCAAGTTTGCATTAGTTTTCCGCTCGGCATGTATGCCGCATGGAAAAATAAGCCTTCTCTCAATAAGCTTACGGAGATGTGGGGAATATGTTCGATGAGTATTCCCTCCTTTTGGCTTGCCTTACTGGTAGTATGGATATGCGCTGCAAAATTAAAACTGCATTTTGTAATAGGCTACCACGGAATAAAAAGTTTACTCATACCCGGCGTTTTACTCGGTATAATGGGTTCGGGTTATTTTATGCGGATAGTAAAAACTAAGACCGCCTTGATATTGCAGGAAGGCTACATCGAATTGGCAAGGGCGCAGGGCTTGTCCCCGCGAAAAATCCTATTCGGCCATGTGCTGAAAAATATTTCCGCTCCTTGTGTTGCTATTCTGGCAATCGATATCATCGCTTTATTAGGAGGATCGGTATTAATCGAAAAAATATTTTCGATACCCGGATTCGGTCTTTTAATGTTTAATGCCTCAGGCGATAAAGACTATATTATGCTGTCGGGCGGAATTTTATTTATAGGCACGCTGGTGCTTACGATAAACCTTCTTGCGGATATGTATTATATAAAAATGGATAGGAGGGCAGCCCATGAGCTATATGCAAAATAAAAAACTTAGGTTCTGGCTGTCCCTGTCTATTTTAATCTTAGTTATTATGGGTATTCTTACCTTGTGTTTTGAGCCGAATGCATCTAACCCCGATATACAATTTCAAAGCCCCTCGCTTAAACACATTTTCGGAACGGATCAATTCGGCCGAGATGTTTTTTTAAGGAGCGTGCAAGGTTTTATTTCCGTTTTCTTTTTGGCGGCTGCTATTTTTGCCCTTTCATTTATGATCGCCCTTTATGCGGGATCCGTCTTGGCTTATTACGGCGGACTTGCAGATGAAGCGTTTTTTCATATCAGTAATTTTTTGCTCTGTTTTCCCGTTATGATAGCCCTTGTTATTTTGGCTGCCGTATTCGGTGCAAAAACTCAAACAATGGTTATAACAGTGATAATTATGAGTTCTTTTTCATTGATACGTTTAATACGGGCCGAAATTATAGTGTTTAAAAACAACGATTTTATTTTAAACCTGAAAATACTCGGCGCAGGTAATCATCGTATTATCTTTTATCATTTAATACCGCAAAGTTTTAAGCTGATGCTGCCGCAAACCGGAATGATTTTAGGACATATCATCTTATCAATATCGGCGTATTCGTTTTTAGGCTTCGGGGTAAAGCCTCCCCATGCCGATATCGGTCTTATCATGCAGGAATCCATACGCTACATGAATATTGCGCCTTGGACGGTGCTCTGTCCGGGCTTACTGCAATTTGCCGTCATTCTTTGCTTTACCCAATTATCCGAAGCGTTTAAAACGGCAGGAGAAAAACGGAGAGCAAAACATCTTGTTTTGTAAATTGGAAAAATGGAACTTATACATGTTGAAAACCTATCCGTACGCTTCCCCGAACAAACCGAACCCGTGTTAAAGGATTTAAACTTTACGGTACAAAAGGGAGCAATCTTTTGTATTACCGGTGAAACCGGTTCGGGAAAATCGCTTACGGAACGTACTATCGGAGGTCTATTACCGGCTCACGCCTGTTTATCGGGAACGGTTATGTGGAAGGGTAGGGATTTTTATACGCTTAAAGAAGCTGAAAAGCAGTCTATCCGTAAAAATGAAATGGGCTTTGTGCTGCAAAATTCGGCCTCCGCCCTTAATCCCCTACTTACCTGCAAGCAGCAGCTCCGCCTTGCATGGAAAACGAAATCGGTCAGCGATGAAACATTATGCGCTCTTTTACAAGAGGTAAAACTTAATCCCCCTGAAAAAATCCTCAAGCTCTATCCTTTTCAATTATCGGGCGGAATGAAACAACGATTCTTAATTGCACTGGGAATGATAGGGGCTCCTGAAGTACTTTTTCTTGACGAGCCGACTAAGGGGCTGGACAACGCATTACGCAAGGATACAATAGCGCTGATACAAAATATCCATAAGACAAAAAAGCTTACGATAGTTTTGGTAACCCATGATTTGGAAATGGCGGAAGAGATTTCCGATTCTCTTATGGTTATGCATGGCGGCTTGATATATGAAACGGGAAATACAAAAGAGCTTTTTAAAAATCCTCTCCATCCCTATTTTAAACGTTTATTGGATTCTCTTCCTTCACGCGGAATGAAAACCTTTGACGGTTTTCCTCTGCTGGATCGGGATTTAAACGAAATCAGCAACAGCGGGGATATTCAGTCAAGGATGATGAAAATAGACGATGAGCATTTTGTGAGGGTGTGTGCATGTTAAAGGTTGAACATATATCGTACCGCTATAATAAAAACGCAAAACCTATCATTGAAGATATGAGTTTTGAGCTGCACGAAAATGAAATTATCGGTATTACAGGCGGAAGCGGTTCGGGTAAGAGCACTGCAGTGCACTGTATTTTGGGCTTATTAAAACCCGAAAAGGGACGCATTTTGTTTAACGATGTTCCGGTTCACCTGTTAAAACGGGATAAGAAGCTGCATACCTGTATTCAGTTGGTTATGCAAAATCCTGAAAATTCTTTTAATCCTCATAAAACGCTTTCATACAGTTTAAACGAGATACGGCATTTTATACCGGCAAAACCTGAAAAAACCGTATTTGAAAAAAAGATTGTAGATAAGATGCATGAGCTTCAACTGAATGCAAACCTCCTGAATCGGTATCCTGAGGAAGTTTCAGGCGGCCAGCTCCAGCGATTTTCAATATTGCGCGCCTTACTTTTGGAGCCTAAAATTATTATTTTTGATGAATCGACTTCTATGCTTGACACAAGCGTGCAGGCAAAAATTGTCCGTCTGTTATTGCAAATAAAAGAAAAAAATAAGCTGGCCTATATTTTTATCAGCCACGACTTGGAAATGCTTTCGTTAATTGCCGATAAGTTTGTTTATTTGTAATTGATGATCCTTGCAAAAAGTTTTTATAGGAGATACGATAAACAGCTCGGCAGAAATTCTGCCTCACTGTTTATCTACCGAGTTTTGTGCAAAGCACAAAACATCGTTTATTATATGCGGTTTGTAAACAAACCGCTTGAAAAAACTTTTTTCAGGATTTAATAATCCTTGCAAAAAGTTTTTATAGGAGGAAAGATGTTTTTTAATCGTTATCTTTTAAAATTTATAAGAGGGTTTTACGGAAAAGCGGGGATGATAAGCCTTATCCATCTTATCGACACGCTTTTGGAGTCCGTTATTATGATGTGCAGTGCGGTCTTTACCCACATGCTGCTTTATAAAAAAAGCGTTTTAATTTTTTCGCACATCAATCAAGTTTTTATATTGATAGGTGTTTGCCTTGTTCTTAAATTTATTTTGGCATCCCCCAAAACAAAAATATCCGAAAAACTTGGAGCCGGTATAAAGGATAATATACGCTCATCCGTCATGCAAAAATTATTTGCTGCGGGGCCTGCCTATATGAACAAAAAAAGAACGGGCGATATGACTTCGATGGTAACCTTCCGTGTGGATGCGGTAAAAAACTATTACACTGCATACTTTCCCATTGCCGTTTCGACTTTGATAAACATTATATTGCTATTATGCTTTATGTTCCGGCTGGATTGGGCGAGCGGATTAACGGCCTTGATTGCTGCGCTGGGAATGATTTTTTGCCCCGTGCTGTTTGCACCGGTTATGAAAAAGCACGGCCTCGAAGAATGGAAGCTGCATGACCGCTACTTATCGGAATGTATCGACAGCCTGCAAGGTGTTACGGCACTCAAGGCCTTTAATGCCAATGTCTTGCAGGTAAAAAAAATTGCAAAAGAAGGAGAACATTTCCGCAAGGCTACAATGGCTCACTTGCGAATTACCGTATGGCAAGGCTCCTTTATGCAAATGTTCGTTCTTTTAGGCGAAGCGCTTTCCGTTGCCGTTGCTGCCCTCCGTTTTTCTCAAGGAAAAACCGGCGCCCTCACCATTCTCTACATCCTCTATCTTTCGATGGCTTGTTTTTTCCCTATGTTTAAACTCATTATAGCGTGGCATTTCGGTTTTGACGGCTTTGCAAGTTCTGAAACCATAGGGCAGTTCCTCGAAAGCCCGCTCGATTTTTCCCTGTATAAAGCCACTCGTTTGGATAAAGCGGACTTTTACTCTTATAAAGAATTAAAAGAAAAAATAGAAAACGAAGCGCTTCCTTTTTGGGATGACACCGTGGATTCAAAATTTTCTAAAGATATCCGTTTTGAAAATGTTGATTTTGCTTATGATAAAAAAGAAATCTTACATGATATTTCTTTTACCGTTAAGCACGGCACAACGACCGCCCTCGTCGGCTCCTCAGGCAGCGGTAAGTCAACTATTGCAAAGCTTTTGGCAGGCTTTTATCTTCCTGCAAGGGGGAGTATTTTTATAGGGGATGAAAAATTAAACAAAGAAAATGTAGAGATTATTCAAAACCGAATTTCTGCCGTTTGGCAACATCCTCATATATTTTTCGGTTCTATCGAAGACAATATAAGAACAGGCAAAAAAGATGCGTCAATCGCCGAAATTGAAAAGGCTGCGGAAGAGGTAAACCTTCATTCCCTTATTCTTTCATTGCCTAAGGGATATAAAACCTCCGTGGGGGAACTTGGCACCCGTCTTTCGGGAGGAGAGCGGCAGCGTTTAACCATAGCCCGTGCAAGGTTAAGAGATGCCCCTATTTTAATATTTGATGAGGCGACTTCTTCATTAGACAGCAAAAATGAAAAAATCATATTGAATAATTTTGAGCAATTACGGAAAGGTAGAACTTCCCTCGTTATTGCGCACCGTTTATCGACAGCCCGTTCTGCCGATCAAATCATTTTAATAGATAATGGACGGATAAAAGCAAAAGGAACTCATGAAGAATTGGTACGGGATTCCGAATTGTACCGTACCATTATGGGTAGTCAATTAAAGGATTAAATTGAAGGAGAAATAAATGAATAAGAAAAAAAACAGAGCATATTATCTTTTTGTTTTAAGCCGGTATATACAAAATTACCGCATAAAATTTTTCTTCGGCGCTATCATAAATATAGTTTATAAGATAGTACCCGTTGCAGTTGCCTTTTTGGTTTCGTACATGGTAGGCGCAGGAATTACCGGCAGAGTATATGAGGTAAAAACTTTTTTTATTATTACGGTGGTAATAATTGTATTGGGAGGCATATTCCATTTTTTGGATATCTATGTTTTCCACGATATAGCATATCAGGTACTTGCGGATCTGCGGAATGAGGCATATAAGGTTATCGACAAAATTGCCCCCGGCGGTATGGAAGGAAAACAAAGCGGCGATATTGTAAATGTTGTTATGCATGATATAAATATGCTTGAAATGTTTTATGCGCATACCTTGGGACAAATGATAACCGCCCTTGTGGTTCCCCTGTCTGCCCTTATTATTATGGGGCATTTTTCTTTATATCTTTCCGCTGCAATGGTTCCGTTTATAATCGCCCTAATATGTATTCCCATTATCAACTCAAAAAAATCGAATATGCAAGGTCAAGCCTTGGCTCAAGAAATGGGAAAGCTCAATGCTTCAATCGTAGACGGTGTGCAGGGCTTGCAGGATATTATTTCTTTTCGCAGGCAAAAAGAATATTTAAAAAAAATATTCGGCATTAATGACTCTTATAATAAATTTTCTTTGGACTATGCAATACGGGCAGGCAAAGAAGTTCGGCTTGTAGACTTAATTATAGGTCTTGCAAATCTTACCGCAAAAATAATTATCATATCTTTGGTCATTGCCTCAAAAATAGAGGCTGTTTGGCTCTTGCCGCTTTTTATTATAACGGGGCTTATATATGGCCCCCTTTTGGAAGTAATGGCGGTTAGCAATAAATTCGGTATTATTTTTTCGTCGGCTGAAAGGGTTTTTAATTTATTGCAAATGAAGGCTTCCGTAGAAGATTCGGGAAAGATACGGTATGAAGAAGTTAATACGAAAAATCTTGAAATACGGTTTGATAATGTTCATTTTAAATATCCGCACACTTTTGAAGAAGAAAATAAGAGCGTATTAAGGGGTTTAAGTTTTGAATTGAAAAGCGGGGAAAGCCTTGCATTGGTGGGCGCTTCGGGAGAAGGAAAATCGACGGCTGCAAAACTTTTGCAGCGTTTTTGGGATATTGATGAGGGTAAAATAACCATTAACGGAATTGATATTAAATCTTTTTCGTTGGAAACGCTGCGTAATTTAATTACGGTAGTTCCTCAAGATATTTATTTATTCAATAGAAGCATAAAAGAAAATATACGGCTTGCAAAACAAACCGCCTCCGATGCGGAATTGGAAGATGCCCTCAGAAAGGCCCGGCTTGAGGATATCCGGCAGCGTTTTGAAAACGGATGGGACACAATCGTAGGAGAAAGGGCTGTGCGTCTTTCAGGCGGCGAGAAAAGCCGTATCGCCCTTGCCCAAGCCTTTTTAAAAGATTCCCCCATCCTCGTTTTAGATGAGGCTTCCGCCAACCTCGACTCCGAAAACGAAAGCAAAATAAATGAGGCTGTCAATACCTTAAAAGAAGGCAGGGCAGTGTTAATAATTGCACACCGCCTTTCTACGATAAAATCTGCCGGCCGCATTCTGCTTTTACATGCAGGCCGCATCGAAGCGCAAGGCACCTTTGAAGAGCTTATGAGCGGTTCTCAGTATTTTCGGGAACTGATAGGGAAGGAATACGAATAGGGAAATGGAGCGGTAATTACACACTGTGTTTTTAATCGATATGCGCAATCGAAATATGCCGTACAAGCCCGTGTTTATCGAATTCGATGAGCAGGTTTGAATAAGCTAAACCGAAAAATAAATTATCGGGCTTTAAAAAATACCCGATATGCGTATCGCCGTATTTAAAATAAGGTTCTCCAAGTTTCGAAATAACTTCTTGTTTTGAAAGCTGCTGCTTGTTTATACTTTCAATAATATCGGCGGTCATATAATATCGAATTCGATTATCGATGTTTTTCTCCCAAAACGTTTTATTAAATGGAATTTGAATCCCTAAAGTAATTCCTTTGCTCCATGCAATAACCGTTACCGGCACGGAAAAGATAAACGCAATCACCGCAAAAATTCTTACCGCTTCTAAAATACGGTCTTTTTTGCAGAATACAAAGCGTATAAACAAAGCCCATAGTATAATCATTGCCGGTAACGAAAGAAAAATAAACACCGAGGGGCTTACGCTGCCTATTATGATGCCCGATAAATTCAAAAAAACAGAGCACACAATTACGAAAATATTAAACACATTTATACTCCGCCGTATTCTAAGTTTCAAAGACAGTAAACGGCATAATTAAAGGCCGGTCTTTTTTATTGCCGAAACCCATTTCGTATTCAAAATAAGAATCAGCGCCAGCAAACCCGCCGTTATATTCGAAAAAAGATTTCCCCAGTAAATCGAATAATACGAAAGATATTTTTCCGTTAAAAGAATAAAAACATACCGCAAAAACCAAATCCGCAAAATACCTATCATAAGCGGTATCTTCGTTTTACCCAAACCGATAAAGGCGCCTTGAACGGTCATACAAAGACCGAATCCTATCACCGAATAGGTGTAAATGTGCAGCGCCTTTACTGCAATTTCGCCGATTTCCGGCAGCTTCGGCTGAAACAGGTTGACCAAATAAGACGAGGACGGAACGACGGCGGCAATTAAAACGGCGGCACTTATCATACTGACAGCACAGCCTAAAAAGCATGAACGCCTTGCCTTTGCAGGGTTTTCGGAACCTATCTGCATACTGACCATCGTCGTTACCGCAGCAGCAAAACAACCGGGTATATTAAAACAAACCGTCGAAATATTGTTTGCAATACTTTGGCCGTTTAAAATAACGGGGCCGTACGGTTCCATCTCTTTATTGATTAAAAAAAAGCCCGCATAAATAAAAGCGTAATTTA
This sequence comes from uncultured Treponema sp., assembly GCA_963540475.1. GTDB lineage: Bacteria > Spirochaetota > Spirochaetia > Treponematales > Treponemataceae > Treponema_B. The sequence continues at coordinate 1,899 of CAUTPO010000056.1, read as the reverse complement.
CCATTGCGGGAAAACCGATCCGCAGCAATTCTTTTAATACGGGAAGATGAAACCGAAAGCCTTTTAAGGTCAGCTTATCGGGCGACTTTTTTATAAACAAGTCGGAGAACATCCAAACGGCAACGATGACATTTGCTAAAAGCGAAGCGAGCACACAGCCTTCTATTTTTAATCCAAAGTGATACAAGAAAATAACGTTGCCTACAATCTTAATTGTCAGCATTATTATCATTCTGATAAAAGGCGCCTCCGGTTTGCCGTTTGCGTTTTTAATACCGTTATAAATGGATTCCATAAAAGCGAACGGCATTACAAGAGCGTACAGCGAAATATAGCGGAAAACGACCGGCCCGATTTCGCTCTTTAACGAGGCGGTAACAAAAACGCCTACAAAAAAAAGGAGCGGGGCTGATACAATACCGAGCAAAAAACCGGATACGAAGATCTGCGTTGCAACCCTGCGGCTCTCATCGATTTTGCCTTTGCCGTTCAGCTGGCCGATAATTGCCGAAGCGCCCACACTTAAGCCCTGCCCCAGGGCCAGCACGATGGAAATAACAGGTTGAGAAAAACTGACGGAGCTTGCAGTGATATGATCGGTCAAACGGTTAATAAAAAGCCCGTCCGTAAACGGCATCATTGCTTGCAAGAGGGCCATCATCAATGCGGGAACAGACAAAACCAGCAGTGTTTTTATCGGCGAAGCGTTTAAAATAAGCTCCCGCCTTTGAGCGGTCGTCTGTCCCATAAAGTTCAATTTCATAATCCGTATACTGTACCCGATTATCAAAAAATAGGGAAGACGGAAGCTGCCTCCTGTAGTTTAAGGGGAGGTATGCCCCGCTGAAAAAGGTACGTCCTGTACATTCTTGAGCTTCGAGTTTTTGCATACGCAAAAACTCGAAAGTTTTGAAACCGGCGGACATCCTGAAGCGGAGTTTTACGCGCCGTACAGGATGTACGGTGATTTACGTGTACGATGTTTTGCACGAAGTGCAAAACTCGTGATTAAAAAATATACAAGGAAGTATATTTTTTAATCGGGCTTCGAGTTTTTGCTTCGCAAAAAACTCGTAAGTCTTGGAACCAGCGGACGTCCTGTTCGCTGCTGGGAAAGGGTCCTTCCCCGCTCGGGGAAGGAGGGCTTCCCTGTACGGGAAAAGGGTTCTTCCCTGCTCGGGGAAGGGGGGCTTCCCTGTACGGGGAAAACACCTTTCCCAAAACTTCTATGCCTTTGCCTTGCACGGGTAGCCGTATACTACTTCGCGTATTTGCGAAAGGGTTTTATTGCCGGTGCTGAATTTAGTGCGTACGATGACGGTTACCGCTCCCGCCGGTACTTCTTTGGGTACGCGGGCGATGATTTGGCTCGGCAGGTTGACCGAAAGGCGGCGTGTTGTTTTGTATTCGGTGCCGTCGTTTAGGGGAGGGAAGACACCCCGACAGAGCAGGGTTTTTTCTCCCCCTATAACCCCCTCTTTTTCCCGCGCTGCCAAAGGGGATACCCCTTTGGAAACCCCGGTATTTAACCGTACGATGTTTGCCGCAAGGCAAACTCGAAGCTGAAGGATGTACATTTTCAGCGGGGGTTCTTAGGGGTGGAACCCCTAAGCCGTATTTTTCTTTTTTCGGGGTCATAGGGGTGCTTATTTCTTTTCTCGGTAAAAAGAAAAAAGCACCCCTAATCGAGGGGGGATTTTTAAGGGGGAACACCCCCTTAAAACATAAAAAAGCCGGGGGCTTAAGGGGGTCGCAGCCCCCCTTACCAAACCAAGGTTGTTTTGAGAAAAATGTGTGTTGTTTGGGTGTGTTTTTATTTGGGCAAACTGCGCGCTTATGCCGCTTTGTCGCTTGTCGCTTGTCGCTTGTCGCTTGTCGCTTGTCGCTTGTCGCTTGTCG
>CAUTPO010000055.1:0-13222 GCA_963540475.1 uncultured Treponema sp. | reverse complement strand
AAGGGGACATTTTTATTGTGCTAAAATAGGGGACATTTCTATGGTGTATTGACATCATACGCACAAAAAACTTGTATTTTTTTTCGTTTTCTGGTATTCTGTCCGCCTTATTCTCGAAAGAGCCGAACGCTTAAATGCCAACCGCTTTTTCGGGCTATAGAAACTTTTATACGGAAAAACTGCGGCAGCCTGAATGCAGGAGAAAAACAATGCTGAATAAAATGCGAAATATCGGAATTATGGCCCATATCGATGCAGGAAAAACGACGACAACCGAACGTATCTTGTTTTATACAGGGAAAATTCACAAAATAGGAGAAATCGACGACGGGCAGGCCACGATGGACTGGATGGCGCAGGAACAAGACCGCGGTATCACCATTCAAAGCGCCGCAACCACAACCTATTGGAAAAACTTTCAGATAAACATAATCGACACGCCCGGCCACGTCGATTTTACCGCAGAGGTCGAACGTTCTTTGCGCGTACTCGACGGGGCGGTCGCCGTCCTGTGTGCCGTCGGCGGTGTGCAGCCGCAAACCGAAACGGTGTGGCGTCAGGCCGACCGCTACAAGGTTCCGCGTATCTGCTTCGTCAATAAGATGGACAGAATCGGTGCCGATTTTTTTCAGGCGATGAACGACGTCAAAACCAAATTCGGTGCGGAACCCGTACCCCTGCAAATCCCGATCGGCTCAGGCGACAGCTTTGCAGGCGTCATCGACCTTATTTCTATGCAAGAAATACACTGGGACGCAGCGACCGAAGGCGAACGGTTTGAGTTTTTGCCGATTGCAGAGGCAAGGCGGGACGAGGCGGAACAGTGGCGCGAAAAAATGCTCGACGCCGTTTCGGCTTCTTCCGACGAAATAACCGACCTTATTCTTGACGGCAAAGAAATTCCGCCTGAACTGATAAAAAAAGAAGTTAGAAAGGCGGTTTTAGCGCAAACCTATATTCCGTTTTTGTGCGGATCGGCGCGGAAAAATGCAGGCATTCAGCCCCTGCTCGACGCCGTCATCGACTTTTTGCCTGCCCCCGACGAGGTCAGCCCCGCAGAGGCCTTTCAGCTCAAAAAAGAAGAACGGGTGCAGGTGCCCTGTAACCCGTCGGGCAACCCGCTTGGGCTTGTCTTTAAAATCCAGTACGATAAGGACGCAGGCTCCCTGTGCTATGTCAGAATGTATTCGGGCAAGATAAAAACAGGCGAACAGGTTTTTAACACGGGTAAAAAAAAGCGCGAACGGGCAACCCGCATTTTACGAATGCATTCCAACAAGTCCGAACAGATGGACGGCGTACAGGCCGGGGACATTGCCGTGTTTATCGGTTTAAAGTGTGCGCAAACGGGCGATACCATCGGCTCCGAAGGCCAGCCGCTCCTTTTAGAACCGCCGGCCTTTCCCGAACCGGTTATTTCCGTTTCCGTGGAACCGAAAAGCCTTTCGGAACGCGACCGCTTAAAGGATGTCTTGGAAATTCTTTCGAAAGAAGACCCAACCTTTACGAGCCGCGAGGATAAGGAAACGGGACAGCTTATCATTTCGGGAATGGGCGAACTGCATATCGACGTGCTGACAACCAGAATGCTCGACGATTTTAAGGTGGAAGCGCGGGTCGGAAATCCGCAAGTTACGTACCGTGAATCGGTTACCGCCGAAAAAACGCAGACTGAAACATATAGCAGGCAGCTTGCCGGTAAGGACAACGAGGCTGAACTAACCCTTACGGTAAGACCCCTACCGCGCGGCACGGGAAACCGCTTTGTTTCTAAGGTGAAAGCGACGGCGCAAAAACAGGGGGTGAACGGGCTGCCTGAGGAGCTGTTACAAGCCGTGGAAAGCTCCGTTACCGCCTGTTTTGCTTCCGGTATAAAATACGGATACCCCTGCACCGACATCGAAGTAGAACTGACCGCCGCAAAATACGACGAGCTTACCTCTACCCCTTTCGCCTTTGAAGCGGCGGCTGCAAAATGTTTTGACGAGGCCTGCGACGGGGCGGCTCCTGTGCTTTTGGAACCGATTATGGCCGTCGATATTCTAAGCCCGAAAGAATTCGTAGGCGAAGCGATGAGCCAAATTACCCAACGCGGCGGCCTTATTTCGAGTATGGACTCCAAGTCCGATACCGAAGTAGTCCATGCCCAGGCCCCGATGGCAAAGATGTTCGGGTTTTCAACTGGATTGCGCTCTGCAACTCAAGGCCGCGCAAGTTTTACGATGACCTTCAGTCATTTCGAAATAAAAAAGCCTTAAAAAAAGAAAGGGTCTTGAACGCTCCGATGCCCCAAGCAGCATGGGCGGGAACCTTCGGTTTTTAAACCCGCTGCAGCCGGTGCGAAAGAGAGGGCGAATTTTTAATCGTATCGTTTACGGGACAATTATTATCCACCAATTCCATAAACTTTTCGAGTTCTTCGTCCGAAGCAGGTGATTTAATATGAAAAACCGTTTCGATGTTCGAAAGGCCGACCTTTTTTTCAGGATCAAACGTGCCGGTACATTCAATACTCAGATAATCCAGTTGCAGCCTCTTTTTCTTGGCCAGCATTTTTGCGATAACGCATTTACAGGCGCCCAAACCGCTTAAAAGCACCTCAAGAGGGTTCATACCAAGATCGGTTCCGCCGAAACTTACGGGCTCGTCTACAATAATCTGTTTACCCGACGCTTCGCATACGATTTTATACCCTTCTCCCAAATCGATTTCGGCCGTAGCCTTCGGCTTTTTTTCTGCCATACTATCCTCCCAACGCGCAAAAAACGCACCCCGCCCATATAAAAAGGCGGCTTTGTTTTCTGCCTCTATAGCCTTGAATCCTAGCAGATTTTACTCGGCTTGTCTATATCAAGCTATCGGCCTCCGGTGAAATCGATTTTATAATCAACTTCCCCGGCGCTCTGCGCCGTAACTAAGGGTATTAAAGCCCGACTGCAACCACCTTATGAGAACAACATATTCCGACGCTCTGCATCGGGGTTGTTGATTGACAGTCTTAGGCAAAAACTTCAGTTCCGTAAGGGGCAGTCTGCCTTATAATCGAAAAATACTATAAAAGGTACTTTTGGAATAGCCCCGACACTCTGCATCGGGGTATGTGATTCTAGGCTTAAAAGCTTCTTCTACGCTTCTTTTATGTCTCTTTTCCGACAAGGCACATCCATTCGGCCTCCGCTGCGAGCGTGCCGCCTACATAGGCTTTTCCGGCCTGTTTTACCATCCGCGGCGAAACGCGCAGGTTGGTAATTTCCATACGGACGGTGTCGTTGGGGCGCACCTGAGCGCGGAATTTGACCTTATCGACAGTTGCTAAAAAAAACAGCGAATTTTCTTCGAATATCTTTTTAAAGCTTAAAGCAGCCCCCCCCGCCTGCGCCATCGTTTCTATCAAAATAACGCCCGGCACCACAGGATACTGCGGAAAATGTCCCTTAAAGAAAAATTCGTCTTCGGTGAATGTATGCACACTAACGCTTCCCTTTTCGTCTGCTTCCAGTATTTCGTCTACGAACAAAAAGGGGCTTCGGTGCGGCAGTAAGCTTTCAATATCTTTTGTAAGACTCATTTACAAGGCTCCTTGTCAAGGCTCTGCGGCCGGGCATACGGAAAGCCGACCTTCGCTTTTTCTATTTTATTTTTTTAAAGACGACGACGCCGTTATGTCCGCCGAATCCCAGCGAGCCTGACGCAGCGCAGGTAATTTCTCCGCTGACGCCCTTGTTGGGAACATAATCTAAATCACAGCCCGCTTCCAAATCGGGTTCGGTCAAATTGATGGTCGGCGGGAAAAAGCCGTCATCGATGGCCTTTACGGTAAACAGGGCTTCCAAACCGCCTGCGGCGCCGAGGCAGTGGCCTATCATCGATTTTGTAGACGATATTTTCATTTTATAGGCGTGCGCCCCAAAGGCTTTTTTGATCATCGCGGTTTCTGCGGGGTCGTTTATGGGCGTTGAAGTGCCATGTGCATTATAGTACTGAACTTCTTCGGGCTTGACGCCTGCGTCGGTAAGGGCATTGGTAATGGCAAGGGCGCCGCCGTTGCCTGAAGGGTCGGGGCTGGTAAGATGGTAGGCGTCCGAAGAGCTGCCGTAGCCTGCAAATTCGGCGTATATTTTAGCGCCGCGTTTTTTTGCATGCTCGTATTCTTCCAAAATCAAAATGCCGGACCCCTCGCCCATAATAAAGCCGGAGCGTTTTTTGTCGAAGGGGCAGCAGGCCTTAGACGGATCGCCGTTGTGTTCCGATGCAAGGGTTTGTAAAACGGTAAAACCGCTGATTCCAAAGCCTGTTATCGTAGATTCGGTACCGCCTGAAAGGCAGATGTCTAGCCTGCCCGACCGCACCATATCAAGGGCATTTCCCAAAGCGTCCGTTCCGGAAGCGCAGGCCGTCGCAATCGTCCACGACGGGCCCTTTATGCCGAATTTCATACTGATATTGCCTGCGGCCTCGTTTGGAATGAGCAGGGGTACGGTCATTGGCGGAATACGGGCAGGGCCTGCATCGAAGTATTTTTTAAACGATTCTTCGTATATTTCGAACCCGCCGATCCCGTTTCCTAAAATAATGCCGGTGCGGTTTGCGTCGATGTTTTCTTTCGAAAGGCCTGCGTCGTTCATCGCTTGTACGGCCGCTGCTACTGCGAACTGTGTAAAACGCGCCATCTTCCGCGCATCTTTTTTGTCCATAAACTGCGTCGCGTCAAAGTTTTTGACCTCTGCGGCTATCTTTATTTTAAAATCGGAGCAATCAAAATTGGTTATGTTTCCGATTCCGCAGCGTCCTTCCTTAATGCCCTTCCATGTTTCTTCCAGCGTATTTCCAAGCGGAGTTACGGCTCCAAGACCGGTAATTACGACCCTTCTCATATTATTCTCTCCTATCAATTCGATTTAATTCGATCAAAATCCTGTATACCGTTTAAAACGGAATATTTTGAAAGTATACACTTTTTTTAGGCGAATGTACAGGTGGGGATTTTTAAAATATTAACAACAAGCGATAAAGTAGTCAAACGGGACAAGAAGGTCGCCTAGTTTTCGAAAAAAACGCAGGCAGCCTTCACCGTTTTAAAACAGTGCTTACAAAAGAACTATACGTTTTTATAAGCAGACGGCATACCCTCTTATTTCGGCAAAGCGGTACACCGTTATAACTTGGCGGGAAAACCGCTTTACTGAGTCCGGATAGAAAACAAAGATATGGGTGCTTAAGATATCTGCCACTTACCCTTCGTATTGACAATACGTTTTGAGGGTATGGTTAAAATACGGCCGTCTTCACCCAAAAGCGAAATCATCTTTGTAAGCGGGTTTATTTCGACAATCTTAAAAACGGTATCGTCATACGGGAATTTCAGGTCTTCGGGGGGCAGCGTTTTGCGGACTTCCGCATACCAATCATACTCGTGCGCAAGACAGCACAAAAGCCGGCCGCATTGGCCTGAAATTTTTGCGGAATTAAGCGAAAGATTTTGTTCTTTTGCCATTTTAATGGAAACGGGCTTTAGTTTATCCGTAACCGAATGACAGCAGTACGGCCTGCCGCAGCAACCTAGCCCGCCCAGCATTCTCGACTCGTCTCTGACGCCGATTTGCCGCAGCTCAACCCGTATCTTAAAAACCGAAACAAGATCTTTTACCAGCTTTCTAAAGTCGATTCTCGAAGCTGCGGTAAAAAAGAACAAAACCTTTGGTTCATCGAACAAAAAATGACAGGCGATAAATTTCATATCGAGATTATTCAGCCGAACCTTTTCTTTAAAAATTTTTCCGGCATTTTTTTCCTTTTTTTTGTTCTCTTCCAAAATTTGAATATCCCGGCCATCGATTACCCTGATAACCTGCACCACATCGCTCGGATAGGCGTTGAGCGGTGTTTTTACCGGGCCCATAAATCTGGCAACATCGTTTCCGTAGCGGGTCGGTATCAGCGCAAGCCTACCCGGGCTTAACTCTACACCCGAAGGCAGCGTCGCATACACGCTTTCCTTCGAATAGTCCAAATTCAACTGATACAGCGGATTCGGGAATTCGGCCGGATTGGCGGCTTTTTTTACCGGTTCAACATCGGTATCTTCAAGAGAGGCTATATCGTCTATACTCTGTTCATCATAAATCATACTCTATTCCGTGCACTTTTATGTCGTAAGGTTCACCAAAAGCCCCTTTATCTCGTCTAGCCGTTCCAAGATCTGTAACTTTTCAAGCTGGTTAAACAAAAGCTCCTTTGTAAGCCTTTCAACTTTTTCATTTATTATTTTTACGATAACGTAATTTTTTTGTTTCATCGGGTTCAGTCCGCCCGAAATTACGGATTTTACGTCCAGCGAATGGTTCACCGCAAAATTCACGAAAGATTTTACAGCCGCTTTATACTCGTTTATAGTATCCGTGTTGATGTTATCCGCCAAATTTGCTCCGCAGGCATAAACCTTGTCCTGAAGTCCCGCCAAAATATCTTCGACGGCCTTCTTTTTTTCTTCGGCGGTCAATCCTTCAAGCTGCTTTTCGTAATCGATTTCCGCAATTTCTTCCGGTTTCGAATCCAAAATAACGTCCAAAAATGACCGCGTTTTGCGGGTGCGGACTTCTTCCGGCTCTTTTTGTCTTGTCTTTTGGGAATTGGTGTTTTGAGAGATAAAAGGTGCAGCATTGTGCAAGGCGGAAACATACGCTGCCGGATCAATAGGGCTGCCCATTTATTAAACTCCTTACCGCGAATTAATGAATGCGGAAGCGGCAAGACCTTGCCTGTTTTTATATTCTTTTTCGGCTCGTTCGAATTCGGCTTGATCGTTTACCGCAAAACAAAAACCGTGAAATAAAACGTCTTCTTCGATCCTTATTCGCTTCGTTAAAATCGAACCGAGTACCAGCCCTGTCGATAAAATTTCCACGCTTTCAGGCGCAATTATATCGCCTTGAACCATACCGCCCACAGTTACCGAGCGGGCATGGATATTGCCCTTGATACGGGCTTTTTCTTTAAGAATAATACGGCCCGGAGTTTCGACGTTACCGTTTATGTCTCCGTCAATCGTCAAAAAGCCGGGAATACGCACATCCCCGTCTATAAAACTGCCTTGCCCGATTATCGTATTAATTGAAATGTCATCAATAAAGTCTGCCATTTATCGGTTTTTTCGTCCGGAGCGCTTGATATTCAGATATTTCATCGGATCGACTACATCGGAACCGATATGCACTTCGTAATGCAGGTGAGGCCCGGTCGAAACCCCCGTATTGCCTATATACCCGATGACCTGACCTTTTTGAACATGCTGCCCCCTTGTAACTCTAAACGAGTCCAGATGAGCGTAACGCGTGTAAAACCCGTGCTTGTGTTTGATCAGCACATAGTTTCCGAAGCCGGTAATATCGGTATCCACATTGATAACCTGCCCGTCAGCCGTCGCCATAATAGGATCACCCTTTCGGCCCGTCGAAAGATCTATCCCGCGGTGAATGTACCATTGCCCCGTAAACGGGTGTCTGTTTTGTCCGAATGCCATCGAAATATGTCCGATGCCGCCTTTGATGGGCCATAAACTGGGAATATCCGAAAAAAGGGCCGTCTGGGTGTTCATCAGTTTTCCGATTTCCTGCACCGGCTGAATGGAATCATTTAAGTATGAAGAAAGCCGCTGGAGCTCGTCGGCTTCTTTTACAGCGCCTTGGGTTTGTTCTCTGACGTTAAACAGCAGCGACAGGTCGCTTGCAGCATCGATTTCGCCGCCCATTTCCGTAACGGATTGCAGCCCCAGCGAGATCAGGGTAGAAGACAGGGCTGACTGAAAATTTCTTGCATTTTTTAAAAGACTGGACGTTTCGTTTTTCAAAATTTCCAAGCTGGCTTGGGCCTTTCGGGTTTCTTCCTTCAAATCGGCCAGCTTCCGTGCCGAAGCGATGGATTCCGTCGTAAACCAAAAAAACGAGGCCGTAACACCGCATAAAATAACTATCGTAAAAACAATCGAAAAAATACTTGCCTGAAAATTTATAACTTTTTTTTGCGAATGGGGGACGATCATTATCGTAAGTTTTTTGCGTCCTCCGTTTATAAACCGTGTGATAAGGTCAAACAGACCCGTAAAACAATCCTTGAAAAAAATCGAAAGAGCCCGTACCATATTGTTTTCGGCTCTTTTATATGTACGTGTTCTGGACACTTTTAAGCTCCTTTTTAAAAGTCGGTCAACTCCGCGGTATTATACCATATAACGGAATATATTGTCAAACGGAATACGCTTTTTTCGGCGGTTATTCTCTGTATTATCGGCATTTTTACTCGGAAAGTTGAATATAACCGCTGAATTTCCGTATAAAAGACAGGGACAGGGTTATCATACCCCGCCCGTTATACCGGTTTTTATAATTCGGTTTCGATATTAGACCTGTTCGATAACTCCGTTATTGAACAGGTCGACGAGTTCTAAATCGCGCAAATAGCACGATTTAGAACATCGCATTTTAAGGCAGCCTGTTCTGAAACTGAAGTTTCAGAACAGGTCTATTACAACAAGTGTGTCCGTTTCAGGTTACTTTTTGTCTGTTTTGCGTACGGTTTTGGTTTTCTCCGGCTGGCGCAAAACGGCTGTGTGCAAAGGGCCTGAACCTCCGCGTTACGTTCTTTCGGACAGCACCAAGTTCAATTCGATCGTTTTTTTATTGCGGATAACCTTCAGTTTTACCGTATCGCCCGGTTTTTTGTCTTCCAGTACCGAGTAGTAGTCGGCCAGGCTTTTTATCTTTTGGCCGGCAATTTCGGTGATGATGTCGCCGCCGATATAAAAGACGGAGCTGTACCTGCCGTATCCTGAGCGGACGGCTTCCGAACCGCCTTTTAAGTCAGCTTTGGCGGCGTTGCTTCCGCGCTTTACCTGCGATACGAGAAGCCCGTAGGAAACGGGCAGGTCGGCGTATCGGGCAAGTTTGCTTGAAACCTGCACCAAATCGGCGTCGATGGAGCCGCGCAGCACCTTTCCGTACTTTAAAATATCGGCTACGACGCGTTTAGCCGTGTTTATGGGGACGGCAAACCCGACGCCTGCGGAGCTGCCTGAGGTCGAATAAATCATTGTGTTAATGCCGATCATTCTGCCTTGCGTATCCAAAAGAGGTCCGCCCGAATTGCCGGGGTTGATGGCCGTATTTGTCTGAATCATATTTTTGATGATGATGTTTTTATCGTTTTGAATGGGCCGACCGAGGGCGGAAACGATACCGTCGGTCAAGGTACGCTCAAGTCCGAAGGGGTTTCCTATGGCCAAAACCCGCTGGCCTATTTTTAAACCGGCCGAATTGCCGAATTTGATGACGCTTAACTTCATATTTTTAGGCGGGTCGAATTTCAAAACTGCGAGGTCGTTTTCGGTATCGATGCCGACGGTTTTCGCTTCGTATTGGCTGCCGTCATACAGGGAAACAAAGATTTTCGACGCATTATCGATGACGTGTGTGTTTGTCAATACCAGACCGCTTTCGTCGATTATTGAGCCGGAGCCTGAGCCGCCTTCAGTCGGAACGGGTTCCAAAAACCAGTTGACGCCCGTAACCTCGGTCGTAATGTTGACAACCGCTTCGTTGGTGTTTTCGTATACAAAGATATTCTGTGCTTCAGGTTGACTGTAGCCCGTTTCCGAGGCGGTTTTCAAAAGGGGCGTATGAACGGCTTCCTCGTCTGCTGCAGCCGCATTTTCGGGTAAAACGCTGTCTGCCGCTGCCGTATTTTTCGTATCTTCACACCGAACGTCCTGTTTGCCCGAATACATTCCTGCAAAAAAGCAGCCTATTCCGGTAACAATGCCGAAAACCGCCGCTAAAAAAAGTATTTGTCTTTTACTGTACAGTTTCATATCAAAATCTCCTTAATATCGAAAACATAGGTTTATAAAAATATTCTTTACTAATAATGGTAATAAATTGACGGCCGTGTTAATGCCCCTTGCAGACGGCGTAAAAACGGCGCGCTTTTTCGGTTTTTGTAACAAGTTTTTAATTCTGTTATACTAATGTATTAAAAAGGAGCTTGGTTGGTCAAGCCCACGGGTAAATCAATTTTTGTGTTCCGGTTTCGGCGTTTTTAAAAATACCTACCTATCAATATTCAAATGATTTTGTAGTCGGTTTTGCAATTAGGTAAACTAATTTTAAATCGAACCTTGCTTATTTGCCATTTAGTGAAACTCTTAAAAATATAGTGTGTATAATTTGTTATTTCAGAGTCCTTAAAAAAAGTAAAGTCGGCTTAATTTACGGGTTATCATTTTTAGTCTCTCATACCGAAACAGTCGAGTAGTTAATAGACCTGTTCGATAACTCCGTTAGCGAACAGGTCGACGAGTTCTAAATCGCGCAAATAGCACGATTTAGAACATCGCATTTCAATGTAGCCTGTTCTGAAGCTGAAGTTTCCGAACAGGTTTAATGCAGCCAAAACTAGGCCTCCCGCCTGCCCGAATAACGATTATCTCCATTTTTTTCGAATTTTAATATTGCAAATTTATAAAAAAAGATATATATTATTCTCAAAAAAGTGTTGATTATGCATTCTTAAGGAGCCTATACAATGAAAAAAATTGATACTTCCCCTTCTTCCCGCAACGGCAGCCGATCTGTGCAGCCGGTAAAAGCTAAAAAACGTTTTTCGATACGGTACAAACTTATTTTGACTTTCAGTACACTGACAGCCGCGGCCGCACTGGTGCAAGGCATATCGGCAGTGCGCACGACACGCCTTGCCGTAACCGAAAAGGTTAAAACCCATCTGACCGACAAGGCAAACGATGTTGCCGAAATTATCGACGGCCGCATAAGCGGTTTCTTTCAATTTATGGAAGGCCTCGCCCGTATGCCCGTTTTTACCGATACGTCGGTACCGGAAGCGGAAAAGATAAAACAACTGGACGAGGAAGTATCTTTTAACAAAAAAATAGATCAGCTCAATATCTATAATATGTACGGAAAACGTTATACGGCAGAAGGAAAAGAGATTTCCGTAGGTGACCGCGATTGGTTTCGGGCTGCCGCTGCCGGTAAACGGTTTGTTTCCGAACCGCTGTTATCCCGCTCGCTAAACGAATTTGTTATTATCTTTGCCGTACCGATTTACGACAATACGCACCGGCAGGTGGGCGTTTTAAATGCAGCGGCAAAGGTAAAGCACCTTTCGGACGATATCCGTGACATTACCGTAGGCCGTACCGGCGATTGTTATATCATCGGTTCAACAGGAAATATAATAGCAGCCAAGGACATCAGTCTTGTGGAAAAACAAGTCAATTATATAAATGCCGCAAAGCAGGAGCCGGCTCTTTCTTCCTTGTCTGAATTTATGCAGCAGGCCCTGTCTGCCGATACAAGCGAGGTCGGGTATTACGATTATACGGGAAAGCACAATATAGCTTCTTATGCGAAAATCAAAACAAGCGGCTGGACGGTTATTATTAGAGCACCCTATGACGAATTTTTGGGTTCGATAAGCAGATTGCATATCATAATGGTTTTAAGCGGTCTCGGTGTAACCGCAGCGGCGCTCGCATGCGTGTACCTTATTGCACGTAAAATGATACAGCCCGTCCAAAATACCGTAAGCGCATTAAAAAACATCGCACAAGGCGACGGAGACCTCACCGTCCGTCTGCCGATAAGGGGCAACGACGAAATAACGGATTTGTCCGAATACTTTAACGAAACAATCAAAAAAATAAGTGCTTCGATAAAGTCGGTAGAAACAAACAGCATTGCAATGAAAGAAATCGGGAACGAGCTCGCTTCCAATATGACCGAAACCGCAAGTGCCGTCAATCAGATAAGCGCAAACATCGACGGGGTAAACCGTCAAACCTTGACGCAGGCGGCAAGTGTTACCGAAACGGCCGCTACAGTCGAAGAAATTATCAGAACGATAAAACAGCTGAACGCTGCTATCGAAATACAAGCTGACAATGTCGCTCAATCTTCATCATCGATAGAGCAAATGGCCGCCAACATCGCTTCCATTACCGAAACCCTCGAAAAAACCGACAAGGTCATACACAGCCTTGCCGCAGCAACGGAGGATGGAAAGGAAACGATCGTTACATCAAACAGCGTAACCCGAAAGATTGCCGAAGAGTCGGGCAGCCTGATGGAAGCCTCGAGCGTCATTCAGCATATCGCATCGCAGACTAACCTATTAGCAATGAACGCTGCCATCGAAGCAGCCCATGCAGGCGAGGCAGGCAAGGGTTTTGCCGTTGTTGCCGACGAGATCAGAAAACTGGCTGAAGAGTCGTCGGTACAGGGCAAGACGATAACGGTTACACTAAAAACGCTGGGTGCGGAAATAGAGGCCCTGTCTGTCGCCGCCAAAACTGCGGAAGAAAAATTCAATACGATTTTCGAATTGTCGGAGCAGGTAAAAGAAATGAGCGCGCGGCTTACGGAGGCAATGCACGAACAGGGGAACGGCAGCAGAGAGGTACTGACCGCAATACGGGACATCAATACGGTAACGATGGAAGTACAGGCGGGCTCTGAAGAAATGCTTAAAGGCGGAGAACAGGTTGCGGTGGAAATGCACAAGCTCGATGATATGACACGGGTTATCGGTGCGGGTATGAATGAGATGGCGGCGGGAGCTATACAGATCAACAATGCCGTTCAAGAGGTTAGCGAGATTACTCAGAAGAATAAGGCGAGTATTGAGAGTTTAGCGAAAGAGGTTTCCAAATTCAAAGTGTAATCTTTTGCAAAAAGGCTTCCGTTATGAAAAAGCAGATATTCAACGAACACTAAGTACGTACCGCTTTTGCTAAACCCCTTATACTTGTCTCGTTTCTTGCCGGTTTGTACTGCCGGACATCGGTACCGATAACCGGCTTTTTAATAGAGGGCAGTATTGCCCCTAAATCTTTATGATTAAACCAGCAATATTAAACCAGCAATCGGTTTGCAAAGAGCGTTTCGAAAGCCCTTTTTATATTCTGCCACGAGCGTATTGTGTTTTGCAAAGCATACTCACCACGATCTTAAAAAATACTAAAAATCTTTCCTAAAAAACTTGAAACCCTCAAAAAAACAGGTTATAATACATAGTAATGGCAAAAAACCGCACCAACACTAAATACAAACATTCTCAAATAAAAACGCCCAAAAGTCTGCACAAGTACTTGACACAGTACCGCGGAACCGCGCAAAATTCACAGCTTCACAGCTTCACAGCTTCACAGCTT
>CAUTPO010000054.1:0-13461 GCA_963540475.1 uncultured Treponema sp. | reverse complement strand
CTTAAAATGCGATGTTCTAAATCGTGCTATTTGCGCGATTTAGAACTCGTCGACCAGTTCGATAACGGAGTTATAGAACAGGTCTATTAATTATGATAAATATCGCGTCCGTAATTGTGCTGCATCGGTTGAGAGAATATGAATTTTCAAAAACGGCTGCCTACGGACACGGTGGTGCGGTTATCATTGATTGACATTTAAAAGCAGATTATCGGCATTGACGGCAAACTGAACGCGATGGATTTGCCTTGCGATGTTTCTTTTCAAAATATTCCGATATAGTAAGAATTTCACATTCTCGAATGTGTTACGTTCCGCTCTTGTTGTTTTCTATTTGCCCGAATAATCATTCTTCTATAAAAAGTTGTATAATTTTATCACACATTCCGGCCCCTTTGCGTACTCTTTCGCAGTCATGGCGATTTGCCGTTTAAAGGTTCTGTTGACGCAACCCGTTTTTTCGTTTATACTGCACCCGTATCGGAAACAACCCGCTTTTTCAGGTAATCTTGAATAGCCTGTTGCGGAAGCACGGTCTTTGCGGCAATGCCGGTCGTTCTGCGGACGGGGGCCTATCCGGTAAACGGCCGAAACCCGTTTTAGGAAGATACGGCAGAGGCTTACCGAACGGAGCGTTACCTGCAAACCGTTTTTTAAGAAGTTTTTATGAAATTGACATCAAAACAAAAAGGCATCATTTTTTTGGTATTATCCGCCTTCTTTTTTGCGAGTATGAGTTTTCTTGCCAAATTGTCGGGGCATCTTCCGCCTATTCAAAAGGCTTTTTTTCGAAACATCATAGCAGCAGCGGTTTCTATCGTTATTTTGATACGGGCCGGCGGTATCCGCTTTGACAAAAAGAACCTGCCCTTCCTTTTTATGCGCTGTATTTTCGGTACCTGCGGCATAATAGGCAATTTCTACGCTATAGAACACATGTTTTTGGCCGAAGCGTCCATTCTTGCAAAATTGGCGCCGTTTTTCGCCATTCTTTTTTCGTTTATCTTTTTAAAAGAGAAAATAAAACCGTATCAGGCGGCGGCCGTCATAATTGCCTTTTCTGCAAGTCTTTTGATTATAAAACCGGCCTTTGCCGAAATAACTCATATTAAAGCCGCTTTGATGGGAGCCTTCGGCGGAATGATGGCGGGGGCTGCCTACACGTGCGTCAGATACCTTTCTATGCGGAAAGAAAAGGGTGCTGTAATCGTTTTTTTCTTCTCTTTTTTTTCGAGCCTGTTTCTTCTGCCCCTTTTTATCGTGTTTTATCATAAAATGACCCTTTTTCAGTTTGCGGTATTGATTCTTGCAGGGCTTTCGGGCACGGGCGGCCAGTTTTGCGTAACTGCGGCATACGCCCACGCTCCGGCGCGCTCCATTTCGGTTTACGATTACACGCAAATCGTTTTTTCTGCCCTGATGGGGCTGATTGCCTTTGGAGAAATTCCTGACCGATGGAGTCTTTTAGGCTTTGCCTGCATATTTGCCGTCGCCTTGTTTATGTTTTTAAGAAAAGAATAAATGCCGTACGACTTTTTTTTCGGTAAATTTAACAGTTGAAAAAACATCAGAGTCTTCGGGCTCTGTGCTGTAAAGGCATTGATTAAAACACCTGCTTTGCAGATTGCGAATCAATAGACCTGTTCGATAACTCCGTTATCGAACAGGTCGACGAGTTCAAAATCGCGCAAATAGCACGATTTTGAACATCGCATTTTAAGGTAACCTGTTCTGAAACTGAAGTTTCCGAACAGGTCTAATTCTCAAAAGCGTTGAATTGATGCGGGGAACGTGCACCTGTAAATGAGTGGTGTTTTGCCGTATAGCAAGCATTTTCGAGGCCGCAGCAGTCGGCAGCCACTCAAATCGTACAATGTTTTGACCGGCGGAAAGCCGGTCAAAACTCCGGTTGAACACTGCAGACCCCGTGCTGGTTTCAACCAAACTCGCCGTTTAATGTACGTGACACCTGTTTTAGGAGCGTATATTAAACCGGTGGTATTCTTCTTGACAAAATCACAATCCTGTGATATTCTCAAAACATATTTTTGATAGGAGATTTTTTATGAGAAAAATCGCATTTATTTTGCTTGTTGCAGTAGCTGTTTTGTTTGCGGCTTCATGCTCGACGGTAAGCCCTGTAGCAGGCGCCACGGGAACGGTCGGTTCGAAAACCGGAGAAGCTTCTCAGAAGTTCTTTGCAGGATTCCCCATCAAAGGTGAAGGCGGTATTTATCAAGCTGCCAAAAACGGCGGAATTACGCGGGTAGGAACGGTTGATCTCAAGATCGATTACCCTGCAAGCCCGATAATACCGTACTACATTGTAACGACGGTTGTTTCCGGGGAATAATGTTAAAAACCCTCATTGCAAATAGGCGGTGAGGGTTGTTTTTTAGCCTTTACGGCGGCAAGGCTGCCGATTCGTTTTTTTTTTGATAAGTTGTATTTTACGGATGAAAAAGATATTTTTTGCGGCGGGACTGGTTTCCGCCTTGTTGTTTACGGGCTGTGTTACCGCCCCTTCCGGTAAGGAAAAGGTGATGACTGCCTATATGCAGTCGGGTACTTTAAAATATTATATACGGCCGGGGAAAATGGCGGCGGAAAATGCTAAAACCGATAAGGCGTATATAATGATCGATTTTACCTATCAGATGGAAAAGCGGAACTACGTTTCGGACGCTTATGTCAATTTTACTCTGCATGATAAGACAAACGCCTTTATCGAAGCGGCGCAGTTTTTATTGCCGGAAGGTAAAACAGTCGAGCTTTCGAAAATTGCGACCCTTGACCGGGACGTTTCCAAAGGGTACATACGGGTTACAACCGTTTTGGAAAAAGAGCGGATAAGGGAAGTGCTGGAAGCGCTTCAGACCTCCGCGGCGGCGCTGGAGGTTTCGCTTGATGACGGCTCTTCTAAGAAGCTTTTTGTAACAAAGGATCTTATCGAAAGAATAAACGAAGCCTTTGCAAAATAGACATCCCGAAAATATGAAAACAGACGAATTGAAAAAACTGCTTTCCACGCAATCTCTTTTTCGGATTTCGGTCGACGTGTTAATCGTTACGCTCGGAAGTGTTATTACAGCTGCCTCTTTGCAGTTTTTCCTGATTCCGGGGACGATCGCACCGGGCGGCGTAAGCGGTTTATCCGTCGCTATCGAAAAACTGACCGGTATCCGCGTGTATATTATGAACCTTGTCATCAACATTCCGCTTTTTATCCTCGGCGCAAAACTCTTGGGCAAAAAGTCGGCCGCTCTCACCATGTATTCGATTTTGGTTCTTTCAGGTGTTTTGGCTGTTTTGCCTCAAAACATTGTCTTTGTAGAAGACCTGTTTTTGGCTGCCATTTTCGGCGGAATTTTGCTGGGTATCGGTTTAGGGCTGGTGTTTAAATGCGGCGGCACGACGGGCGGCACCGACCTTGCGGGGGCAATCGTTAATAACTGCAAGCCGGGTTTGAGCATTGCGAAGGGAATGGCCATCGCCGATTTTATCATCGTAGTGTTTGCAGGGATTGTAGATAAGAATGTCAATACATCACTGTACTCCCTGATCGCCTTGTTTTTTTGTACCGTTGTAGCCGATATGGTGCTTGACGGCTTTGTCTATTTTAAAGGCTTTTTTATCGTAAGCTCGTATCCTGAAGAAATCGGGAACGCTCTTATGACGGACCTTGGGCGGGGCGTTACCCTGCTGCATGGTGCGGGAATGTATTCGGGCAAGGATAGGCCTGTTTTGCTCTGCGTGGTCAGCCGTGCCCAGTTTACACGGGCCAAACAAATCATTATCGGAATAGACGAAAACGCTTTTATTATGGTCTGCGATATGCGGGACGTGTACGGGCTCGGGTTTAAAAAGAAATAATTTTAGAAAATAAAAGCTGCCGGTATTGACAAGAACGTCGTTTTTTGTTAATATGTACAACGTTTTTTATGCTCCTGTAGCTCAGTAGGCAGAGCACAACCATGGTAAGGTTGGGGTCAGCAGTTCGAACCTGCTCGGGAGCTTTTCCAAACAAATTTCGATACTTTATGGAGGGTAAGAATTATGGCTAAAAAAACGGCTGTGGAACTGATAGCACTGCAATGCAGTGAATGCAAACGAAAGAATTATACGACGTCCAAAAACAGAAAAAACATTCAGGAAAAATTGGAATTGATGAAGTATTGTCCTTTTGACCGCAAACATACCATGCATAAAGAAACCAAGGTAAAATAATTACCGTTTTAATGTATAGCCGGTAAAATCCTTATGTTTTATCGGATTTAGGTCAGTAGCTCTAATGGTAGAGCGTCGGTCTCCAAAACCGAATGTTGAGGGTTCGAGTCCTTCCTGGCCTGTAGTTTTTCAAAATGAGGTTTATTTATGGGTAAGGTCAGAAGTTTTTGGAAAGAGTGTGCGGGGGAATTAAGAAAGGTTGTGTGGCCCTCGAAGGCGGAAGTTTGGTCGTCGGTTAAGGTAGTTCTTGTTTCTACTGTTCTTATTGCTTTTTTTCTTGGAGCCCTCGACGCTTTTTTTATCGCCTGTATCGGGTGGATATTTTAAGAAATTATGGCTAAAGCGTGGTACATTCTGCATACCTATTCCGGATATGAGAATAAAATAGAAAGAACAATCCGCACTCTTATCGAACGGGGAACCGTTTCTTCGGAAATTATCGGCGATATAAAGATTCCCGAAGAGCATGTTATTGAAAATAAGGGCGGAAAAAAGAAAAATGTCAAGCGTAAGTTTCTTCCGGGCTATATGCTCGTCGAAATGAATTTGCCCGAAATAGGCTGGAAGCAGGTTTGCGCGGAAATACGGAAAATTCAAGGTGTTTCTGGCTTTTTGGGAGCTGCCGGAAACGAAAAGCCGCAGCCTATTTCGGCTGATGAGGCAAAGGAAATACTGCAAAAGTCGGGCGAGATCAAAAGCGATAAGAATTTGCGGGTTGTGCAAAACTTTAACGAGGGTCAGCATGTCAAGATTATAGACGGCGCCTTTGCCTCGTTTACGGGAACCATCGATGAGGTTATTGCCGATAAAAACAAGCTGCGCGTTATGGTGGCTATCTTCGGAAGGACGACCCCTGTCGAGGTGGAAATGAATCAGGCCGAAATTATTTAAAGCGGCCGGTGATAGCTTAGCATGTTCGGGTATGATCCGAATACGGAAAGGTTTTTTGAAAATCATATTACGGGAGGAAACATAGTTTCCGTTTGTACCGGAAGGAGATAAAAATGGCGAAAAAAAAGGTCGTAACGCAGATTAAGGTTATGTGCCCTGCCGGAAAAGCGACGCCTGCGCCGCCCATCGGTCCCGCCCTGGGGCCTCACGGTGTAAGCGCTCCGCAGTTTGTCCAGCAGTTTAACGACCGCACCAAGTCGATGGAGCCCGGATTGATTATCCCCGTCGTTATTACCGTGTATGCGGATAAGAGTTTTACATTTGTACTTAAAACTCCGCCTGCGTCGGTGTTAATCAAAAAGGCATGCAAGATCGAAAAAGGTTCTTCTACGTCGGTTACCAATAAGGTAGGAAAACTGTCCAAGGCCGCGCTGGAAGAGATTGCAAAAACAAAGATGCCCGATACCAATGCAAATGACATTGAGGCCGCAAAGAAAATTATTGCGGGAACGGCGCGAAGTATGGGTGTGGAGGTCGAACGCTAGTATGAAACACGGAAAAAAATACGAAAATGCGCTTAAAAAATACGATCCTGCCGCGCGGTATACGCTTTCCAAGGCCATAGATGTCGTAAAAGAGCTTAAATTTGCGAATTTTGATGAAACCGTCGAAGTTCACGTTAGTTTGACGCTCGGTAAGGGGCAGACGGTACGCGATACCGTTGTTTTGCCGCACCAATTCCGAGGCGAGAAAAAGGTTTTGGTTTTTTGTACCGATGACAAGGTAAAGGAAGCCCTTGATGCAGGGGCCGCCTATGCAGGTTCTGCGGAGTATATCGAAAAGGTTAAGGGCGGCTGGCTCGATTTCGATATTGCCGTCGCGACGCCCGATATGATGAAGGACGTAGGCCGTTTGGGTATGGTTTTGGGCCGCCGAGGACTTATGCCTAACCCTAAAACGGGAACGGTTACCACGAATATTCCTCAGGCAATCAACGAGCTGAAAAAGGGTAGGGTGGAATTCCGCGCCGATAAGGGCGGGGTTGTGCATCTTCCCGTCGGAAAGGTTTCTATGCCGTCGGAAAAAATCGTTGAAAACATCGAGGCTTTGCTTGCCGAAACGATGCGGAAAAAACCTGCGGATGCAAAAAACGATTATGTAAGATCGGTATCGGTCAGTTCGACGATGGGACCGGGTGTCTGGGTCGATCATAAGGTAGGAGAGTAAAAATGGCTTTAAGAACGAAAAATCCCAACCGTCAAAAAACGGAAGCGATTGAAAATATAACAAACGATATAAAAGCCGCGTCCTCTTTTATTTTTACCGAGTACAGAGGTTTGACGGTTCAGCAGATTACCGAGCTTCGGCACAAGCTGCGGGAAAACGCGTGTGCGTATAAGGTTATCCGAAACAATTTTGCGCGCATTGCCTTTGAAGCGGCGGATATTAAAGATGTGGACGGCTGGCTTACCGGGCCGACGGCCTTGGCCTTTATCAACGAGGATCCCAATGTGGCCGCGAAGACCTTGTTCGAGTACGCGAAGGACGCACCTGCACTGGTTATAAAGGGTGCGGTTGTTGACGGCGAAGTTTACGACGCTGCAAAGATCGAAGCGTTTTCGAAATTGCCGGGCAAAAAAGAGCTTATCGCAATGTTTATGTCCACGGTTAACGCTACGACGTCGAAGTTTGTACGCACGTTACAGGCTGTTGTAGACAAGGGCGGCGCAGCTCCGGCACAAGAGGCGAAGACTGCTCCCGAACCCAAGGCTCCGGCAGAAGAGGCCGCGCCTCAGGCATAACATAAGACCGGCGTCTTTTTATAAGCGCGCCGTTTAAAATAAGGCAGTCAGGCTTCAAAGCTGACACCCTGTCTGCTTTAACGCTTTTTAGCGTAAAAACGATTTTTAAGGAGAAGATAATATGGCAGCATTGACAAACGAACAAATTATTGAAGCGATCGGCGAAAAGACGATTTTGGAACTTTCCGAGCTTATTAAAGCGATGGAAGAAAAATTCGGTGTAACGGCGGCAGCACCTGTTGCAGTTGTTGCTGGCGGAGCTGCGGCAGGCGGCGCGGCCGAAGAAGAAAAGACGGAATTTACCGTTACCCTGAAAGGTCTTACGGATCCGGGTAAAAAAATTGCCGTTATCAAGGAAGTCAGAAACGTCGTACCCGGCCTTGGCTTAAAAGAAGCAAAAGAACTTGTTGAGGGTGCGCCCAAGGTTCTTAAAGAAGATGTTTCGAAAGAAGAAGCAGCAAAAATCAAAGAAGCTATTACTGCGGCCGGCGGTGAAGTCGAAATTGCTTAATAGGCAATATGGAACCGGTTATTATGCCGGCATCATTTAGTAATTGTAGTTTCCTCAAAGACTTCCCGTATCAAAATTGTCGGGAAGTCTTTTTGTAATTTAAATATAACGGGGGTAAGAATGTTTGCACGAGGTCAAAATATAAACCGCAGATATTACGGCAAAGATATTCCTAATTTTATGGAATTGCCGAATCTTATTGATATTCAAATTCAATCATATAATAAATTTTTGAATGACGATAATGACCGAAAAGATAAAGACGGCGCAAATGCGGAAGGGCTGGAAAGCGTGTTCCGTTCCACTTTTCCGATCGAAAGCATAAACGAGGATATGTCTTTACAATATCTTTCTTATTCGCTGGATTATGAAAGCATCAAATTTTCCGAAATAGAATGCAAACAAAAAGGCCTAACTTACTCCGTACCCTTAAAGGCCGAAATCGACTTGTTTTTTAAAGAAACAAAGGAAATAAGGCGCAAAAGTATTTATATGGGCGACATCCCCCTTATGACCGATAGGGGAACCTTTATTATAAACGGGGCAGAACGGGTTGTCGTTTCTCAAATTCACCGCTCGCCCGGCGTTATTTTTTCGTATGAAAAGGGTGTTTATTCAAGCCGTATTATTCCCTACCGCGGTACGTGGCTTGAATTCGAAATAGACCAAAAACGCGAGCTGATTTATGCCAAACTGGACAGCAAAAAGCGTATTCTCGGAACGATTTTTTTGCGGGCCTTAGGCTACGATACCCGCGAAAAGATTATCGATTTGTTTTATAAAACAAAAACCGCAAAAATTTCTTCCGACCGCAGCGAATACGAGGAGCTTATCGGACAGGTTTTGGCGCGGGACGTTTTTATAAACGGCGATGACGGCGAGAAGCGCAAGATTTATCAGGCCGGAGAAAAAATTCACCCCCACAATATAGACGATTTGATTCAAAATGATATAAAAACCATTACGGTTATCGATTTTGAAGATCAGGATTCTCTTAATTCGCAGATTATTTTTAACTGTTTTGAGCGGGAAGAGATAAAATATACGCCCGATCCGACGGTGCACGATGAGCCGACCGTCGAAGATGCCTTGAGTGCCGTTTATAACGTGATCCGGCCAGGCGATCCGATTACGGTAGAAAATGCAAAAGAAGACTTGCATAATATGTTTTTTACCGCCCGCAGGTACGATATCGGCAAGGTCGGCCGCTATAAGCTGAACAAGAAGTTCGATTACGGAGCTGAAATTACGGGGACAACCCTTATCGAAGACGATATTTTTAAAACGATGAAGTTTTTGATCAAGGTGTATATCGGCGAAGAAAACGTTGATGATATAGACCATTTAGGGAACAGGCGTATCCGTTCCGTAGGCGAAATTATGACCGACGTTTTGAAAAAGGCCTTTTCGAGAATGGAGCGGATTGCCCGTGACCGAATGAGTTCTAAAGAGATGGATACGATCAAACCGCAGGATTTGATTTCGATTAAGCCCATTGTTGCGGCGATTAAGGAATTTTTCGGGGCTAGCCAGCTGTCCCAGTTTATGGATCAGGTTAATCCGCTGGCCGAGCTGACCCACAAGCGCCGTTTGAATGCGTTGGGACCCGGCGGTCTTTCGCGCGACAGGGCCGGTTTTGAGGTGCGTGAGGTCCATTATACCCATTACGGAAGAATGTGTCCCATCGAAACCCCCGAAGGACCGAATATCGGGCTTATCGTTTCGATGGCGAATTATGCACGTGTAAACGAGTACGGCTTTTTGGAAGTTCCGTACGTAAAGGTTGTAAACGGGGCGGCCACCCGCGAAATCGAATATCTTTCTGCGATGGACGAAGATAAGTATTTTATCGGACAGGTTTCCGAGGCGATCAGCAAGGACGGAAAAATCAATGCGGATCAGGTCGCCTGCCGCCGTCAGGGCGATTATACATCGAGAAGCCCTAAGGATATTCAGTATATGGACGTGTCGCCTAAGCAGATTATTTCGGTTTCCGCCTCGCTTATTCCCTTTTTGGAACACGATGACGCAAACCGTGCCTTGATGGGCTCGAATATGCAGCGGCAGGCGGTTCCGCTCGTGTTCCCCGAACCGCCCCGTGTCGGCACCGGTATGGAAAAAAAGTGTGCCTACGATTCGGGCGTTCTTATAAAGGCCAAAAGGGCGGGGCGGGTCGAATATGTTTCCGCCGATAAAATCGTTATCGTGCCTGAGCAGGCAAAAAATCAGGACGAAACGGATGAGTATCAGCTTTTAAAGTATCAGCGGACAAATCAGGAGACCTGTTATAACCAGCGTCCGATCGTAAAGGTCGGCGATATGGTCGAGGCGCATCAGCCCATAGCCGACGGGCCTGCCACCTATAACGGGGAGCTTGCACTCGGCAGAAATATTTTGGTCGGTTTTGTGCCGTGGAACGGCTACAATTACGAAGACGCCATTTTGATTTCGCGCCGCGTTGTAAAAGAAGATATGTTTACCTCTATTCATATAAAGGAATTATCGACTGAGGTGCGCGAAACAAAGCTCGGTGCCGAAAAGATGACCTGCGATATTCCGAATAAGTCAGAAAAAAGCCTTGACGATTTGGACAGCGAGGGTATTATCCGTATCGGGTCCAAGGTAAAACCGGGTGATATTTTGGTCGGAAAGGTTACGCCTAAAAGCGAAAGCGACACGACGCCGGAATTCAAGCTGCTTAATTCGATTTTCGGTGAAAAGGCGAAAGAAGTCCGCGATACCTCGCTGAGGGTGCCGCATGGCACGGAGGGGACTGTCATAGATGTGCAGCGTTTAAAGCGGGATCAGGGCGACGATTTAAACCCCGGTGTCGAAGAGGTTGTCAAGGTTTTGATTGCGACAAAACGCAAATTGCGGGAGGGCGATAAGATGGCAGGCCGCCATGGAAACAAGGGGCTTGTTGCAAAAATTCTTCCCGAAGAAGATATGCCGTATATGGAAGACGGTACCCCGCTGGATATCTGTCTGACGCCGCTTGGTGTTCCGTCACGAATGAATGTCGGGCAGCTTTTGGAGTCGGAGCTTGGTTTGGCGGGCTTAAAACTCGACGAATGGTACGAGTCGCCCGTTTTCGAGTCGCCTACGACGGAGCAAATTGAGGCCAAATTAAAAGAAGCCGGATTTCCCGTCAATTCAAAGGTAAAACTCCGCGACGGGCTGACCGGCCGCCTTTTTGAAAACGATGTATTTGTCGGCGTTATCTACTTTTTAAAGCTGGCTCACCTGGTTGATGACAAAATGCACGCCCGATCTACGGGGCCGTATTCTCTTGTTACGCAGCAGCCGCTCGGCGGCAAGGCACAGTTCGGCGGTCAGCGCCTTGGAGAAATGGAAGTGTGGGCGCTTGAAGCCTACGGTGCGGCCAATACATTGCAAGAGCTTATCACCATCAAGTCCGACGATATGCACGGCCGCTCCAAAATATACGAATCGATCGTAAAAGGCGAACCTTCAAGCTCGGCCGGAATTCCTGAATCCTTTAACGTTTTGGTGCAGGAGCTGCGCGGTCTTGCCCTCGATTTTACGATTTACGATGCAAAAGGTCAGCAAATTCCTTTAACCGAAAGAGATGATGAGCTGATTAAACGCGAAAAAACGAGTGCGAATTTTTAAATAAACGGGTGAATGCGGCCTTGGCGGATACGGAATCCGATTGCGGGTTTCGCTTGAGGTTGGAACGGTTTGGGGCTGCATTGAAAATTACAGATGAGATTTTCTTTTTAGGATTTGATAATTCTAAAAATAGGTTTTATGGGGGAGTGATTATGAGAGATATACAGGATTTTGACAGTTTGATGATAAAACTTGCCTCGTCCGAAACGATACGGGCATGGTCTTACGGCGAGGTAAAAAAACCCGAAACCATAAACTACCGCACGCTCCGCCCCGAGCGAGACGGGTTATTCTGCGAAAGAATTTTCGGTACTACAAAGGAATGGGAATGCTTTTGCGGAAAATTCAAGTCCATACGGTACAAGGGTGTTATTTGCGACCGCTGCGGCGTCGAAGTTACCCATTTTAAGGTACGGCGCGAAAGAATGGGGCATATAGAACTGGCGGCTCCGGTATCGCATATTTGGTATTACCGCTCCGTTCCCAGTAGGATGGGCCTTCTTTTAAACTTACAGGTTGCCGCCCTGCGCTCCGTTTTATACTACGAAAAATACATCGTTATCGATGCAAACGATACCGACCTTGAACCGATGCAGCTTTTAACCGAGGACGAATACCGTGACGCGTACGAACGGTACGGTGCCTCGTTTACCGCAGGCATGGGAGCGGGCGCAATCAAAACCCTGCTTCAAAACATCAACCTCGATGACCTTGCCGCCGAATTGCGGGCAAAAATGATAGAAAAGGGCGCGAAAAGCGATCAGCGTTTATTGCGCCGCATAGAAATAGTCGAAAATTTCCGCGCCTCGGGCAACCGCCCCGAATGGATGATTTTGGACGTTATTCCCGTCATCCCGCCTGATTTACGGCCGATGGTTCAGCTTGACGGCGGCCGCTTTGCAACGTCGGATTTAAACGATTTGTACCGCCGCGTCATTCACAGGAACAGCCGTTTGAGCAAACTTATGGAATTAAAGGCGCCGGATATCATCATTCGAAACGAAAAACGAATGCTGCAGGAAGCCGTTGACGCATTGTTCGACAATTCCAAACGCAAAAAGGCGATAAAGGGCGCTTCGAACCGGCCGCTTAAATCAATTTCCGACCTGTTAAAAGGAAAGCAGGGGCGTTTTAGGCAAAACCTCTTGGGTAAGCGCGTCGATTATTCCGGCCGCTCTGTCATCGTTGTCGGCCCCGAATTAAAACTGTGGCAGTGCGGGCTTCCCACAAAGATGGCCTTGGAGCTTTTTAAGCCGTTCATAATGAAAAAACTCGTTCAAAAAGAGGTTGTTTCAAACATCAAAAAGGCCAAACTGTTAGTCGAACAGGAGGCGCCTGAGGTATTTGCCGTGCTCGATGAGGTTGTAAGCGAGCATCCGGTAATGTTAAACCGTGCACCGACGCTGCATAGGCTTGGAATTCAGGCCTTTGAACCGGTTTTGGTTGAAGGAAAGGCCATTCGTCTGCACCCGCTTGTCTGTAAGGCCTTTAATGCCGACTTTGACGGCGACCAAATGGCTATTCACGTGCCTTTGACGCAGGCAGCCCAGATGGAATGCTGGACGCTTATGCTTTCGGCCCGAAACCTTTTGGATCCCGCAAACGGAAAAACCATTGTTTTCCCGACGCAGGATATGGTTTTGGGTATCTACTATCTTACAAAAGAACGGGCTCTGCCTGAAGGCAAAAAACCGCGCCGCTTTTCTTCGGTCGAAGAAGTTTTGATGGCGGCCGAATGCGGTTCGGCTGATTGGCACGATTTGATTTCGGTAGATTACGAAACGGCGCCGGGTAAAATCGAGTCCGTTTTAACGACTCCGGGCCGTATTCTTTTTAACGAAGAAATGCCTGAGGGGATTCCGTTTACGAACGACGCGCTCGGCGACAAAAAAATACGGAAACTGATCGAGGACGTTTTTAGGGATAAGGGACCGTGGCTTGCCGTGCAGCTTTTGGACAAGCTGAAGGCCCTCGGATATAAGTACGCCACCTATTTCGGCGCAACCTTGAGTATGGACGATATGATTATTCCGCCTGAAAAAGCGGAAATGCTCGATAAGGCCAATAAGGAAGTTTTGGAAATTTACAATCAGTATAAGGGCGGTCATATTACGCAGGAAGAGCGCTACAACAGGGTCGTTGACGTTTGGCAAAAAACCAACGCCAATTTAAAGGCCATTTTGATGGATGCGCTTAAAGAAGACAAGGGCGGTTTTAATACGATTCACATGATGGAAACGTCGGGCGCGAGGGGTTCTAAGGATCAGATAAACCAGCTTGCCGGTATGCGCGGCCTTATGTCGAAACCGACAGGCGATATTATCGAACTTCCAATCCGGTCTAACTTTAAAGAAGGCTTAAACGTTATGGAATTCTTTATTTCGACTAACGGTGCCC
>CAUTPO010000053.1:0-13560 GCA_963540475.1 uncultured Treponema sp. | reverse complement strand
CAACAACAAAGTTTTGGTAGCCGGCATGAGTGCCGCAGTTAACAGGGAACATAAAATCGCCTCCAATCGAAAAATTTCCTTACAAATTAAGGGTGCAATAGTGCCGCATTACAAACGGAAAATTCCGAGCGTTTCGATATGGTGCGTTTGCGGATAAAAATCGAACAAAAAGCGCTTTTTCAGCCGATAACCTGCGGCAATCAGTACTGCCGCATCGCGCGCAAAACTGACAGGGTCGCACGACACATACACCAGCTGCGGAATCTTCGCCGCACAAAACCACTCGAGCACGGCCTTTTCCATTCCGCTCCTCGGCGGATCCGCAATGACCGTGTCAAAAGGCCGGTGCGCACCGGCGGTTTTTGCCCAGTTTTTTCCGTCAAGTCCGTGATACTCAACCTTCAAGCAGCCGTTTAACACCCCGGCTTCCGTACCGAAATTAAGGCGCGCGTATTCAAGCGCATGTTTATTGTGCTCCACCAGATGAATCTCCGTCGCGTAATCGGCCGCAAACAGGGACAGGGTTCCAACACCTGCGTAAAAATCCAGAATTCGGCCGCCGAATTCAGCTTCTGCCATCATCGTCCGAATCAGTTTTTCGGTCATAGCCATATTGGACTGAAAAAAGCCCAAGGGATTAAAGCGCACCGTTTTACCGCACAGCCTTACAGAACACGAAGCGGCGTTTAATTCGGTAAAGATCCCGTTGTTAGAAGCAAACACGTGAAGCCGCCGATATGTTTTCGCCGCACCCGAAAACATATCGGCGGCCGCAGCCTCCCCCTTTTGCAGCAAAGCCCGAAGCGGTTTGACTGCAACCGGGCAATCTTGTATCAGCACAAGCTCCGCACTGCCCTGCCTTTTTTGCGCAAAGCCCCCTTTTTCGGTTGTATGAAACTGAAAACGGGAACGGTATTCCCACTCATCGCCTGCGATAAACTCAAAACTACACTCCTCACGGCAACCGGCCCTGCAAAAGGCCTCCGTTGCA
Source organism: uncultured Treponema sp. (assembly GCA_963540475.1). Lineage (GTDB taxonomy): Bacteria > Spirochaetota > Spirochaetia > Treponematales > Treponemataceae > Treponema_B. Next base: position 12,569 of record CAUTPO010000053.1, on the reverse strand, counting down.
GTTTCCGCCCTGAGTTTCCGCTGATAGTCCGCCTCTGCCATCTGCATATCGCAGCCGCCGCAACGGTAAAAATACGGACAGGCAGGTTCGGTTCTATACGGAGAAGCTTTTAGAATTCTTTCGATTTTTCCTTCCGAATAATTTTTATGCTCTTTTACGATAACAATTTCTACAACTTCTTCGGGAAGCGCATACGGCACAAAAACGGTTTTACCGTCTATGGCGGAAATACAAGAACCGCCGAAAACGGGCTTTCGGATTGTAACGGTAAATAATTTTTGCATTTGGTTTGCATGTGGAAAAGGCGTATTAAAATCTTTAAAAATTATAAAAACAGGACTTTTTTAACATCTACTTTGGAAACGCCGAAAAGGCGGTACATCTGTTCTTTTTTGTAGGAAGCACCGGCAATTCCGTTATACGCGTCCGCCACTTTTTGTAGGCCGTCCGCATCGTCCGTATGTACCGCATAGGCAGCTGCTGCACGGAAAGCACCTTCTTTCAGCAATTGCTCGATGTTTTTTCCCTTATTTGCGGAAAAAGCGGCCTTATCTACAATTGCGGAATTTCCATCATATCCTATAGAATTAACAAAAGCATTCAGTTCCATACACGTTTCCTCGATTTGTTCCTTTTACGGCATAAGATTACAAGGGTGCCGCCCGTACCCTCTCCAAAAAGGAGCGCGTAAACCTGCGGCAGCCTTTCGGCCGGCTATACCGAGTGCTTACACTTCAACCTTTACGAAATTTTCTTTACCGACTCCGCACAGCGGACAAACCCAGTCCTCAGGAATATCTTCAAAAACCGTCCCCGGTTTAATACCGTTATCAGGGTCGCCTAAGGGCGAATCATAGACATATCCGCATAAGTCGCATACGTGCTTACACATAGCGCACCTCCTATAGTTTTCTCTTCTATAATACTTTCTATATGCTCACCGCACTCGCATAACCGGTTCACCGGCGCGGAAAACAGCCCCAAGAGCCGTTTTATAAGACGCCGTCTGAGAATACCCGCAGTACAATCAGGGGAAAACCTGCGCGGGATAATACACTACTTTCACCTAATTGGCAAGTAATTTATCCAATTTTTCCGCCAAAACCGCATTTTTTTTGCTTGCAGGGTCCAAGGCGATAACCTGCCCCAGATAATACTTGGCCTTTCTGTAATCCCGCGCATTCAAATAAAGCTCGTACATCGCAAAAAGGGCATCCTTGTTACGCGGGTTCGCCAAAAGGCTCGCCCTTAGAGAGGCCAAATAAGATTCAGGATTACCCTGAACGAGTTTTGCACCATAATAATGCAGCACGGACTTTAATTCCGAATCCGCAGAGGCGCTTTTTTCCCTTATGAGCTTGTTTACGCTATCGTAGTTTTTCGTTTTGTACAAGGCTTCGAGGTGCAGCTTTACCAGTGTATTGGAAGCATACCGCGAAGCCGCATACAGCTGCCGCGAGACGGACAAGGCTTCTTGAAAGTTGCCCGCTCCCAGATAAGCGGAAACGAGCAGTTCCCTATTCCCGTTCGAAGGCTGACTGTCTGCAAGTTTTACTGCAAGCGAAACCGCTTCTTTCCAATTCTCCAACGCTATACTGTTCTTGACCAAAAGAGAAAGGGCTGCCGCATTATCGGGATCTTTTTGTAGCACCTTTCGTATAAAAAAATCGGCAGACTTATCATCGATTTTTTGGGAAGAGGCAAAACAAATTTCGGCGCAGGAAAGAAGGACCCTAAAATCCTCTGAATAAGTTCTGTACGCCTCGCGCAAAAAATCGGCGGCGCTTATTAAATTTTTATTCCATTCGCTTGCAAGCCGTGCCCTAAATAAAAGGTATTCTTTGGAAACCTTGTTTTTTAAAGAATACGCGTCCAGCAGGGCATTCGCTTTCAGATATTCGCCTTGTTCTATCAGTATCTGAATACGCAAAAGCAGGGCGGCGACATTTTCCGGTTCGCGCTTTAATACATCGATAACGTAGTCCGAAGCCTTGGACAGGTTCCTGTTTGCAAGATACCCGTGCGCATACAAAAGAAAAACTTCAAAATTATCTTTATAAACGGAAGAAAGAATATCCGCAATTTGTACGGCCGTGCTGCCCTGCCCCTTTCCCGCAGCGATCTTTCCGTACTTAAGCCCTGCAGGATAACACGAATTATCCGAGTCCCAAGCCCTTTTATACAGTTGTTCCGCCGAAAGCTCGTCGTTTTGCCGCTCTTTTAAAAGCCCCTCCAGATAATACGGCAAAACCGATTCGGGGCGCAGTTTTTTTGCTTGCTCAAGCCGCTCCTCCATATCCTGAAGATAGGCACTTTGCACCTGACTGCCGCCCGTCAAAACCAAGGGCGGAATGACAAGGGATAAAAAGTCATTTTTTTTCATTGTAAACGGATAGATGCCGTCTTTTACGCTTTTTAAGCCTGCAAGATAGTCGTTTTCCTCACGGGAATCCCGCGGACGCAGGCCGTCCGTTTCCAGCGGATATACCAGATACATAATATCGGCAATTATACTCAGATAAATCTTGTTTTCGAGGGTCAGCCCCTTGCTGTCGCTTCGGATAAACAGGACGGCCGCCTTTAACGAATTGGGTGAACCTTTTTCGATATTGGAAATAAGCCGCGCATCAAGCCTTTTTTCCGCAAGTTCCCGCTGCCCCGGCAGCGCAAGCACGGTTCCCTCGCCCGAAGGCCGCATCGTAGTCACTGTTTCGGAGGGAGCTTGGCGCCCCGCAGGAACACCTTTATCGGGCAGGGATTTACACGAAAAAAACAGCACCCCCAAAAAAAATGCGGAAAAAAACGGAGAATATGATTTTTTCGAATAGGTGCTTTTTTTGTCGTAAATCATTACATATAGTATAATACATTTTAAACATATTGCCAATATCTTTAATACGTGCTATTATCCTAATCGAAAAAGCAGACCATACTGCTTTCCGAGGAAACCGTCTAACGGAAACCTGCCTACGGGCTTTCTTGCAAAAACCAAGCGGCCTTGTTATGTGCCGCAGCTTATACGGCTGATTCGCCCGCCGAAACCTGTAATCTTATCGGCGCTGTGCTGTTTTTACCGATGCGGGGTACGCAATCCGAGTATGCCCGGCAATTGTTGCGGTTACCGAATTTACCGGAAATAAATAATATGAAACACGGAATAAAATATAGAAGAATTTTACCCTGTCTTTTTTGCCTCTTTGTTTTTTCGTGCAAAAGGGACGGCAATACATATCTTTACAACGATATGGCCGAGTTAAAAAACGAGCAAAAAATGCTGACGGCTTTTTCTGCCGAAACGAAAAATTCCAAGGCCCGTTTTGCAATGAGGGATAAAATTGCCAAAAACTTAAAAATAAAGAAAAAAAACAAATCCCTGCTCGTATACCTGTCCTCGCTTGCGGAAAGCACCGAAAAAGACGATTACAAGGAATACTGGTTTTTGATGCTGGCAAACGAGTATATGGAACAAAATATGACGGAACCGGCTGCTTATTATTTCGAACGGATCGTCAACTCGGAGAAGGATATCGAAATAAACGGAAAATCGGCAAAGCTGATAAGTTTAAAAAACCTGATAAGCATTACGAACGAGCCCAAACGGCTCGCCGAATATTATTCAAAGCTCATTACCGACTTTTACGACAGCATTGACCCGGCTTATTCTTATTTTATGCTTGCCCAAAACTACGAAAAACTCGGAGAATGGCACCTTGCAATCCAAACATATTCGAAATTTATCAGTTTAAGACGGTTCGACCTTATCATTCCCGGTATTCCCGATAATTACGGCTATGCCCGAAAAATCGTGGACTACAGTTCTTCCTCAAAAAGCTGGACGGTGGAAAATTTGGACGACCTTGTTGCAAGAATCAAGACCGCCATTTCACGAAACGACTATGTAACCTTGGAACATTACAGGTCAAAGGTAAACTTTTTTACCATGGCCTGGAAACAGGAGCTGTCCGAGCTTTATTCGCAGCCCGACTTCGACTTAAAAAACTTTATGTACGGAAGCCATATCACAATGGCCGCCGAGCTCGACCCCTCGTCCACCCCGCGGGAAGCCTATTTAAAAACCTCAGGCTGGAACCAGTACGTAAGCACCTGGTACCTGTACTTTAAAAAGGTCAATTTTCCCGCCGACCCCGATATACACGGAAAATGGGAATGGGCCGGCATTTATTACGGAGAAAAAATATAGTGAAAACTTGTATGTTTCAAAAAAGAAGTATTTATTTGAAGAAAAAAACGGAAAAAACAGACGCCTGTATGCGAAGCGTCCATATAGGAACAAGGCGTTTACGGAAGGGCCTTTTAACGGGCGCGGCTATCTTTCTTTTTACCCTTAATGCGGCGGCCATGGAACAGGCCGGAGCTGAACGGGGCTCGTCTAAGTTGGATGGCGAAGAACCGGCCGCCGTCTCCTTTATCAGGCGGAATTCACTGCACAACACAATGCTTGTTCCGCACCGGTACCCCCTAATCGAAAAATTCAGAACCAGATACACGACGGAAGAAGGACTTCGCTATCTGGAAGGCATTATGCAGCGGTCGGTTCAATACCGGCTGTTTATTTTGGAAGAAATACGCCGCGAAAACCTTCCCGCAGAGCTCCTGTTTTTGCCCGTCATAGAATCGGGCTTTCATTCCAAGGCGGTTTCGAGGGCGGGGGCCGTAGGGATTTGGCAGTTTATGCGGAACAGCATAGGCGGCTTTGATATCAACGTAAACGAATGGCTGGATGAAAGGCGCGACCCGTGGAAGGCCAGCGTTGCTGCCGTAAAAAAGCTGCGTTGGAATTACAGCCGGTACAACGACTGGTATCTGGCTCTGGCAGCCTATAATTGCGGGGTCGGTGCACTGGATAAGGCGATAAAGGCGGCCGGCAGCAAAAACTACTGGTATCTGGCGGAAAAGGGCTTTTTAAAACCCGAAACCGCCCTCTATGTCGCAAAATTCTTGGCCGTATCGGAAATATTGACGCAGAGCAAACAATACGGCATAAACTGGGGCGAGCCGGTATCATCCGACGCAACCGACGTCATCAAAATAAAACGGTCGGTGGACCTTGTTATGCTGGCGGAAGAGCTGAATGCCGAATTTTCGCTTTTTTCAGACCTAAACCCCTCGCTTAAGTACAATATAACGCCGCCCAATGTCGAATACGGACTTAGAGTTCCAGCGGAGCACAAAGAAGCCGTACAAGACCTCTTGTCCAAAAACAAGCTCTTGGTAAAACATTATACATACAAAATAAAATCGGGGGACACCCTTTACGCCCTTTCAAAACACTACGGCGTCGGTGTCGAGGTGATTTTAAAATACAACCCGAAGATACGCTCAAAAGCCCTTAAAGTCGGGCAAACGCTCTACATTCCGGCCTTAAAGTCGGTTGCGGCGTATAAGGGCGGCAGCGAAACGCAAGGCCGCGCTTTTAACGGCCACTATAAAATAAAAAAAGGCGATACCTTGTGGTCAATCGCCCTCAAATTCAACATACAGGTAGAACAGCTTGCCGAAAAAAACGGAATAAACGTAAATGCCGTTCTTTCCTTAGGGCAGCTTTTAAAAGTGCCGATATTGTAGATACGGAAAGCCCCGAAAACTCAAGGCGGATTGATTCCGTCATCTTCAGGCGGGGCACACCAAAGGCATTCATCTTTTGATGCCTTATAAAACGCATTTAAAACACCTCTGTTTTAAAAAACGGATAACGGTATTTTCAGAGGTTCCCGGGAGAGAATATAATGGCTTTACTGTCAAAAAAAAGTAGTTTTTTCTTTACGTTTATTGTTTCGGCCCTGTTTCTTCATGCAACCGAACCCGTTTTAAACTCCTCTTCGGTTCAAAACTGGGAGACGGAAACTATCGATTCGGTGATAAGCCTCGACATAGATAAGACGGGGCTTCGGCTGCCATCGGATAGAAACGAATCCTTTTACATAATCGAACGCTATATTCCGTCCCGTTTAAAAGACATCTACCTTTCGATCATCGTCGATTCATCTCACCGGCTGGGAAATTATCTTGCCGAACAAAAAGTCGATTTGAATAGCTTAAACGCCGTTATCGAAAAGGGAAAAAGAACCCCGCCCTATTTTTCGACCGATTTAAAACACGCAGTCGTCAAAAACACCACAAGGACGCACGAAATAGCCAAACTGTTTATCAAACACAAAATTCCGTATACGCCGGCCGTGCCGCCGAGCACGCCCGTAAGCAAGGTGTACTCAGGTATTTTGATAGATGCGCGCGGGTTTTTGCCGGTACACGGCGAATATGTCAAAGAGAAGTTGCGCCCTTGTATCTTTCCGAAAATTTGGGATACGGAAATGTCGCAGATATACGAAAAAAATATGGTAGACCCTGCTCTCGCCTTAAACAAAAGCATAGCCGTTTATTCTTCCACGCTTGACGAAAGCGCCTATCGGGACAGGATCGGAACAACGCCGCTTAGGATACTGGCACGGGGTGTGTTCGGGCAAAACAGGACCGATCCGATTATTTCGGCAGAAGACAGCGGCCAAATTCTTTCCCGCCCCGAAAACCTCAAACTGTTAAAAGAAGGAAAAATCGTCATCATCTGCGATCCTGAGGTTTTACGGGTTACGGAACCGTTCACACCTCCTGATGAAAATTATTATTTTGCCTACCGCGATATCGAACGGCTGCTGGAAGAAAACAAGCCTCAAGGCCTTGAACTGTCAAACCCCGACAACGTAATCAAAATTACCTTGCAGGACATTCACTTTATTGCAGATCAGGCCGACATTTTGCCGAGCGAACTGGGAAAAATAGATATTATTGCCGAAGCTCTTTTAAAAACAGGTCCGTATACTACGTTTTTGATCGAGGGACACACGGCCGATCTGAATAAGCCCGATGATCAGCAGATATTATCGGTACAGCGGGCGGAAAAGATAGCCGAAGAGCTTTCCAAACGGGGCATAGCACGACGGCGCTTTACCACGACAGGATACGGCAGCACGCAGCCGATCGCACCCAGTGATACACCGGAAAACAGGGCACGGAACAGGCGTGTAGAAATAAGCGTCATACGTGAATAGATCAGACCTGTTCGATAATTTCGTTGTTGAACAGGTCTACAAGCGCAAAATTGCGCAAGAATAATACGATTTTAAACATCATTTTTCAAGGAACCCTGCTTTGAAACTGAAGTTTTGAACAAGTTTATCGAATTTTAGGAGAAGATATGACAGAATACCGAACAAACCGATTGATCGAAATCAAAAAAAGCCGGACTTTTTTTACCGCAGCGTACGGTGCACTCGCACTGCTGTGCACCCTTTTATGCCTTACGGCAGCCTCCTGCGGAACCTTTCCCACTAACGAAAACGTTCCGCCTAATCTTACGCCCACCGAGTTAAAACAACGGGCACAGGAGCACTTCGATAAGGGCAGCAAGAAAAAGGCTATCGCCTATTACGAAATTCTGATTACCCGTTACGGCAGCGATGTTTCGATAAGAACGGCAGCCGAATTTGAAATAGCCCATCTTCTTATAAAACAAAAAAAATGGGCCCAAGCCGAACGTATGCTAAAAGAAATTATCGCCCGATACGAAACGGCAGGCGGTGCGGGAATTACCCCCAAGTACTACATACTTGCCAAAAACGATTATGCTCTTATTCAGGCACAGACCAAAAAACAGCCGTCCGTAGAACAAAATAACGAAAAACCGAGCACCTCGCCCGGATCCCCGCTTCCCGAAGCTGCGGCACCGCCTGCATCTCCTTCCGATCCGGCTCCTGAAAGCGGCACCCTTTCCGAATAAAGTGTAAAATAATCGTTTTACCGCCTACAACAGGCGGTAAAACGATACCTTCAGAACACAAGGCGCCTTTTTTAAAACCATACAGATAAATTTCAAACGGCTGCCGGCCTTGTAGACACAAAACAGTGATACCGCAAGGCATACACGACAGATAAAAGATAAAAACGGTTTGGGCCTGACCGGAATGGGGGATCCGCTTCCTCCCCAAAGTACAAAAAAACCGCCCTTTTCGTCTGCGGTAAAACCCCGATACGAAAAAAATAACCGTTTCGCACCGAAGAGCTCACCTCGATGTTTTTCGATCCTTTATTCCGTGCAGCGGGTTTAATACCTCAAAGCACTTCCTAAGCCGTCACCTGAGGACATTAAAACCGGATTCACCTACCTTATAAAACAGACAGAGCAAAACATCGAGCAGTAATCATAATGCTTTTGGTATGTTGATTTTTGAAAAAGCTTAAAAAAGATGGGAAAAATTGGGTAAACAGTCTTAAAAAGGTGCCCGCAAGAAGTTACCATTTAGGCTTGCTGCAATCGGTATTGCGGCCCCCTTTCCTGTCATTCGTAAACGGCAAAAAGCCCTGTCTTGCAAACAAGGCTCTTTGTTTCAAATTACTCGTTTATTTGGCTTCTTCAGCCTTGCTTCCCTCTGCACCTGCGGGAGCGTCCGCTGCTGCTTCCTGAGCCGGCTTATCGGCAGTTACAAACTTGATTGCCGCTATGGTCATATCCTTATCCGTCAGCACCGTAACATGTTCAGATAGAGGAATATCCCGCACGTGAAGTGATTGGTTTACATCGAGAGCCGAAACATCGACGATAATCCTCGGCGGCAAATCCTTCGGTAAACATTCGACTTCCAGCTCGGTGATTCCGGTTTCAAGAACACCGCCGTGCCTTACGCCCTCGGCAGAACCTTGCAGCTTAATCTTAACCTTTGTACGAAGCATCTTGCCGCGCTCGACCTCATAAAAATCGACATGTTTAATCTTATCGTCAACGATATTATGCTGAAAATCCTTAATAAAAACTTCGTGATCCTTATCTCCGACATGAACTTTCAAAATAGTACTTTCCGTAACGGTCTTAAAAAGCTTCATAAATTCTCTTTCTTCCACATCAAGCAAGACCGATTTTCCGTGTCTGTCATACATCACCGCAGGAATCCGTCCGGACTTTCGTAACTTTACGGCAGCGGATTTTCCCAACTCTGTTCGTTCTTTCGCATTTATTATTCTCTGTTCCATAATTTCAGAACTCCTTCATATAAAGTAGAACAAGAAAAGCAGCTTTGAAAGCTGCTTAAAAACTGGGACGGTAGGATTCGAACCTACGGAATGACGGCACCAAAAGCCGTTGGCTTACCACTTGCCGACGTCCCAAATATATACAAAGCACTTCTGCTGTTGTAAACGCATTAACAAGGCTTAAAAACAATTAAGCCGTTTATTCTTCCTGTTTAACCTCTTCGGAAAAATCGGGCTCGGTTTCCGCTTTTTGATACGCTTCCACAACCGCAGCCGTCATCTTATCCCGAAATTCGGAACAGATCGGGTGAGCTATATTTTTAAACTCACCGTTTGTCAGTTTTCTGCTGGGCATACCTATATAAAGACCGCCCGAACCTTCAATAACCCTGACATTATGAAGAACAAAACAATCATCAAACGTAATGTTTGCATAAGCCTTCAAATTATTTTTTAAATTGACACGCCTGATACGAACCTCTGTAATTTCCATTTGCATCACTCCTTATTAATTGACAATTATATATAAAATTGTACTCTTCTTTACTTATAATGCAAGTGTTAAAAACAAAAAACACTGTTTATAACAGCCCGAAAGCTCCGAAAAAGCCCTTCCGGCCGTTTTTTCGTCTTTAAAAAGACCATATACTGAAGAACCCGATCCGCTCATAAGGGCAAAATCGGCTCCGCAATCCAACAAACGTAACTTCGCCTTTTTTATCGCAGGATACGCTTCAAAAAGCGGCGCTTCAAAACTGTTAAAAAAAGGCCAATCCTTGCAGTCGAGGCCGCAAAAATCTTCGGGATTAAAAGAAGGAAGCACAGGCTCAGCCGTCCTTTTTAAAAGATCATAAGCCGTTTTCGTGGAACTCATAATCCCGGGAAAAATCGAAATTCCGAAAAAACCGCTTTTCATTCGGAGCGGCTTTAAAAGCTCTCCCCGGCCTTGCACCAGCGCAGCAGAGCCTTTTAAAAAAAAGGGGACATCGCTGCCGATATTTAAAGCAGCAGTCTCCAATTTTTCGGGCGGCAGCCCCGCATCAAAAAGCCTGTTTAAACCCGAAAGCACTGCGGCTGCATCGGATGAACCGCCTCCCAGCCCCGCACCTGCAGGAATATGCTTTAATATGCGGACCCGTATTCCGCTTTCGATACCCGTCAACGTCTGAAATTCTTCGTAAGCCTTGCATATCGTATTATTTTTAGGCAGGCTCTGCAAGGGCGAACAAACCGAACAAACGTTTTTTTCGGATATTTTTTCGATTAAAAGCTCGTCCGCCAGCGAAATAAGCCGAAAAATACTCACAATTTCGTGAAATCCGTCTCTTCTGCGGTTAAGCACTTCCAAATGCAGATTAATTTTCGCATAAGCCGAAAGACTAATCGCTTCTTTAATCATTTCGAGCAATTATATTCAAAATCAAACTTTTGTCAATATGTATCTTGAAAAAAAGACGGATTGAAATGCCTTGTTTTTTTTTCGATTTTATTATACGATGCCGATTAAGCGGTGAGATTATGGTAGAGATAACGGACCTTGAAAAACAGGTTTTAAAGGCGGAATATCCTCAACTCAGCCTTTCCGAAGACGAAGATATTGAAAGATATTTCGAACTGAGGAAAACAGGCCGTTTGAACGATGCCCTTTTTATCTATAACAAAAGGCTGAAACAAAAATACCCCGACGAGGCCGTACGGATTGCCCTTATGAGCTCTTACAGGGAACGATCGTCCCGATTTCGTGAACTTTTAACGGGAAGCCTTATCAGGCTGGCACAAAATACCATTGCACAAATCAAGGCCACCATCGAAGTTATTACGAAAAAAACAGCACACCTAAACCCCAATGATGTGTACGGCATTATACGGCAATGCGAACAGATTGTAGCAGCCGTTTCAAACGACAAATTCGCCGCCGTTTCCTTTACACAAAAGTATGCCCGCTACTCTTCACTACTGCGATTCAAAGAAGCCGATATGAAAAAAGCAGCGGAACTTATCCGCCTGTATGTAACCGACACCCTTTCTTCCGTAACGGCATACAAACATGAACAGGCTGCCGTACTTCGGGAAGAAGCTCGGCTGAAAAATACCTACCGCCCCAAGCCCGCCTTCGATTTTTCCAAAATCGTGTTTACAAAGGCGCAGGCCGAGGCCATTATTATCCCCGCCTCGATACGGACGATAGAAGATCAGGTTATCGCATATACGGTAAAATATTGGGCACTGTATTCGAACACAGCCTTTGAAAATGCTGTTTTGCTGTACAGCCGCAAATATAAAACGAATCATTTCAATATTTTTCAGGCAGTAAAAACAGGAAGAATGCTCGGCCGAAAGGACGAAGAGATTTTGCAAGCCGTTTTACTGAATGTCGTAAACGGGTATTATTACAGTATTGCAGGAGATATGTACATTCAACGGCAATGGGTACAAGCGAAGGCTTCGATAGAAGCAAAAAACAAAAAGCAGCCCGCAGCCCTGCCGCCGCCTACAGAAAAAAAGACAAAGAGCGGCCGGCCGGCCCAGCCTGCGAAGACCGGCATACGGGCATCTCAAGCGGGTAAAAAAACGAAGGAAAAGACAGCCCCCGCCCTAACCGAAAAAAAGGCCGGCACCGTAAAAAAAGCGGGGAAAGCCCCCGCAGTACCGAAACGGCAGACGGCAGGCGCTGTAATAAACGGAAAAACTGTGCACAAAAAAACGGATAAACCGCAGCCGGCCGGCTTAAAACCCACCGCCTTAAAACCTGCAAAAGGAACACAGGTACGGCAGAATGTAAAATCGGCAGCCCCGTCTCCCGGCGAAAAAAAACGCGCCGTTCCCGAAGCAAAGATTTCCGCCTCCATTTCCGAAATCATAAAACGAATGAGCGGTGCGCGATATAAGATTTATAAAGGGCTTTTTTTCGAGAATATACGGCCATCGATACGCAGGGAAATCGAAGCCAAGGCCGTTCAAAAGGTTTCGACTTTTGGAAACGAGCAAAACACGGCCGAAAATCTAATCTACGGTTTTTTTGAAGAAAACTATGATAATCCGTATCAAAACTGGCAGGCGTCCGAGGAAAGAAAGGAGATTTTAAAACTCGGATTTGACGTAACAGCCTTGGAACCGATAATCGCCGACTGGATAAACAAGTCCAAGTTTTAATAGGCATCCCTGTCCGCCATTTGTATCTTCTTATTTCGTTCTGAAAGTACAGACCCCAGCCTATAAGTACCCGTTTTGAAAAATCTAACCCGAATCCCCTCTCAAAAAAACAGAAAGAAGTCAAAAGCAGAAGACTGACAGCTGCGAAAAAAAGTATATTGATTTATAAAAAGCTTCAATAAGATATATCGATGTCGATAGATAAGCTTTAACTATTGCAAAAAAATAATGGCGGTAAAAGCCGATAAATATGATTTTACTGGACATAATTTATTCCTAATTTTTAATATGGACTTTTGTCTAAAGTTATGATACAATAAACACCCCCGACGCGAGCGTCGGGTACAGTGCTCAATGTTTCGCACTGTATGTGT
>CAUTPO010000052.1:0-13796 GCA_963540475.1 uncultured Treponema sp. | reverse complement strand
AAAAATTTCATTCCTATTATAGAATTTGCTTTTAACCAAACAGGCGTATTTGTCACGGCAGAAGCGCAGATGAAAAACGGCTGGTATTAAAACCTCCGCACAAACAAAAGACGAGGTGTTAAAGCCCCTGCGTCAGGCATGCGCAGGGGGCGGATAATTTTTTCAAAAATTATCCGCCGATTTTTTGCGTGCGGAATTTGCGCACGCAAAAAAGCCGAAGCTTTTGGCGGAGCCCGAAGCTCGCCGCCCGGACGCCCTAATTTTTAAAGACCGGTTTATTTTTGATTATGCTCTGTTTTAAATCGCGCATTTTTTTGCTAAGCGAAACCTTATAAATGTGCGGATTTAAAAGACGTTTGGAAGTGCCGTCCAATTTATCGAGCTGCGCTTCGGCATGTTTTTTTATTTCGGCAAGGGCAGGGTGCGGTTTTATCGCCTTACCGTTTTCGATATATTTTTCCAACAGTGCTTCGGCCTTGGCGGGTGTAAACGTAAAGTTTTGATAATCGTTCGACGGATGATAAAAGGTTTGTTCGGTTCCGGTTTTTATAACCTCGTCGGTCATCGTCATAATATCGGCTTTAAAAGAGCCGTCGCCGTTATAAAGCCGCCACACTTGTTTTGCGCCGGGGTTCGTCATCTTGGCTGGATCGTCGGAAAATTTCATTACAGGCGTCCATGTGTTTTCGTCTTCGTTTTTATACGCCGCCAATTTGTAAACCCCGGTAAAAGAAGATTCGTTTCCGCCCGTTACCAGATGAGTGCCGACGCCCCACGAATTTACAGGGGCATTGTTTTGAACAAGCGATTCGATTATTTCTTCGGTTAATTCGTTCGATACGGATATTGCAGCTTTTTCGCAGCCTGCCTCATCGAGTATTTTACGGACAGCGGTGCTTAGATAATAAACGTCGCCTGAATCAAGGCGTACACCGAAGTTTTTACCTTTTGCTTGTAACCGCTTGCCTACATTTATTGCGCTTATTATACCGGATCGGAGCGTATCATAGGTGTCGATTAAAAATATAGAGTTATCGGGATAGATATCGGCATAGGTTTGGAAAGCTTCTTCTTCGTTTTTAAACGACATTATCCAAGAATGGGCCATTGTGCCCAATGCGGGAATACCCAGCGTTTTTGCCGCCAGCGCATTGCTTGTGCCGAAAGCCCCGCCGATGTATGCGGCACGGGTTGCGCTCATCGCGCCGTCTTGTCCCTGCGCCCGTCTTAATCCGAATTCCATTATCGAGCCTTTTTGAGATGCAAGATAAATACGGGCCGTTTTGGTTGCGATCAGACTTTGAAAATTAATCGTGTTTAAAATAAGACCTTCTAAAAGAAGGGCTTCTATTGCGTCGGCTTCTATTCGAATTATGGGTTCGTTCGGAAAGATGAGACTGCCTTCCTTTACCGCCCATACGTCGCCTGAAAATTTGAAATTCGAAATATAGCCCAAGAATTCTTTTTCAAAAATATTCAAAGAAGAAAGCCAGTCGATATCTTCCGCCGTCAATTTGAAATTTTCGATTGCTTTTAAAAGCGGTTCAAGCCCTGCAAATACGGAATACCCGCCCTTAAACGGATTGCTTCTAAAAAACATTTCGAATACGGTTCTCGTATTCCGCTTGTTTTTCCAAAATCCTTGTGCCATCGTTAATTCGTAAAAATCGGAAAACAATACATTGTTAATCATTTTGATGCTCCTTATGTTAAGTTTTCGGAAAACTCTTTTAAAAGTTATTTTTAAAGTTTTCCTCTTTTCTTTTTTACTGCATAATTCAGCAAAAAAGAAAAATTTTTTAAACACGATATAAAATTGATATTTTGAAAAACAGCGAGCGTATTTTTAAACGCAAAGCCGTCTTCAAAAGTATAATCGGAAAGCGGTTTTGTAATTTTAAATATGCCGGAAGAGGCCGGTTCCGCCTTTGATTTATGATATTCCGCTGCATAAAAGGTATCTCCTTTTTTTCCGATAACGGAATCTTCTTTTAGCTCCATTATTTTATAACCGAAATTTTGCAGGGCGGGCGAACTGTGTGTGTTTCCTTTAAATATTCCGCACATGGGAAGATCATCAAAGTATTCAAACAGATAATTTACGCTTTCTCCTTCGGCAAAAATTATGCCGCCGTTTTCGGCAAATTTTTTTATTTCCGTTTTCAGTCTTTTATTGGATGAAAGTTTTTCCGTGTGTTCTTTTATGTTCCCGCTGCCGAAATACAAAATATCGCATTTGGGAAGGGCTTTATCTTTTAACGGCGAAAAATAGTGTGCGTCGGTATAGGTTTTGAACAAAAAAATATTTTCCGAATAGTACAGGCTGAAGGCCTTGTCCATTGCAATGCCTGTTTTTATATCCGCCTTTTTTACGGTTGACGGTTGTGCCGTTTTTACTTTTTTAAAAAGCCGCATTATTTTTTTTATATCGAAATTTTTCAAAACCGTTTTGTTTATAAAATTGCGGATTTTTTTTTCGCTGAACCGGGTGTCGATTGCCAATCCTAAACCGGCTTCTTTTATCTTTAATTCCGAAAGCGGCGGCAAAAAACCCAAGACGGGTAAGCCGAGGTTTTCTTCTATCATTTTTTTGTATGCAGGATACAGTACCGGTTTTATTTTATTTAGTATTATTCCTTTTATTCTGTCTGCGGAAAAATCAAGCATTCCTTTTAATTTAGGAATCATCGTAAACATTTCCCCCGACGGCGTATAGGTGAGTAATATATTGATATTCAAGCCTTGAGCAATTTCGAAAGAAGAATTTTGGGCAGTCGAAGCTATTCCGTCAAAGCAGCCCATCACGCCTTCGATTATGCAATAGTCCGATTCTAAGATTCCCAAAGCATATTTTAAGCCGGCCGAGCCCATCATAAACCGGTCAAGATTGCCGGCGCTTTTACCCGAAGCATATTCTAAGATTTTACGGTCTATTTGATCGGGGCCTGTTTTAAAACCGCCAATATCCAACCCGCTGTCTTTTAAAACAGAAATAAGGCTTGCGGAAATAACGGTTTTTCCCGAATTACTGTTCGGAGCGGATATCATAAGGCCTTTCATATTTTACCGCTTATTCGCAATTATCAAAGTAAGATATTCGCTTCCGCCCGGGCCCGTGCCTACACCGAAAATATTTTTCATCAGGGATTCTCCCGTATTATGTTTTTTAAAGATTGATACATAAGGCTGCGTATTCCCGGGTATTCTCCCAAGCCTTTTAAAACGGGCGTTACCTGATAGCCTTCTTTTTCCAAAACGGTTTTCCAGCTTGCATTGTCATCGCCGGCCATATCGTTTTCGGCATGATCGCCTGCAACCGTCATAAACGGCATTAGTAAAATCCGTTCAATGCTTTTTTCTTTTAATTCGGGTAAAATATCGTTTAAGGTTTTTGCTCCTTCGACCGTTCCGATAAAAACATTACAGTGCTTACGGTTAAACAATTCCGCTTCAAGCGTTTTATAAAATTTATCGGCATTATGATACGAACCGTGTCCCATAAAAACAACTGCACGGCCTTTTTCATCGGGGGGCAATTCGATGGCCTCGATTATTTTTCCGAAATCGGCTGCTTCATGCAAAAGCGGCTGCCCTAAAACGCAGCCCGATATTTTCAGCTTATCGTATTCCGCTCCCGGAATTATATGCGTCGGCTGTATATATATTTTTTCAAAACCCCTGCGCCGCAGGTCTTCGATAATTTCGGAAGGTGAGGGTACCGTAATTTTATCCCGCGTTTTCAATATCTTTCTTACCATACCGGAGGTGTATGCTCTGAAAATTTCGATGTCCGTAAAAAGGGTCCTTGCTTCGGCTTCTATCGTGTCCAGCGTTTTTTTTCTGGTTTCCGTATAGCTTGTTCCGAAACTTGCAATGATTGCAGCTTTTTTCATTTAGCTATCCTCTTATATTCTTGCAACTCCCGGTAACGGCTGCGGACGCACGAACTTTATAAATTTAAACGGATGAATATTTATTGCGTTGGAATACCAGCCCTCAATCGAAAATAGGTCGATTATGTTCACGCTTACCTGATGGGACAAGGGAATAATTACAAAGTCCTTTAACAAAAGTTCTTCGGCAGCCCCCAGTTTTTCAAACCGGCTTTTTATTTGCGAATCCGCCGCCGCCCGTTTTAAGGTTTGTTCGAATTCCACGTTTTTCCAGTTTGAATCGTTTAATGTTGAGTTGGGACGGAAGATTTCAAGAAAAGCAAGCGGGTCTGCAAAATCGCCAATCCATGAAATAACGCCTAAATTATAATCCGATGATTTTAATTCGTTATAGTATGAAGAAAACGGAAAAAAAATCACCTCGCATGATATGCCTATTTTTTCCCATGCCTTATTCAATATCGAAATCAAATCCTTATAATATTGAAGTTCGGGAAGCTTTATAACTATTTTTTTTTCTTCTTTTGTTAAATTAAGTTTGTTTATAATTTCTTCGGCTTTTTGAACATTATATTCGTTTATCCCTTTTATTTCGGGGTAGCCGGCAAGCGGAAAAACAAGAGTCGAAGCCTTTATCAAATACCCTTTGCGGAGTTCTTCGTAAGGTACGGCTAAAAGAAGGGCTTCACGAATTTCTTTTATGCGGGATATACCGGCTGAGGTTTTAAAGAAAAAAAATTCCGTTGCAAACATCGGGTCAATGTGGATATTTCTTTGATCGCCTATTTGGTTAATGACGTCGCTGCGGGAAAGCCAATCTATTTCTCCCTTATTGAATTTTTCGGCAGCCTGTTCTTTTGTCAGATTAAGGAGCAAATTTATTTTGGGTATTTCTACGGAATTTTTATCCCAGTAATTTTCGTTTTTTGTTAAGATTAATTCTTTTTCGGTAAATTTTTCTATTTTATACGGGCCGCTTGAAATAGGCTTAAATGCAGTTTTGGCGTTTTTAAAAGAGCCGCTTTTTGAAAGCTTTTGGGTGTTTTTAAGTTGAGAAGGATGAACCGCCGAAAAAGCGTGATGACACAAAACGGCCGGCAGGTGTTCGGCCTGCATATTTGTGTACACTACAAAAACCCTTTCAGATTCCGCTTTTATTCCCACTTGCGCTTTGTTTTTTAATTTTCCGCTTCTGTAATCGGCAGCCCCATCAATAAAATCCAAAAGCGAAGCATATTCGAATTCCGCCTCCGGTGTTAAAAGGTTAAGCCATGATTCTACAAAAGTCTGCGCTGTAATCGGATCGCCGTTTTCGAATTTCGCGTTTCTTTTTATGGTAAAGCGCCACGTTCTTCCGCCAGTCTTAGTCCAGCTTTCGGCAAGGGCGGGAATAGGCTGCAACGTGTATGGGTCGTATACAAAAAAGCCCTCGTATAAGGCCGTCAATATTTGGGCCTCATCGGCATTAAACGAAATATGGGGGTGCAGCATAGGGATTCCGTTCGAAATCGCAACATTGAATTCACGGTTGGAGACGGAACCCGTTTGAGAACAGGCGGGCAGACACAGGAAGATGGCGCATATAAACAAAAATAATCTTTTCATTATAACTCCTTTCGATATCATCACGTGCGGGAATTATAACGCTTTTGACCCTTTGTTTCAATCTGTGCGGCTTATGCCTAATTTGCGCATTTGTTCGGCTTCTTCGGTGAGGGCGGAATATTGTGCCCTGTATTGGTTTGCCTTTAAAACGGAATTTGTTATCGTCGTTATTTCTATTTTTATTCCGCGTATTTTTGTTCGGAATTCCGGTTTTACCGTTTTAAAAAATTCGTCCAAACCGCTCATTTGTTTTAAAAGTTCATTACATTCCGAAATGTATTTTGTCAAAAGGGCGAGCAGTGATTCGTTACTCATTGTTTTTAGCTTATTTTGAGTAGCCGAACCGGAGGCCGTGATACTTTGAAATACGCTGACTTTCGAACTCATCTCTTTTTCGAATTGATTGTAATTGATAACAAGCTTTTTTTTGACTTGGGTTACGGGATCTTCGACTATAACGCTGATTTCTTTTTCGGGGTCTTTTAGTTTAAAGGCCTGTCTGACGGCTTTTAAGAATTTATGTAATAAGGTGTTACTGCTTGCATATACCACCTCCTGATTCGAAGTGATTTTTTCCAAGGCCGCCTGAAAATGCGGAGCAGAGTTGCCGAACACTTTAAGCCCTGCGATCAAGCTGTGCCGGTAATTTTCGGCAGGCCGTTCGCTGTGCTCGTCATTTTTGACTGCCGTCAGCCGTTTTAGCGAATTTTGCTGTAAGGCGGCGGATTCGGGGCTGTAATCTTCTTTTATCACCTCGATAATCAAATCGGTATAAAAGGGCTGCTTACCGGCCAGCTTTGTACCGAACACTTTTTTTATGTCTTTTAAAACGCGGGATGGGTTTAGATAATCTTCGCTCGAAACCTGAACCTCGGGCATTATGTTTTCCCGTATTAAAAGTTTGTATTCTTCCCGATGGAAGATACCGAGGGCTTTCAGCTGGGTGTTAATAGCGGCTTCAGTTTTGACCAGATGGGAAATGGAATCCTTTAACAGCGAACCGGAAAGTTTATCGGGACCGGTAAATACGGACTGAAAGATGTCGGCAAGTCTTTTTGTGTTCAGATGATTCGAGGGATTCGTAAAGCTCTTCCATAAGAAGGTATTGTTAAGATCGAGTAATTTTGAAATTCGTTTGGGATTTAGAAAATCGGTATTGAATTGATAATAATTGTTCAAAAATTCCAACATCGTTTCGTAATGGGCAAGACGGGAACCCAGAACGCTCGCTTTTTCGGAGTCCGTAAAAGAATCCTTTGCAGGGATTTCTATTTCGGTCATTTTATTGTCGTATTTATACGGATCGTTGTGAATCAGACTTTTTTTCAATAAGATACTGCGGATTGTCTGAACCGCGCTTATTTGGATATTGTAATTTTTCAACATATCGGGAAGAATTTTTTTATCGAATTCTTCTTTTTTGTTTTCAACCGCCGTTTTTAGCAAGGCGGTAAATTCGGTCGTATTTCCCATAGTATTGAATATCGGCAGTTATTTCCGTTTTTTTATGCAAAAGGCGGCAAAATTGTGATAATGTTGAACGGTTTGTGCGAACGTTGCGGATTGCATTTTTGCTGTTTTACAGGTCAAATTCGAGCAGTTGACAGTTTGCGATGTCCAGTTTAGAAAATTCTTCTGAAGAATAGGACTTGAAATAGGTGCACAAGGCTGCGGTCAGCACCCCGTGACAGACAAAAAGGATATTTCCGCCGTTTTTATGCTTTTTTATTACAGCTTCAATAATACTGTAGGCCCGATGTGCCGTTTGTACAAGGGATTCGCCTTCGGGGAATTTGAAAAAGGGGTTTTTGCCCATATCCAAAAATTCCGGGCGGCTCCACTTTTCGCCTTCAAGACGGCCGAAGTTCATTTCCGTTAAGCGGCTGTCGGGCTCTGCCGTGATATTCAAAGCCTTTTCGATGTATGCTGCCGTTTCCCGCGCCCTTTTAAGAGGCGATACATAAATAGCCCGTATGCCGTTTTTTTCTTTTTCGTCTTTCAGGCGGTTTGCCAGCGCTTGGGCCTGAGCCCGGCCCTTGCCGGTCAGCTCGGCTTCCGAAATTCCGCAGGCCAGCATTTTCACATTCCAATCGGTTTCACCGTGACGGGTAATAAACAGTTTCATACGGGGATTATAGCCGTTTGACGCGTACAGGGCAATAGGCTGCCTTGCGACCGGCAGCGGCGCAAGGGGGGGGGTAAGTTGAATTAACACAGACGGTAGAAACTTAAAACTGCGGGCAATCGACTATATGGCAGAAAGCGGGTACCGGCAGTTTTGTGCCTGCGTTTTAAGCAGCCCCGTTCTTTTTTTCTCTTTACTATTTTGAAGATTTACGCTACTATGATGTTAAAATGAAACATTACGAAAAATTAAAAACGCTGGCAGTGCTGTTTTTCAGCTTTTTTAAGATCGGGGCCGTTACCTTCGGCGGCGGTATGAGTATGCTCCCCATTTTGCGGCAGGATTTGGTAGACAAGAAAAAATGGGCCAGCGACGAGGAAATGATCGATTATTTTGCTATCGGTCAAAGTACGCCCGGCGTCATAGCCGTAAATGTCGCGACCTTTATCGGGTACAAGCAGGCAGGCGTTATCGGGGCGGTTGTCGGGGTTACAGGTATTGTGTTTCCTTCTCTTATCATCATTATTTTGATTGCAGCCTTTCTTTCCAATTTTAGCGAAATTATGTGGATACGCCGTGCACTAAGAGGGATAAACGCCGCCGTCGCCGTGCTGCTGGTGCGGGCGGTTTTTTCGTTCGGCAAAAAAACCGTGTTCGATATCTTTACGTTTTTGATTGCCGCCGCCGCCTTTGTTTCGATGTTGGTTTTTAAAGTACAAGGGGTCTGGATAGTTGCAGGTTCCGCCTTTGCAGGCTGGCTGTGCCGAACCTTAAAGGACGCTTTGAGGAAAAAGAGCATATGACATTACTCGGCTTATTCTTTTTGTTTATGTACATCGGGGCCTTTACCATAGGCGGCGGGCTTGTTTCGGTGAGCCTTATGCAGCAAGAACTTATTCCGCGGGGGCTTATAAGCGCCGAAGACTTTTTTGCGATGGTTGCCGTCTCGGAATCGACGCCGGGGCCTATCGGCATAAATATGGCCACGTATATCGGTTATAAGCTGTACGGCATACCGGGTAGCCTTGCCGTAACTGCGGGGATTGTTTTTCCGTCGCTGGTCGTAATTATTTTGATTGCCCGTTTTGCGGCGGCCTTTCAGGAAAACCCGCTCGTAAAAAAGAGCTTTTACGGGCTGCGCGCCGGAGCGGTGGGTATGATTGCCGTCGCCTGCTGGCAGGTTATCGCTCTTTCGCTTTTGGCAGTACCGCGGTTTAAAGAAACCGGCCTTTTTAAAGACCTTATAAACATAAGGCCGCTTTTGTTTTTTGCGGCAGCCCTCGGCGGCAGCTTCTTGTTTAAAAAACTGCACCCCGTGCTGTTGATCCTTGCAGGGGCTGTCTTCGGTGTTCTTTTTTTGTAAAAACCGATAAAAACGGCATAAAACGCAAGGCTCTCTTTGCCTCTGTCCTTTTTGCCGATATTTTAGTATTTTATATTGAGACTTAATTCGCAAGGCTGCAATGACGGGACTCTCCGTTTTGCAAGACTCGTTGATGAATTTTTTTACAGAATAGAGCTTCCGGCTCCGATAATCTTCTGCACTTATTCGTGCGGAGGGTTTAATACCCCGACGCTTGCGTCGTAATGAAGGGTATTAAAGCCGACTGCAACCACCTTATGAGAACAACATACCCCGACGCTCGCGTCGGGGTTATTGATTTTTAAAAAAAGGCTCAATGCAGGCTTTCTAAACGGAAGAGCCTGTATCGGGTACTACTTATTTTTTTGGAGGTCGTTATGGCACAGTACAAGTTTGAAACCGAGGTGAATCGGCTCTTATCGCTTATAATCCATTCGCTGTATTCAAACAAAGAAATCTTTTTGAGGGAGCTCATCTCGAACGCATCCGATGCATTGGATAAATTGAAGTATCTGACCGTATCCGATGAAAAATACAAACAGCTCCGCTTTGATCCGCGCATCGATATTTGCTTTGACGAAACGGCGAATACCCTGACCGTGCGTGATACGGGCATCGGTATGAACGATGAAGACTTAAAAAACAATCTGGGTACAATTGCAAAATCGGGCACCAAGGCCTTTTTGGACAACCTTGGGCAGGCGGAAAAAAAGGACTCGAACCTTATCGGGCAATTCGGGGTCGGCTTTTATTCGGCCTTTATGGCAGCCTCGTCCATCGATGTCGTGTCGAAAAAGGCCGGTGAAAGCACCGTGTGGAAATGGACGTCCGACGGAAAGGGTTCGTACGATCTGGAAAAAACCGACGATACCGCCTTTCCCGTAATTGACAACGTTCCCGAAGGTTCGGCCGGTACCTGTATTCTTCTTCACTTAAATAACGAAGATTCCGAATATGCGACGCGCTGGCGCATAGAAAACATCGTAAAAACCTATTCCGATCACATCGCCTTTCCCATCTACCTGCATTATACCGAAAAAGAATATGACGATAAGGGCAAGGTAAAGTCGGAAGCGCCTAAAACCGAACAGATCAACGATGCGGGTGCGCTGTGGCAAAAACCAAAAAGCGAATTAAAAGAAGAAGATTACGTCAACTTTTATAAATCTTTTTCGCACGGTTCCGATGAGCCGCTTTTGTACGTTCACACAAAGGCGGAGGGGACGCAGGAATACACGACGCTTTTTTACATTCCGTCAAAGGCACCCTTCGATATGTTTCATGCCGATTATAAGCCGGGCGTAAAGCTCTTTGTAAAGCGCGTTTTTATTACCGACGACGATAAGGAGCTTTTGCCGACCTATCTGCGGTTTGTAAAGGGTATTATCGATAGTGAAGACTTACCCCTAAATGTCAGCCGCGAAATATTGCAGCAAAATAAGATTCTTTCGAGTATCCGCAATGCCTCGGTAAAAAAAATTCTTTCGGAATTGAAAAAACTCTCTGAAAACGATAAGGCGAAATACAATACCTTTATCGCCGAATTTAACCGACCCTTAAAAGAGGGGTTGTACAGCGATTTTGAACACAAAGAAGAGCTTGCCGATCTGGTGCGCTTTAAAACGACCAGCCCCGACGTAAAAGAGGACGAATGGACAAGCTTTGCCGATTATGTTTCCAGAATGAAGAGCGAACAAAAGGCAATTTATTACATAACCGGCGAAGACGAAAAAACGCTGCGCCAGTCGCCCCATCTCGAGGTGTATCGGGACAAGGGCTTTGAGGTCCTGATTATGCCCGACGAGGTTGACGGCATCGTCATTCCTGCGCTCGGCAAATATAAGGAGTGGGAATTAAAGGCCGCAAACCGCGCCGGTTCCGACAGCGAGCTGAAAAGCGAGGACGAAAAAAAGGAAGCGGAAAAAAAAGAAAAAGATTTTAAACCCGTCCTCGAAAAGATCAAAAATGTGCTGGGCGATAAGGTAAAGGATGTCCGCTTTTCGAATAGACTTTCGGATTCGCCTTCGTGCGTAGTTGTGGACGAAAACGATCCCGGGCTGCAAATGGAACGGCTGATGAAGGCCATGGGGCAGGCCGGTATGAGCACGGTAAAACCTATTTTGGAAGTAAATGCAGACCATATTTTGGTGCAGCGCTTAAAAGACAGCGAAGATACGGCTTTTATCGATGATATGTCGAACCTGCTTTTGGAACAGGCCCTGCTTGTGGAAAGCGGCGAACTAAAGGCCCCCGTTGACTTTGTAAAAAGGTTAAACCGGCTTATGACAAGCGGAAAATAGCCTTTTAGCCGACGGGCTCCGGGATAAACACGGCTCAAAGTTTGCCTTGCAGACTTTGAGCCGTGAGTTTTGCGCTTTGTGCACGGGTTTGCCAAGGGGCTTACCGGCAAAAACGTATACCGCACAATAGAACCGAATGAATTTATGTTCTTGAACCCTTGACTATTCTGCTCCTTTTGCTATAATCATACTATACGGTACCGCCGCATCATCTAAAAGGAGCTTGACAAATTAAAAGGATTGATTATACTGCCCCCCCCCCTCCCAATTTTTTGCAAATATGCGGGTATCTGCTTCGTGCGCAAAAAATAAATGCACAACGTGTCAAAGATACGGTTTGCAGGTGTTTTATGTACGCGCCGAACCTCTGCATCGTCTATTTGCAAAAAAGATTATTACAAAAGGCGGACAACACATCTACGGCACCATCTATTTTCAAAAAGCTTATTTCGATAAACATACTGCATAACTTTTTCTTAAACAACAAAATAACTCAACCTATCAGCGCATCCGCGGATGGACGGGAAATTAAACAAGAGCGATGTTTTTGCACGGCAAAAACTCGCTGTCAGCAAATGTCTACGGATATGCACTTACCGATGATTCATCGATTTTTTCTTTTAATTCTTTTTCTGCTCTTTGTGTTTTCCGTCTCGCTTGCAGCACAAAACACGCACAGCGCCGTACAGAGCGCCGATAAAAGCGCAGCGGAGAGTTCCGGAAGGTGGTATTCAAACCTCTTTGTTTCAGGCGGCCTGCAAACCTTCATCCCCGTTTCCCTTTTAAAGGATTATACCCAACCGAAGCCCGGCTACAGGCTGGCCCTAGGGTACACCTTTTTCCGCTCAAAAAAGCATACTATGCCGGTGTATCTGGAAACGGGGCACAGCGTTATCTTAGGGGTAAACCCGCTGGTACGCAGCTTCGACACCTTTCCCGTAACCGTAAACGCCGCCTACGAATACTTTCCGATACGTCATCTTTCCGTCGGCGCCTTTGCGGGAATGGGGCTATGTGTTTTACAAATCGGGCACTATCCGACCGCGCTTGATCTTTTGACAAACAAACTAAAAGCCACGCGCGGCGTTGACGGGGTTTTCAGTGCGGGCGTCAGTGTCGGATCGGAGATTTTGGACCGTAGTATCGAATTTAAAGCCGCCTTTTCGATCGATGTGTTGTTGGAAAAAAAGAGACCCGTTCCGCTGCCTTCTTTTCAAGCATATATACGCGTCTATCCCGGTGCAGTGTACGCCTATGCACGGCGCAAAAACACGCCTGCACCGGCCGTACAGCCTGCCGCACCGGCGGAAGTCAAACCCGCTGCCCCGATAATAATCGAAAAAAAGATAGAAAAACCGGCCGAAAAACCGCTTGCACAATTTGAGGCAA
Source organism: uncultured Treponema sp. (assembly GCA_963540475.1). Taxonomy (GTDB): domain Bacteria; phylum Spirochaetota; class Spirochaetia; order Treponematales; family Treponemataceae; genus Treponema_B. The sequence goes on along the minus strand of CAUTPO010000052.1, from coordinate 1,121 downwards.
TCTACGTGTATTTTAACCCCGAAAGTGCCGATCTCGATGTAAACGCTAAGGGCGACATCAAAAAAGCGGCGGCAATCCTTAACGAACATAAAGACCTGTTTGTCCTGTTTGAAAGTTCAGCCGCCCCCTTCGGTTCGCAAAGCGGCAGGCTCAAAGTAGAAGCCGCACGCATTATAGCGGTTTCAGGCTACCTGCAAAAAAACGGCATTACGCAAAACCGCATTATCTACAACGAACCGAAAGACAAAAATCATAAAAAAGAAGATATGCCTGAAGAAGAATTTTACACCCAATACCGGTATGTAAAACTGCGCTTCGTACGGCTTCAATTTAACCCGAACGAAGGAAAAAACGTCTATCGTTCGGCACTGATAACCGGACAACCGGACCAAATAACCGAAACCACACAGGGAGAAACCAAATGAAAAAACGAATAAGTCTTTTTTGTGCGGCACTTGCCGCGGTAATCATCTTACCGGCATTATTTTCGTGCAAGAATATTATCACCGATCTTGTGCCCAACAACGAACAGGCACTGCTCGGTATGCAGCTAAAAAACGTCGAGCGGTACGTGTGCAGCACGAATACGGCTATTAACGGTCATGCCGTTACCATAACCGTTCCGAGGGGCACTGATGTAACACGCCTTTTGCCGGAAGCGGTTGTTTCTCCGCAGGCGACGCTCTTTCCTGTAACGCTGCGGTACTTACAGGAAGCCTTTCCCGCGACTGATGTACTGAAAATCGGCTCTGCCATCGGCAGTTTTGAAAACATCGAAGCGATAAACCGCTGGTTCTTCGAAATGTATGCGGAAAATCCCAATTTTAACATTCCGCCGCTTATCTTCCCCATTAACTTTTTAAGCCCCGTGCCCTTTGCCGTCATCGGCGGGCAGGGACAGATAGAACTATACACCGTTAAAGTCCTTTATGACGACGGCACCGATCCCTCTACCGGTACCCTGCCTGAGGGTGTTCCTGCCGAAAAAAACATTCTTTCGTTTAGTGTCGGTGAACCGCCGCAGCTGGGTCAAAGCCTTATCGGTACAAACACGGTGGATTTTGAAGTAAAGGCGGGAACGGAGGTGCGCGCACTGACCGTTCAGGCAACCGTTTCGCCGC
>CAUTPO010000051.1:0-13936 GCA_963540475.1 uncultured Treponema sp. | reverse complement strand
GAACATCGCATTTCAATGTAGCCTGTTCTGAAACTGAAGTTTCCGAACAGGTTTAGTTTTTATGGTGTTTTTAGAAAATCCTTACGGCTTTTTAAATCGTTTTAGCATATTTTTACTGTAAAATCAGTAAGAACAGCATTTTACAAAAGAATTTTGAAGTGAAGACGCCTAAAAGCCGGTCTTCGCGGGCGTAAAAGCTTTGCCGATTGACAGTTTTATCGAAAATTGTTATGTTGCCCCTTGTTAAAATTCAAAGCCGAACGAGGGTGATGTCAAAACGGCATCCGTTACGGTTTATTATTTTTATGCGGAAGACCCAAACGCCTCAGAGTCTTTCCGGAACACCGCCGCTTCAATAAGGGGCAAAACTTATGTTGTATATAAAGAAAATGATGATAATTTCGGCCGTAACGGTATTGCCGCCTTTGATTTTTGTTGCGCTGTTCGGGCGATGTATTCCGAGTATATCGGTAAATGCCGCACAAAACCGAAACGGAAAAAACATTCTGTACATATCCGAAGATATTTATTACCGCCAAACCTTTAATAACTGCGCCCCGTATTCGGCAATGGCCGCCGTCAATGTTATTACAAAACGGGAGCTTGACCCTGAAATTTTGGCAAAAGAAACCGCTTGGCGCATAAAAAACAACTTGACCTTTCCGCAGGGCCTAATCGACTTATTGCACAGGCACGGTATCAAAACAAAAGAATATATTCTGTATCCGCTGGGCAAAACGGAAAAAATCAATTGGATAAAAAACACAATCGATGAAAGAAGGCCGATTATTTTGCTGATTAAAACAAAAAACGTTTTGCATTATGTAACGGTCATCGGTTACGACGAAAAAGGGTTTATTCTTTACGATTCGCTGCAGGATAAGACGCAGACAAATCCGCGTAAAACCGTAAAGGACAGGGCCGAATATCCCGGAAACCGGTATTACCCCTACGGCACCCTGCTCAGCCTTTGGGACGGCGGCGGTTATAAAATCTTTTTTAAAAACTGGGCATTGGCTTGTTTTTAAAATCAGCCGTTAAAAATACCATTCACTTTTTTCAAGGCAGTAATCATAACATCGACATCTTCTTTAGTATTAAATATCGAAAAACTTGCCCTGCAGCACGAATTGATACCGAGGTATTCCATTAAAGGCTGTGTGCAATGATGACCGCTTCGTACCATAACACCGTACTCGTTTAATATGTGGGCCGTATCGTGCGAATGAACGTCTTTTACGTTAAAGGCGATAATTCCCGCCCGCTCCTTAGCCTCGGTGCAATAGGTTTCGACAAAATCGAGCTTTTGCAATTCGGAAAGGGCATATTTTTCAAGCTTCGAAATAACCCGCCCTATTTCTTCATAGCCGATTTTTTCGACGTATTCCATCGCATATTTTAAAGAAACGATTGCCGCCGAATCCATCGTACCGCCCTCGTATTTATGCGGTGCAGATTTAAACTCGCTTTTTTCTTCCGTGACAAAATCGATCATATCGCCGCCGTACAAAAAGGGCGGCATCGCATCGAGCAGTTCCTTTTTTCCGTACAGAATACCGACCCCGAAAACCGAAAATAATTTGTGTCCCGAAAAAACCAAAAAATCGCAGCCGAGGTCCGAAACGTTTTGTTTAAAATGCGTAACGGACTGCGCCGCATCGACTACAACAACGGCCTTATGTTTGTGCGCAAGGTCTACAACCTCTTTAACAGGATTAACGATCCCCGTTGCGTTTACAACTGCTGAAAGGGCGACGATCTTTGTTTTATCCGACAGTTTTGAAACAAAATCGTTCATATCGAGGCTGCCGTCCTTGTTCAGGTACACGCATTTCAATACCGCGCCCGTTTTTTGTGCCGCATATTGCCACACGACAAAATTCGCATGATGATTCGAAACGGGAATCAGTATTTCGTCTCCGGGTTTTAAGTTTTCGGCGGCATAACAATAAGAAATGATGTTCAGCGCTTCGGTGGCATTTTTCGTAAAAACGATACACTCAAAATCTTTTGCGCCTATAAATTCGGCCGTTTTTTTTCTTGTCTCACTGATCAGAAGCGAAGAATTTATTGCAAGTGAGTGAGAGCCGCGGCCGGCATTTCCGTTTGTGTTTGTTAAATAGTTTAAAAGTCCGTCTATCACCGCCTGCGGACGCTGCGCCGTCGCCGCAGAATCCAAATAGCGGATTTCCGGGTGCTGGAGCAGTAGGGGAAAATCGTTTTTATATGCCGTCATAGTTTGCCTCCTTATCAGGCGGCCCGAACACCGGATTAGGAAACCCGGCCGTTTGCAGGCTGTCCGCTATTCCGAAATTTCGTCAAGGCTCGTATTAAATTCCTGTATCAGTTTTTCTTTTATTTGTTCGTCGTCGATCATTTCAAAAACGGGTTTAAAGGCCGCCTCGATAATCAGTTTTTTTGCACTCAGTTCATCAAACCCGCGCGTCATAAGATAATACAATTTATCCTTGTTTACGGCTTCAAAACTGGCGGCGTGTTCGCCTATAACATTGTCCTCGTCGCAAAAAATCGTCGGAATACTTGCGCCGACGGTGGTTTTGTCGAGCATAATCGTGTTGTCGGCAAATTTCGCAATGGAATGGCTGCAGCCCTTATTCAAAAAAATGTTCCCGCGGAAAACCTTATTAGCCTTGTTTTTCAAGGCGCCCCGTGCAGAAATGAGCCCTTGCGAGTTTTTTCCGTTAATGATAAAGTTTTGTTCAAGGTCGATACGCCTATCCTTATCCGCAAAATACAGCGGAAAAATCTGCACATCAGCCCATTCTTCCGGCATATAGGTGGAATTGGAACAGCCGTTTATCTTTGCGCCCAGCTGAATGTCGTACAATTTGATTTGCGCATTTTCAAGGGCGTGTATCTTCATTGTTTCAAAATTGATGCCGCAATGCGAAAGATTTTGCACCTTTATAAATTCCACCATCGAATTTTTTTCGGCAACAAGAGTCAAAAGCCCGCTTCGAAAAATATCGGTTTCGCCGCAGCTATTCGGGGCCACATCGTAATACAAAAATATTTTTACTTTGGCCCCCTCCGCCGCATGGATAAAACTTTGATCGTACAGCGTATTGTTTGCCGTATCGAGGTTAAAACGAATAAAAAGGCTCGGCACGTTTTTTTCGTTTTCGGCCTTATCGATTTTTATATAGACGCCGGCATTTCTTTTTTCTTTTACCTCTTCGATATAATTATCGCCCAAGCCGCAATTTTTTTCGCGCTTATTTTTTGTATAATCGAAAATACGGTCGAACCCGCCTTTTTCCGGGCAGGATAAAAAGTCCGCTATGGGCCGGTATTCTATATTTTCAGTCAAACCGCTTACCTTTAAATTCGAAAAAGGTTTTGACGGAATGTCCTGCTTAGTGTACTGTAAGCGTTTAAAATAAGTTCTGTTTATCATCAATTCACCGCCGTAATCCGATCAGCCGATCGTCCCTTCCAATTCGATCGTAATCAAATTGTTTAATTCGACTGCGTATTCCAAAGGAAGTTCTTTTGAAATAGGCTCCACAAACCCTTTTATGATAAGCGATTTTGCCGTTGCCTCGTCAAGGCCGCGCTGCATAAGATAAAACACCATCGACTCGCTTATTCGTCCGATTTTTGCCTCATGCCCGATATCCACGTCATCGGTGTGCGTTTCGATTATGGGAATTGTGTCGGAGCGCGACAGGTCATCGAGCATAAGCGATTCGCATTCCGCGACGGCCTTTGCATTTTGAGCCTCAGGGCCGATGTACAGAAGGCCGCGGTAATTGGCTTCGCCGCCGTTTTTCGAAATGGAGCGGGAGTGCATTTCCGAAACGGTGTTTTTTCCGAGATGGACGGTTTTTGTGCCCGTATCGAGGCACTGCCCCTCCGAAGCAAAGGTAATACCCGTAAACTCGGAGCGGGAGCGGTCGCCTTTTAAAATGCTCATCGGATACAGCATCGTAACCCGTGAACCGAAGGAACCTGAAACCCATTCTATAGCCCCGTCTTCTTCTACAACCGCGCGCTTTGTGTTTAGGTTATACAGATTCCGCGACCAGTTTTCTATCGTAGAATAGCGGAGCGTCGCCTTTTTTCCGACGAATAGTTCTACGGCTCCGGCATGCAGGGCGTTTTTGTAATATTTCGGGGCGCTGCATCCTTCGATAAAATGAAGATAGGCGCCTTCTTCTATAATGATAAGCGTGTGTTCGAACTGACCCGACTGCTGCGCGTTCAGCCTGAAATACGACTGGAGCGGCAGGTCAACCCGCACCCCCTTGGGCACATACACGAACGAGCCGCCCGACCAAACGGCGCCGTGCAAGGCTGCAAACTTGTGATCGTTCGGCGTTATCAGTTTCATAAAATGCTTTTTGACGACGTCCTCGTACTTGTGCACTGCCGTTTCCATATCGAGGTACACAACGCCCTGCTTTTCAAGTTCGGCCTTTAAGCTGTGGTAGACCACCTCCGAATCGTATTGGGCGCCGACGCCTGCAAGCGAATTACGCTCCGCCTCCGGGATTCCCAGCCTGTCGAAGGTCTTTTTTATCTCTTCGGGCACATCCTCCCACTTATCCGCAAGAGGTTTTGCATCGGAAACGATATAATGAATAATTTCTTGAATATCCAAGTCGGAAATATCAGCGCCCCATTCGGGCATCGGTTTTTCGTTAAAATGCTTTAAGGATTGCAGTCTTAAATCGAGCATCCACGCAGGTTCTTTTTTTCTTTCCGAAATCTTTTTTACGACATCTTCGTTTAAACCGATCCCCGTCGAATAACGGTAATCGACCTTATCTTTTATATCATAAATACCGCGCTCTATATCCGAAACGAAGGTGCGCTTTCTGCTTTGGAAAAGCCCTTTTTCCTCCGATCCGCCGGCGGTTTCTTTGTTTATTTTATCTTTCATATCTTTTTTCATATATTGTCTTTGATATTTTCGTACCCGTGCTTTTCAATATATTGAACCAAATCATAGCCCCCCGTTTTTACGATGGTGCCGTCAACAAGAATATGCACAAAGTCCGGTTTGATGTAATCCAAAACCTTGTTGTGGTGGGTGATAATCAAAATACCCATTTCCGGTGTTTTGATTTTTGCAACGCCTTCAAACACTATTTTCGTCGCGTCGATATCCAGCCCCGAATCCGTTTCGTCCAAGATGGCGAGCTTCGGTTTCAGGATTGCCAGCTGAAGAATCTCGTTTTTCTTTTTTTCGCCCCCCGAAAACCCGACATTTAAACTGCGGCTTGCATAAGCGGCGTTTATTTTAAGCTCCTTCATCGTTTCGGTCAGTTCTTTGTGGAATTTCAGCATTGTCGTTTTTTGCCCCGTTACCGCTTCCTTGGAAGCCCTTAAAAATTCCTCTATTTTGAGACCCGGAACCTCTTCGGGGATTTGAAAAGAAAGAAAAATGCCCTTCCTCGCCCGCTCGTATACGGGAACGTCGTTTATAAGTTCGTTTTCGAAATAAATGCGTCCCGCATCGACGGTAAATTTGGGATTTCCGACGATTGCCGCTGCGAGCGTGGACTTTCCCGCCCCGTTCGGCCCCATAACGACGTGAACCTCACCCTTATTTATGGTCAAATTAAGGTCTTTCAATATCGTCTTTTCGCTGACCGACATTTGAAGCCCCTGTATATCCAATAACTTATTCATAAAAGCTCCTAAAAATACAATCTGTAGCACAGCACCTTATTCTTCAATCAACAACCCCGACGCGAGCGTCAGGGTATGTTGTTCTCATAAGGTGGTTGCAGTCGGCTTTAATACCCTTCGTTACGACGCAAGCGTCGGGGTATTAAACCCTCCGCACGAATAAAATGGTTTTATTCTCTTAATAAATATATCAATTTGACGGACAGTATTCAAGATGTGCGGCACAGTTATTTTTTTACTTTTGATTTTACCGTCTCTTGCATTCGATGAAAATAGAGATATTAGATGCATATTTTAATCGAAATTCCGGCATAATGCTTACAATCTGTAAAAAAGAGTATATGATGACTACTAATAGTATGTAATATGATAATGATAGTTATAAACCTTCCCCTTAGAAAACACTATATGCTGTACTGTTTAAAAAGTCTTTGTGCCGGAGGCCTGTTTTTCGAAAAACCGTAGCGCAAGCCGCTTAAACACGAGCTTGCACACTCAGGCCGAATTATTTATACTGTCGTTTCTATGGGGAAAAGAAACATATACGGTTCGACGGCGTGGGGTAAATGGTTTTTGGAAATGCTCGCCGCATACGATTCTGCAGGACGGCTGGCCCGCGGCAAAACATACGCAAATACGGGCAAGGTGCAATCGCTTGCAATAAACGGCCGGACTGCCGCGGCGAAGGTCGAAGGACGCTATTCGCCGTGGTACCACGTCTATTTCAATTTTCCGCCGCTTGCAAAAACAACCGAAAAAAGCATTGCCGCCGTCCTTGCAAAAAATCCCGCTGCACTGGCCGGCCTGCGATCCGGTTTTATGGACGAGCGGCTCATTGAAGAATTAAAAAGAAAAAAGATTAGGCTTATTCCCGCACGCTGGTACTCAATCGAAAAAGAATGCTCGTGCCCCGATTCTGCAAGCCCCTGCAAACATATGGCGGCGGTGCTTTTTATTCTCGCAAAAGAAATCGACCATGATCCGCGGCTCCTTTTCAGCCTTGCAGGGTTCGATTTGTTTTCGGCGCACTCGGAAAACGAAGGAGTACCCATCAAACAAGAACAGCCTGTCCCCTTGTACCTCAAAAAAGAAAAAAACGCACCGCCTTGCACACCGAAAAAAGCCTTGCATTTTCAAGTCGGAGAATCTTATCTGCCGCTTATCACCAACATTCTGCCGGAAAACCCGTCTTTTGCGGACTCAGGTTTTATTGTAAAACTGACCGAATTTTATCATAAGGCGACCGTTTATTATTCGATACATTTTTACGATAGCAAAACACACGAAAACAAAGAAGACGGAGAGAATATAAGTCCCTTTTTGTTTTCCGAAATAGCAATTTGCATGGACCGGCTTAAAAACGAAAATGGAGCATTTCCGCTTTCAAACGGAAAATATCTTATGCTGACCATCAGGGCCGCAGGGATAAAACCGATACAACTTTCCCTTTTACAGGCCTTCAAATTCTTTGACAACAAAAACCGTTTTGAAAATATAAGCTCAGACTGCAAGACCTTGTTTTCGTTTTATTCGCTTGCAGGAAAACTGATTCAAGCGTCGGCATTTGTCCCGGCAGTACTCACGGAAAACAAAAGCGCAGCCGTCTTTTGGAAACCGCTGCTCCTTTCTGCCGAAATACGGGAAGACATAAAAAATTTTTCAGAACTGATTACCGAAACATTTTTTCCGCCCGTAAAAGAATGGGGCGCCTTTTATTGCGCGAATATTCTGCTTACGGCCTTTTTGACGGAGTTTGTTCATTCGATGAATTTTATTCCGCTCAGGGCACATACGGGGATAACGGAAACGGATAAGCTGTTTTTTTCCGGCAATACTATAAACATAAAGGAGCCGGGCAAAAGAAATTTGGGAACGGTCATATATTCGTGGCTTTCCGTTTTAAATTATATAGGCGGAAAATACGAATACCGGCTGACCTTAAAGCAAACGGGCGATACCGAAGTGTTTTCCCTGTCCGCCTTTGTACGCACCTTACCGACCGCACAACCGGCAGAGGCCGGAAGCGGAGAAAGCGGCACCGCAGATTCTTCTTTTGTAGAATTGAGAAAGGCGGCTAAATCGTTTGAAAATCCCGATGAGGTGTTGCAGCTGCCGGCCGTGCTTTCGCCGTACCTTCCCGCTTTTTCGAATCTTTCTGCAAAAAAAGAAATCTTTCTTTCGCTCGATCAAGCGGGGAATTTTTTACAAACCACTGCAAAACTCTTACGCCGGTTCGGTATAGGAATTGTCTTGCCGAAGGATTTAAGAAATGCATTGGTTCCGAAACCGATCATAAAAATAGAAAATATAAAAGGCGCAGGCAACATCGTTTCGTTTTTTAATATGGACGATATATTGAATTACGATCGTGCCGTTATGCTCGGCGATAGCGTTTTAAGTTACGAAGAATTTCAAAAGCTGTTTTCGAATAAATCGGGTCTCGTAAAATTCAACGATCGGTTTCTTTTACTCGATGCCGAAGAAATTGCAAAAATATTGAGCGCAGCTAAAAAACCGGCAACGGCTGCCGAGGCATTACAGGCCGTGTTTTCGGGAAACGCAGTCTGCTCCAAACCCGTAAAAAAAATGATCGATTCCGTTTTTAAAGGAGCGGAAGTTGCGGAGCCGAAAAACTTACGGGCAAAACTGCGGCCCTATCAGGTGCAGGGCTTTAAGTGGCTTTATGCAAACATCAAAAGCGGTTTCGGCTGCCTTTTGGCGGACGATATGGGCTTGGGAAAAACCGTACAAATAATCGCGTTTATTTTATCGTGCAAAAATTTTGGTGAACTTGACGGGCCTATTTTGATTATTGCACCGGCAAGTCTTCTTTCGAATTGGGAACATGAAATAGGAAAATTCGCCCCCGAACTCGGCGTCTGCATGTACCACGGGTACGGCAGAAAATTCGAAAAAACCGCCGACGTCATTATCACGACATACCAAACAATACAAAAAGACATCGAAAAAATAAAGACAAAAAAAATATTTTGCGCTGTGCTTGATGAAGCGCAGGCAATAAAAAATGCCGCGGCAAAAAAAACGAAAGCCGTCAAAATGCTGAAAGCCCAAAGACGTATTGCCTTGACCGGAACGCCGGTCGAAAACAATCTTGAAGATATGCGTTCCATTTTCGATTTTATTCTGCCCGATTATCTGGGGTCTGCCGAAGAATTTAAGGCAAAGTGGCGTATCCCGATAGAGCTGCACGGTTTGGAAGAAACGGCTGAACAACTGAAAAAAATAACGGCTCCTTTTTTGCTGCGCCGATTAAAAACGGATCCTGCAATAATTTCCGACCTGCCGGAAAAAATCGTTACCAACCAATACTGTAATTTGACGGTGGATCAGCTCGCTCTTTACGAAAGCCTTGTGCAAACGGAATTGGATAAGGTAATGGGTGCGGAAACAAAACCCGAAAGGCAGGCGCGGGTACTAAAACTTTTAACCCTTTTAAAACAAGTGTGCAATCATCCCGGAGCATACGATAAAGTAACGCCTGCCGATTCAAAATATTCCGGAAAGACATCTACGCTGACGGCGCTTTTAAAGGATATTCTTGCACAGGGAGAAAAGGTTATCGTATTCAGCCAATATGTCGGAACCTTGGACATTCTCAAATACATTGCGGAAAAAGAGCTGCAAACGCAGCCCCTTATGCTGCACGGAAAAATGCCGGTTATAAAAAGAAAGGAAGCGGTCGACTTGTTTCAAAGCGATCCTGCGTACAGAATATTTTTGATTTCGCTTAAAGCGGGCGGAACGGGTTTAAATTTGACGGCAGCGAATCGGGTTATTCATTTTGACCTGTGGTACAATCCTGCCGTAGAAGATCAGGCAACTGACAGGGTTTTTAGAATAGGCCAGAAAAAAAACGTCTTTATTCATCGTTTTATATGCGCCGGTACATTCGAAGAAAAGATAGATGCGATGATTCAAAAAAAGCGGGAAATCAGCGGAATGACCGTATCGTCGGGAGAAACGTGGATTTCGAAATTAAACGATGAAGAATTGCGCTCTCTTTTTACCCGTTAAATTATCGTATATCGATTTAATCGGGTTGGGGCTTTAATTGCCGCTCATCAATGTTTTAACGTCGGTAAAAGAATAGCCGGCCTCCGCCAATACGGTAATTAAAAGGTCCGTGTGCAAATACAGATAATCCTTTTTTTTCAAATTCGTTTTGCCGAGCCGTATCGGAATAATCGAGCCGGGAAGAGCGGACAAATAAATATCTTCGATAATGTCTGCCGGCGATTTACGAAAACCCGGAAGAACGTTTTCCGTTTTCGAATCCGCCCAATCGGGAATTCGTATATCGGGAGAAATATAAATATACCCTGCTTTTTTTCCCGCATTTATGATCATCGGCGAGGCGATATAATTCGGGCTGTGCCATATCAGCGAAAGCTCCGATCCGGTAAGCGCATAAAAACCGTCTTCGTTTTTTGCAAGCCCCTGACGGATAAACGATTCGTCGATTCCGTAATTGGTATCGTTTAAATTCCATGCGGTAAAAAACAGGGAGCCGCATTGGTGACCGGCTTTTACGATTTCCTTTACTGCTTCGGGGTTTCTTTTTAAGGCTTCGCCGTTTATAAAAAAGGTCGCCTTTATGCCGTATTTTTTCAACGCATACAAAACCTCGGCAATCCCGTCCGTGCTCTCCATTGCATCGAACACAAGGGCAACCTGTTTTTTTCCTTTGCGGTTCCCGTGCGAAAAAACGGACGAAGAATTGCCGTACGCATCTTCGCCGGGATTATTTAACCGCGACGCGAAAACAGGCGGCTCTTCAAAAAGAGGCCTTGTCGTAAAATTTTTTAACGACCGGATATAAATCATATTTTTAAAATAACTGACACCCGAATCGATGTAAATCCGCTCTTCGGCATTTGACGCATTCTTTTTAAAAAGTGTTTTTTCTTCCGAGTCTTTCCATAAAAGCCGCCCCGCATATTCCGCCGTTTCTTTACCGCCGTTCGTTTTCGACAGTATTTTTTTGCCCGTCTCCGACCAGCCGTAATCCTGCACGGATGTTATATTGATTCTCCGCTTGTCCGACAAGGCCCCGCCTGAATCCAAGGTGCAGCGGTACAGCGTTTTTTCTCCGCCGAAGAACACAGTGCGGGAATCTTTCCATACGGCCGAAAATATATTCTCTTCGTTAAAAGCCCCCGATTTTTTCCAAGCAGCCGTATCGTAAAATGAGGCTGTTCCGTTTTCTTTTATGACGGCCGTTTTAAAATCGGGAGAGGCGGAAAGCAAAACCGCATCGGTAAATACTGCGGCCTTTTCGAACTGCGCGGTACGGGAAGAAAGACGGCGGACGGTTAAAATATTTTTTCCGCCCGAAACGGACTCGGAAAAAATTATCGGTAGATCGTTTTTCCAATATACGGAAACGGCAGCGGTGCTGCCCGGCAACAAAAGATACGGGATTGCAAAAGGCTCTTTTACATCGGCATAATCGTCGCCTGTCAGTTTTAAAAAACAGACGTTCCGGCCGCCGCTTATAAAAACCGCGCCCGACCCGCTCGGCGAAATAAACACGGAATCGGCATTCCCGTCAAATTCCATAGGAAGCCGTGCCGTAAATTCGCCCGCCTGAAAAAGCGGAAAATAAAGCGACTTCGTAAAAAGCTCCGTCGAATTAACTCGATAAAAAACGTTTCCCGACAAAAATATGAATTCCGAAGCAGATGTCCACCGGACGTTTTTTACACGCCCTTCGCCGAGCCGCCTGAACCGTTTATCGAGGGGCTGTCCCGACATAAACCATTCGGGCCGGGCAAAATACAGTACCGAACCGTCTTCGTATAACAGCGTTTTGGAATCGGGCGCCCAGCACACGGGGTTTGAATTCCGCACCGCCTTTTCGATCAAGATATGCCGTTTTTCCGTTACCGTATCTATTAACATCAGCTTCCCGTAAACGGGAGAAACGGGTTCGATTACCGTAAGCCATCTTCCGTCGGGGCTTGAGCCGACGCTTTCCAAATACTGAAAATTCAAGCTGCCCGGTACAAGCTGTGCGGAAAACCGTTCCCGTATTTCCGCCTTGCCTGAATCCGCGTCCATACGCATAATTCCGAAGCGGTTTATGATTTGCAGCGTATTCGAGCTTTTAAAAAAATTCATTTTTTCGGCAAAGAATGTCAGCTGTTCCGTTTTGTTTTTTTCTTTGGAGTATAAAAAAAGGGTATCGTATGTAAAAGAATTCAAAACGCCTGTTCTTACCGAAAAAAGAATATCGCCGTCCCGATTTAAATCAGCTGAAACAAAAGAAATATCTGAAAATAAAAAATTGCAATAAATCGAGAACAAGAGTGCCGGCAGCAAACAGTATTTTTTTTTCATCGGTAAAATAAAACTCCTTTCCGGTTACCGTTCGGAACCGGAGTCCGCATGAAGACCGATCATTTCGGTAAGTTCGTGTTCGAGTTTTTCCAAAGCGTTTTCCATATCGGCAATTTTTTTTGCGGCAATACGTTTTTGCATCTCGCTTATTTTCTCGAATACGGCGTCCACGTCTTCTTCCATTTTTCTTCCGTCTTCTTTTTCTGCCGGTTGAAAAGCGCGGAAAACCGCACCGTATCCGTTTATGTCATCGGTATTCATACTGCCGCCTTTTCGGTTTTTCAGGAAATCAAGGGTTTAATATTTTTTTGAAATTCACCTGAAGTAATTTCCCCGTTTATAAAACTTTTTATTTCTCCCCGTACTTGCGGAGAAAAATGTTTCCAATATTTTTCCGTCCAATTGCCCATCGTTTCTTTTAATTTTTTGTTTTCGCTTTCAGACATTTCGCCGATACCGTATGCGACAAACTGAATGATCATTTCGTATAAGGCCTCAGGCGGCAGACGCCGTCCATTCTCTGCTGAAGATCGGCTGCCGTAAGAACCCGCTGCGGGAATCCACGAATCGATTAAAGCCGTCATCTGTTCTTCGGAAAGCTCCGGCGCCTCTTTTTGCAGCAAGTCTGCGGCGAAGTTTCTGAACGTATTCCTGACGCCGTCAAGACTTGCACTTATGGAGCGGTTTACGGATTCGGCCATTTGCTTGGCCATACGTTCGGGACTGACGGACAGGGGCAGCCCCGCAGATAATGCCTGCCTTTTCCGTTCGGCCGCGGCTGTGATAACTTCTATTTCGCGCTCGTCTGCCGCATTTAAAATATAATCGACGGCGGCAATAAGCCCTTCCCGTGTGGTGTGATTCGGCATAGTTCCATTATAGCCTGCCGGAGTGTTTTGTCAAGGCCGAAAAAACGGGACCGCAAAACGCATTCCCGCCATTCGGCACATTATTTTAACTGTTTACCCTGTTATCGGTAACGGATTATAATTCACATTATAATCGTAAACGTCGCAGCCGTCCTTCTCTTTTATAAAACCGATAATTTTATATGTAATCGGTGTAAACAGCACTTCAATTGCGGTTTTAAAAATATAATTTGAAAAAATCATTTCGATAATAATAGCCGTGTCGTAGAGGCCTGCAAAAGCCACGGTAACAAAAATAAGACTGTCTAAAAATTCGCCGACAAGCGTCGATGTTATCGTTCTAAGCCATAGGTGCCGGCCGGCGGTAACGACCTTTAATTTCGAAATTAAAACGGAATTCGAATATTCGCCTGCAAAATAACCGAAAAGGCCGCCTGCGGTTATCCGCGGAACCTGCAATAAAACGGCGTCGAATTCCCCTTGCAAATTCCATTCTCCTGCCGAGGGGAGAACACTGACAAGCCAGATATTTGCGGAAGTTAGAGCCAGCATTAAAAAGCCGGTCCAAATTACCTTGCGCGAAGCCTTGTAACCGTATACCTCGCCTAAAACATCTCCGAAAATATACGAAAGCGGAAAAAGAAAGGTACCGCCGTCAAAAACAAGAGGTCCTATGCGTATTATTTTTGCAGCTAAGATATTCGATAAGACCAAAATGCCTACAAAGAGTCCGGAAATTACTGGCAAGAAATTCGTTTTCTTAATCGAAGCCGTTTGAAGGCTTCTTTCATCAGATTGTGTATAGTCCATAGCGGTGCATTATAGGCGTTTTTAAAACCTGCCGCAAGGTCTTAGGATAGAAAATATCGTGATAGGTAAATTGTAAAATCAACAACCCCGCCGCGAGCGTCGGGGTATGTTGTAGTCCAACGCAGAAACTAGAGCTCTTGCAAAATTTAAGAGTATGGGCGTTAATTATACGGGAGACAATAGCCCTGTTCGATAACGGAGTTATCGAACAGGTCGACGAGTTCTAAATCGCGCAAATA
>CAUTPO010000050.1:0-14226 GCA_963540475.1 uncultured Treponema sp. | reverse complement strand
TCTCTATGTCTTTTACTCAACTTTAACAGTGTGTTTAGGTTATGGTGCTTCATTAGACCTGTTCGATAACTCCGTTATCGAACAGGTCGACGAGTTCTAAATCGCGCAAATAGCACGATTTAGAACGTCGCATTTTAAGGCAACCTGTTCTGAAACTGAAGTTTCCGAACAGGTCTATTATACTACATACCGGTTCAAAATGCTATTGCCGGATAACCGGTTGTGCGGATACTTCGCTTTTTAGATATGCCCAAAAGATAACCGAAAACCATGTTGTCTATAGTTTATATTAAACGGGATAAAAAACGTTCAAAATGATTTACCCGTAATCCGAATTAATCCGAATTCTATCGCATATTTTACTTGCAATATCCGCACGTATGCTGTATACTCTAAAAAGGAATGTATACTCCGAATCGGCAGCAGTTTTGAAAAAATATGAAAGCCTTGCAGAGAGTATTACACAAAAACAACATCTTTTAAACTAGACCTATTCGATAACTCTGTTATCGAATAGGTCGACGAGTTCAAAATCGCGCAAATAGCACAATTTTGAACATCGTATTTTAAGGTAACCTGTTCTGAAACTGAAGTTTCCGAACAGGTCTACTATAGTGCACAAGAGGAACAAATGAGCGTTGCGATAACGATTAATCATGCGGTAAAAATATTCGGACAAAAAAAGGTTATCCCCGATTTAAACCTTAAAATAAAATCAGGCGAATTTTTTACCTTGTTAGGGCCTTCGGGCTGCGGAAAGACTACCCTGCTGCGAATGATAGCAGGTTTTAACAGCATTGAAGGCGGCGATTTTTATTTTGACGATAAAAGAATAAACGGTCTTGATCCTTCCAAAAGAAACATCGGTATGGTTTTTCAAAACTACGCAATCTTTCCTCATTACACGGTCAGAAAAAACGTGGAATTCGGCCTAAAAAACAAAAAGGTGCCCGCCGCCGAAATTGCCGCAAGAACCGATGAGTTTTTAAAACTGATGCACATAGAAGAATACGCCTCGCAGATGCCCGACCGGCTTTCAGGCGGCCAGCAGCAGCGGGTGGCCTTGGCCCGCGCCCTCGTCATAAAGCCCGATGTGCTTTTGATGGACGAGCCGCTTTCGAACCTCGACGCCAAACTCCGTGTCGAAATGCGTTCTGTCATAAAAGAGGTTCAGCGCAGTGTCGGCATTACAAATGTGTACGTAACCCACGATCAGGAAGAGGCGATGGCTGTTTCCGACAGAATCGCCGTAATGGACAAGGGGCTCATTCAGCACATCGGCACTCCGAAAGATATTTACCAGCGGCCGGCTAACATCTTTGTTGCGGCCTTTATCGGCAGGTCGAATATTTTCGAAGCCGTGCTTGAAGCGGGCGGCGCTTGCCCGCGCATAACACTGAAAAACGGCGCCGGTTTCGATATGCCGAACATCAAAAAAGAATACCGGCAAAACCGGAAGGTGCTTGTTTCCGCCCGCCCTGAAGAACTGCTTTTATGCACCGGAACAAAGGGTCTTATCGAAGCGCGGGTCAAAGATTCCGTTTTTTTAGGTCTTAACACCCATTATTTTATCGAATTCAAAAGCGGAACGGCAGCGGAGATGATCAGAGAGTCCGCGATAGACGGCATAATCGCTTCCGGCACGGAAATTTCGCTTGATTTGAACTTGGAGAAGATCAACGTTTTTACCGAAGACGGTTCTGTCAATATTTTGGAAGGCGTCAAAAACGATCTTACCGATTTTTCAGGCCTTAATCGTCTTGAAAGTCCCGGCGCAGGTAATTAAAGGAGGCAGAACGTGAATATCGGTAGTGCAGACGGGAAAAAACACGATTTTTGGATAGCGGTTTCCGCCGGCCTTTTTTGCCTGTTTTCGGTCTTTTTGATGTATCCCCTGTTCGGCATTTTAAAAAATTCGTTTATGACGAATAAGGGAACGTTTACCGCCGAACACTTCGTCAAGTTTTTTTCCAACACCTATTACACCAAAACGATTTGGAACAGCTTTAAGGTAACGCTGGCCATCACTTTTTGTTCCCTGCTTTTGGGCATTCCTCTTTCGTACTTTTATTCTTTTTACCGGCTGAAAGGGGCAAAATTCGTCTTTGTCGCAAGCGTTTTATGCTGTATGTCTGCCCCGTTTATCGGTGCGTATTCGTGGATTCTTCTTTTGGGAAGGTCGGGCGTCATAACCAAATTTTTACAAAATGTTTTAGGGCTTTCAATCGGCACGATTTACGGGTTTAAGGGTATTTTGATTGTGCAGGCCTTAAAGCTCTTTCCGCTCGTTTTTATTTATATGAACGGGGCTTTTAAGAGCATAGACAATAGTCTGATGGAAGCTGCTGCAAATATGGGCTGCACGGGCGTACGGCGCTTTTTTAAAATCGTGATGAACCTGTCGATGCCGACAATTTTGGCCGCAGCCCTCATCGTTTTTATGCGCGCCTTTGCGGACTTCGGAACACCGCTCCTTATCGGCGAGGGGTACAAAACATTCCCCGTGGAAATATACAATCAGTATCTGGGCGAAAACAGTACCGATCATAATTTTGCCGCCGCGATAAGCGTTATTGCTATTGCCGTAACCGCGGCCGTTTTCTTTTTGCAAAAATGGGCGGTTTCCAAGTGGCGTTTTTCCGTAAATGCGCTTCACCCTATAGAAAAAAAGAAGGCGAAAGGCCTTTTGGGTTTTTGTATGCATTTTTACACCTATGCCCTTATCGCCACGGCGATCTTGCCTCAGCTTTACATTGTGTATCTGTCTTTTAGAAATTCGAATCAGGCGGTTTTTTTGCCGGGCTTTTCTTTTGCGAGTTACCGACTTGCGGCTTCAAAGCTGTTATGGAGGTCGATAAGCAATACCGTATTTTTCGGTGCGGCCTCACTTTTTTTAATAATTGCGGCGGCGGTGCTGATCGCCTATCTTGCCGTCAGGCGGCCGGGCAAACTGAACCATACGATAGACACCCTTTCGATGTTGCCGTATATAATGCCGGGCTCCGTCATCGGTATAGCCTTGGTTATCGCCTTCGGTTCCAAACCCTTTGCGCTGACCGGAACAGCCGCCATCATGATTTTGGCGCTGGTCATACGGCGTATGCCGTACACAATCCGCTCTGCGGCAGCGACCTTGTCCCAGATCCCTGTCAGTATTGAAGAGGCTTCCATCAGTTTGGGGGCTTCGAAATTAAAGACCTTTGTCAAAATTACCGTCCCGATGATGACAAACGGTATCTTGTCGGGGGCCATTTTAAGCTGGGTTTCCATCGTAACCGAACTTTCCAGCGCCATTATTCTGTACAACAACAGAAATATCACCCTAACAATGTCCGCCTATGTTGCGATTTCGCGCGGAAATTACGGATTGGCTGCCGCCTTTTCTTCTATTTTGACGGTATTTACGGCTGTTTCGCTTTTGATTTATCTTATGGCGAGCAAGTCCGAGGATATACGTATATAAAGAGAGTTTTTAAAAAATTCGTTCGATTTCGGGATCCGGTCTTTGCATAGGCCTCTTCGAAAAAACGCTTTTTTAAAGATGTCTTGAACTTTTTTATAAGGAGTTTTGTTCAATGAAAAAAACTGTGATGAGCTTTTTGGCCGTGCTCTTGGCCGGCCTAGCCGTATTAAGCGGCTGTCAAAAAGAAAGTGCAGCCGGAAACGGCACTACCGAAAAAACCGTAGTGCTGTATTCTTCGATGACCGAAAACGATTTAAATGCGCTTTTGGAAGGCTTCGGTCAAAAGTACCCCGACGTGGAAGTCGAGGTCGTAAACGGTTCGCACGGCGAGCTTTGTGCACGCATTGAGTCCGAGGCGGGCAATCCGCAAGGCGATCTGATGTGGGGCGCCTTATCGGCGGCAGACGGGGAACGGTATGCGGCTGTTTTCGAAAAGTATTTATCACCGTATGAGGCCGAAATAGAAGAGTCCTACAAAAGCCCGAACGGCATGTATAATCTGGATCACCTGTCTACGGCCGTTTTCTGTGTAAACACCGATCTGGAAAAAGAACTCGGTTTGGATATCCGAAGCTATGAGGATTTGCTAGACCCCAAACTGAAAGGCCGAATCGTCTTTTCCGATCCCAATTCTTCTTCCGCCGCATGGAACAATGTTTCGAACATTATGGCCGTTTACGGTAACGGCAGCGATGAGGCTTATAATTTTATCGACGGCCTTTTTAAAAACGGAATCGTTATTTCGACCTCCTCAGCCGTGTGCTTTAAGGGCGTGCAGGCAGGCGAATATGCCGTAGGGCTTACGTATGAAGACGGCGCCTCGACCCTGCTTAAAAGCGGTGCAACCAATATAAGGCTTCAGTACCCGGCTAACGGAACGTCGGCCTCCGCCTTTGGCTGTGCGATGATTAAGGGCGCCAAGCACCCCGAAGCGGCAAAAGCGATGATCGATTATCTTTGCAGTTCGGAGGGGCAGTCCTTCCTCGGTGAAAAACTGGGAACCCTGCGCTTTACCAATACAAAGGCCGTCTACGATTCGCCTTATTTGTGGAAAACGAGCGATATAAAATGGGTAACCCGCGACAATGCTTGGCTTTCAGAGCATAAGCAGGAAGTTTTAAGCCGATACAACGAGTTATTCAATAAGTATCATTAAAACGGATATTGTACGGGTATCGCGCCGTTTCCAAAACCCGTGAAAGAGCCGATACCTATGACGGTTTGCCAAAAAGAGCTCCCTGCGCCATTGCAGGGAGTCTTTTTAAACAAGCGCGGTATTGACTTTTTTTCCCCGTTTTTATATAATACGGCTTCCGTATCAAAAGCATGGTGGGTATAGTTCAGGGGTAGAGCGCCAGATTGTGGTTCTGGTTGTCGTGGGTTCAAATCCCACTACCCACCCTCAATTAAGCCCCGTAAAAGCGTGCCGTTTAAAACCGGCAGCCTTTTAAAGGACTTTTAGTCTGCCGTGAGGTTTTGCGGCGGACCGGTTTTTGCGCTTGTAGCTCAGCTGGATAGAGCATCGGACTTCGAATCCGCAGGTCGCACGTTCGAATCGTGTCGGGCGCATAAGTTACGAAATCTTTTATCCGCTTTATTCTTAAAAAGTGATAAGGCTAAAAAATTCCCGAATAGTGCGGCAAAAGGTTGTATACTTGACAAAGTAACTGCATTGAAGTACAGTTTTAAATCTATTTTTTTATAAGAGGTGAAAAATGGCGATTAGACAGCCTAAAGGAAAAACGGTCAGACGGCTGGGTTTGAATATTTACGGTAATCCCAAATATGACAAACTGTTGAGCCGCAAACCTAATGCCCCCGGAAAAGAACGCGGCGCCAAGAAGCGGGGCAAGATGTCCGTTTACGGTGAACAATTACAGGAAAAGCAGAAATTCAGATTTGCTTACGGTATTTCCGAACGTCAATTTAGAAATTTATTCAAAAAAGCGGCAAGAATGCACGGTGTTACCGGTGATAATATGATTTCTTTGATGGAGCAGCGTCTGGATAATACGATTTACCGAATGGGTTTTGCCATAAGCAGGGCTCAGGCAAGGCAGATGGTTTCGCACGCTTATTTTTATATTAACGGCAAGCCCGTAAACATTCCCTCGATGTGTATAAGCGTGAACGATGTCATCACGACGAAAAATAAAAAGGGTATTCAAAACCTTATCAGACATAATTTGAGTACGGCCCAATCGTTACGGGGGTCATGGCTTACCGTTGACGAAGAAAAACTTTCCGCAACGATTAATATTCTGCCGGCAGCTACGGATATTCAGCATATCGGCAATATTCAAAACGTTGTAGAATACTATTCGCGCAGCAAATAACGTGCCGCTCATTTTCGAAAAAAGCCCGGTTCCTTCAAAAAGGCCCGGGTTTTTTTATGCGGTTTCGATTTTTGGGCTGGGACGCGTACAGACTGTAAATTCCCGATTGTGAAAAAAATTTAAAGGCACACAGGAGCCGGCCGCGTAAACAGTACCGCCGACCTTACTCAGGCTTAAAATCTTCACGCGGGTATAATTGACAATAAAGCCTTATTTTAATAGAATGAAAGCGGTTTTAGGAATAGGTCCTGACTCGGAAAAACCGCATAACAGCGGCCGGTTTTACGCATTATCAAATTGTTTTTTAGGAGTGTATTTTATGCATAAGTCCAATTTTTTGATTTCTTCTTTAGGAGAATGCAAAATTCCCTCTCCCATTGCCCTTTCGGAAACCCACGGCGATTCCATTGCAAATTATGTGGAAGACACGGAATTTGTACGGTATAATATAAACGCTTCTTTGGGTGAAACCGGCGAGCCGCTCACTCATGCGGATTTAATCGAAAAAGCAGGGCCCCGCCAAAAGATATATTTTAGCCCCAATTACGTACATGCGGCAATCGCAACCTGCGGGGGTATCTGTCCCGGCATTAACGATGTTATCCGCGCCGTTGTCCGCTGCCTGTGGACCCGTTATGGTGTCCGCCGTATCAGCGGTATACAATTCGGGTACAAGGGCTTTATTGCGGAGTACGGCTTTCCGCCCATCGATTTAAACCCCGACATTGTAAACGGCATACACAAAACCGGCGGCTCCTTTTTGGGAACCTCGCGCGGCGGCGGAAACAGAACGGCTGAAATAGTGGACGGCATAGAACAGATGAACGTAAATATGGTGTTTTTGATAGGCGGAGACGGCACTCAAAAAGGAGCCTTGGAAGTTTCCCGCGAAATAGAACGCCGCAAACTTAAAATTGCCGTCATCGGAATCCCGAAAACGATAGACAACGATTTGTCCTTTATTCAAAAATCATTCGGCTTTGATACGGCTATTGCGAAGGCCGCAGAATCCGTTGCGGCGGCAAATATGGAGGCCAGTTCGCAGATAAACGGTATCGGACTGGTAAAACTGATGGGCAGGGAGTCGGGGTTTATCGCGACCCACACAGCTATTGCAAGCCATGAGGCCCACTTTGTGCTTATCCCCGAAGTTCCGTTCGCCCTAAAAGGAAAAAACGGCTTTTTCTATCATCTGCAAAAAAAGTTGGAAGAAAACGGCTATGCCCTGATTGTGGCCGCCGAAGGAGCCGGGCAAAATTTGATGCAGGTAGGAAACGAAACCGACGCTTCGGGAAACAAGAAGCTAGGCGATATCGGAGCCTTTTTATGCAAGGAAATAGTGTCCCATTTTGAAGAAATCGGTATGCACATAAACTTAAAATACATCGATCCTAGTTACCAGATACGCTCTGCGGCAGCGGCGGCCATCGATTCCATCTATTGCGAAAGGTTGGGAAACCATGCCGTGCATGCGGCAATGGCGGGAAAAACGCGTACCCTGATAGGCCTTGTCAACAATAAATTCGTGCATCTGCCGATCGAAGAGACTGTAATGAAACGCAATTACGTGGATCCTGAAAGCTCTTTGTGGCGCGATGCGCTGGACGCAACGGGACAGCCGGTTGTGATGGTGTAGAAATCTTTTAAGCGGACATCGTTTTGCCGTAAAACGAAAAAAATCCGCTTTTTTATAATCGGGGCGCCTTTTAACACCGAAGGCGTTTGAAAACCCCAATTGCTTGTGCCGGTATATGTATGATCCGATAACAATAAAGGGCATTGTGTACGGGTTTTGTTTTTATGATAGGAAAGAGTTTGTATGAAAACTGCACATACGTGTGCAGTTTTCAACCCGGGTTTTGACGGACTTTCCGCCTGTCAAAATATTGTACGGTTTAAACCACCGCCATCCGTGGCGGAGAATATAATGATAAGTACTCATAGGAGAGCGGCTGAAATAGCGCTGCTCAGTTCAACTTCGAGTTTGCCTTGCAGGCAAACGTCGGTTATTTTATGCCGTTTCCTAGATTAACGTTTAGGAAACGGCAGACTAAAGTCAGTGTCAAAAATTTGATAATTTTTTACACTGACTTTATAGGAGTTTTGTTGAACTGCCTCACGGAAATACCGTTCGGCAGTTCAATTTCGAGTTTGCCTTGCAGGCAAACGTCGGTTATTTTATGCCGTTTCCTAGACTAACGTTTAGGAAACGGCAGACTAAAGTCAGTGTCAAAAATTTGATAATTTTTTACACTGACTTTATAGGAGTAATTATGCGGTTTTGTAAATCTGCTCGTTTTAAATTGAAAAAGATTTTTGTTTTGACCTTTTTTGCGGCAGCTGTTTTTTTGTCCGCCTATGACCCCGTGTCGGGCGGAGAAGAAAAGTCGACGCTGCATTCGCCCTCGACGGCCGGCGGTCAGTCAAGCGTTACAGGCGGACCCTTCGGCGACACGGTACCGGGCAGTTTGTCCGTAAACCCTGCCGTCGGCGGTGCGGAACAAAGGCCTGTTTTAGACGTTTCGTATTTTCTGCTCGCAGGGCTGGGTAAAACCGAAAAAGGGTTCGGACACGCCGCCAATCTGGCGGTGCTCTATCCTTTCCGCTGGGGTAATCTTGCAGGCAGCCTTCACTTTTTGAATTCCGAATTCAATTCACTTAAATTGGGAACGATGGGGGGCTTCCGCTTTTCGTACTCAAAGGACTTAACCGAAAAATTTCTTATCGGAGCGGGTGCCTATTTCGACATAGGTAAGGACTGGGGGCTAGGGCTCGATGTGGGCATTCTGTACAAGTTAGGCGATTTGGGCTTTTTAAAAGATTCTAAATTAGGTCTTTCGTTTACGGGGCTCGGTAAAACCTATAACCCGAAGTGGATTGGGGTAAAGGGTAAGGCCTCAAGCGGTTCCCCTGCGATGATTACGCCCCACGTCGGTTTTGCCTCCACCCTTGTGAGCATTGACGGCTTTAAGCTGGGTATGCACACCGACCTTTCCGCGCCGTTTTTTCAAAATTTGATTTTTAACACGGGTCTGCACATGGAAATGGCGGATATGCTCACCTTTAAAAGCGGCTTCGTCTTCAATCTTGTCGAAACAATTTACAAAAGGCAAACCTATATCCCCTCGTTTAATTTGGGGATGACTATAAGGATCAATTCCGATAAAAATGAGTTTATGAAAAAACAGGGCTGGCAGCAAAGCGATTTAAAACCCGAATTTTCGGCAAAACCGTTTTACAACAACATTTGGGCATTCGGCGCGGGCGTCAATATGCATTTCGGATTAAAAGATGATGAGCCGCCCCGTATCGAGGTGGGAATCCCCGAAGACGGCGTTTATTTTTCGCCTAATAACGACGGCGAAAAGGACGCGATGGAACTGCCCTTAAAGATCACCGACAAGCGCTACGTTACGGCGTGGAGCTGCGAAATAAAAGACGAAAAGGGAAACACCGTCCGCACCATTTCGAACAAGGTGCCTTTTACGGAAATGAAAGACGCCAAATCGTTTTTTAAACTGCTCGGTAAACCGAAAGAAGCAGTCGAAGTTCCTCCGACCCTGCGCTGGGACGGCCGCACCGATTCAGGCGACATAGCTGCCGACGGAAAGTATTCCTTTATCGTACGGGCCGAAGACGATAATCACAATAAGAGCGAAACGGAGGCCTATCCGGTATATGTTGACAATACACCGCCTCAGGTTACCTTATTGCAGCCCGCTTCTCAGGCTGACCTCGTGTTCAGCCCAGACGGCGACGGAAACAAGGATTCGTTTACCTTTGCCAATACAGGCTCGAAAGAAGAGCTGTGGACCGCCGTTATAAGCGATGCGGAAGGAAAACCCGTTAGAACCCTTAAAATAACGGATACGGACTTAAAACCCGTTGTTTGGGACGGTAAGGACGATAACGGTAACCTTGTCCCCGACGGTATTTTCAAATATACGGTCGAATCGACGGACAGGGCAGGCAACAAGGGTTCTGCGGCGCTTGCCAACATCATCATCGATACGAACAAGCCGACTGTAAGCATTGCAATAGATAAAAAAGCCTTTTCGCCCAACGGCGGCGCACCGGCGGATAAGATAGAATTACAGCCGTCGATCCCCGTTACGGCAGGCCTTACCGGCTGGACCGTCGAGGTAAAAAACGAAGGCGGCAAAACGGTAAAAACATACACCGGAAGTCCTTCAAAAATCGAAAAACTGTCTTTTGACGGAAAAGACCTTTCAGGAAAACTCTTGCCGGAAGGTAAGTACAAGGCCGTTCTTTCGGCTGCCTACGTAAACGGCTACAAGCCCGAAACCGAAACGCCTGAGTTTACGCTGGACATAACGCCGCCGACGGCTCAAGTAACGGCGTCGGAAAAGCTCTTTTCACCCGACGGCGACGGACAGCTTGACCGTGTCGTATTCTCGCACACTTATACGGGAAGCGGAAGCTGGACTGCCGAAATTTACAAGGCGACCAACGGACACAAGATCGAAGACTCAGCTCCCATATTAAAAAGGGAATTCGGACCGAATCCGCCTGCAAAATTCGAATGGACGGGCAGAAAGGACGATGGAACCCTTGCCGAAGACGGCAAATACGCCTATGGTCTGCGTGGAACCGATGAAGCGGGAAACAGCGCCGCTTCAAACATCGTTATTGTAGAACTGAACACTGAAAAGGCTGACATTATCCTGCAATCCGATTATTCGGCCTTCTCTCCCAACGGTGATAAGGTAAAGGATACGCTTGAACTGTATCCCGTAGTAAAATCGCATACGGCGGTAAGCTCCTACAAGGTTACGATTAAAGATTCCAAGGGAAGGCCCGTAAAGGTCTTTGAGGGAGCCGCTCCGCCTAAAAAGCTGGTATGGAACGGAACAAACGGCGAAGGTGCGGGCGGCAAAAAGGACGAAGTCTGCCCCGACGGCACCTATTCGGCCGAATTCGAAGTCGAACTTGCTAATAGACAGACGGCAAAGTCCGTGATCCCCGAAATAACGATCGATACGCAATTCCCCGAAATCCGTATCTCGGCTCCCTATCTGGCCTTTTCGCCAGGCGCAGGAACCGGCAAAAACCGTCTTCCCATAACGCAGGTTTCTTCTGCAGAGAAAAAATGGACGGGCCGTTTTGTAGACGCTAAAAATAAAACGGTCAAAACCGAGGTGTGGGAAGGCAAGGCCGGAAATATGGAATGGAAGGCCGGCGACGATCTTGGCAACAAGGTTCCCGACGGACGGTATACCTATATCGTTGAAGCGGAAGATGAGGCGGGCAACAAGACCGTGCAAAAACTTGAAGGCATTGTCGTAGACAGCCGCGAGGCCAAGGGCTATATCACGGCAAAATATCCCGTATTCTCGCCCGTTGCAGCCGACGGTAAAAACACAGAGGAGTTTACAGTCTTTACAAACATCGATGCGGAACTCGAAACGTGGAACATAAAGGTTTCTTCCGTAGAAACGGGCACGGTATTTGCCGAATGGAAACAGGAAGGCAGTGCCGCGCTTCCTAAAAAATTGACGTGGAACGGTAAAAATGCGAAAACGGGCGAAAACGCCCCTGACGGAAGGTATATGGCACAGGCCTACATCGAATACAAAAAAGGCGATGTGGTAACCGCCTTTACCGAACCCTTTGCCCTTTCGACTAAGCCTGCAAAACTCGGCGTTACGCTGAAACCTAAATATTTCAGCCCCGATAACGACGGTACGGACGATGATTTATTCATCAATTTGAAGGTCGAAAGCCTTGCCGGTATCGCTTCTTGGAAGTTCGAAATCCGCGAACCCGATGAAAACGGCGGACGGCTCTTTTGGAAAACGGACGGAAAAGAAAAGATAACCGAAGAGCTTATTTGGGACGGCCGCTCCCTTTCTGGCGAAACCGTACAGTCGGCGACGGATTATCCGTTTACGTTTACCGTAGTCGATAAGGCGGGCATAACGGCCGTGCACCGCGGCTACATTCCCGTCGATATTCTCGTAATCCGCGACGGAAATAAGCTCAAAATTGCAGTACCCTCGATTATATTCAGGGCAAACGCCGCCGACTTTAACGGGCTGGCAAATGACATTGTTAACAAGAATAACAGCATACTCAAACGGGTTGCCGAAATTCTAAACAAGTTCCCTGAATATCAGGTGCAGGTAGAAGGACATGCCAACACGACGACGGGTACGGAACGGGAAGAAAAAAATGATCTGATTCCCCTGTCGAGCCAGCGCGCCGAAGCCGTAAGAAAAATACTGGTACAGCATGGCGTAAAGGCAGGACGGCTTTCTTCTATCGGAATGGGCAGTTCTCGGCCGGTCGCTTCGATAACCGATAAGGATAACTGGTGGAAAAACCGCCGCGTAGAATTCGTTTTAATTAAGAACAAATAACACAACAATAACGCCGATTGATCTTTTGAAAATACAAGGATAATCGGCGTTTTTTTTACAGGCGGTCCTTTCGTCGTTCAGGCCTTACATCGTTTTGTTGATTACGCTTTTTCAAAGCAAAAGCGTTTTTAAAAGTGCGAAAAAAATTCGCGAAAAAAGTTTTTTATGGAGGAAACTAAATGAAAAAAACTTTATTGATTGTATGTGCCGTTTTTCTGGCCCTATCGGGCTGCCGTAAAACGGAAACCGAAACAGCTTCAAACGCTTCCGTGCCGCCCTTGCGCATAGGCGTTTTAAGCATTGCGGACAGTGCCGTGTTGCTCATTGCACAACGGGACGGTATATACGAAAAACACGGTGCAAACGTAGAGGTCATCGAATTCGGCAGTGCTCCGGAACAATCGAAGGCTGCGGAGGCGGGGCAAATCGATGCCATTATGACCGATATGGTCGTACAAAGCCTGATAAACAAGGGCGGGCGCACCTTAAAAACGGTACTGGTTGCCCTTGGCGACACGGTAACACAGGGAAAATTCATCATTGCCTCTGCAAAAGGAAATCCGCATAATTCCGTCGAAACCATAGGCGGCGCAAAAATCGCCATTTCCGAAAACACGATGATGGAATTCTTATTGGACTCCTATTGTGCGGAGCTGGGAATCGATATGCAGACAATCGAAAAGGTCAATATCCCGTCTATTTCGTTACGGCTGGAAGTTTTACTGGCCGCTAAGGACATCGATGCGGCTATCTTGCCCGAACCGCTCGGCGATTTTGCCCTGTTACAAGGGGCCGGCGCACTCATCGACGACACCCGTTTAAACGTCAACTTGTCGCAGTCCGTTATAACCGTCGATCAGGCATACATCGAAGCATACCGCGATAACGTTCAAAAATTCGTGCAGGCGTATGCGGAAACGGCTTCACTTATAAACAAAAACCCCGATCTGTACCGTGATGCCGTTTTGGAAATTGCCCGCGTGCCCGAAGCGTTGAAGCAAACATATTCCCTGCCCGTATACAGCGAAAAATCGATAACCGAACGGCCCTTGTTTGACCGCGTTCAAAAGTGGATGGTGCAAAAAGGCCTTTTGACTACCGAAAACGAATACGAAACGCTGGTAGATGCATCGTTCACCGATGCGGACTAAGGCCCTTTTTAGGCAAAAAATTGCCGTAGCGCTTGAAATTGCAGCCCTGTGGTATCTTGCTCATCTTGTGCTGCGGCAGCCCTTTTTACCGAACCCTATTACCGTTTTAACCGTATGCGCCGAAATGCTTGCCAAGGGGCTATTAAGCGCACACATTGCCGCCAGCTTAAAACGGATCACGCTCGGCATCTTTTTCGGAATCGCATTCGCCGTTCCTGCGGGCCTTGTGCTGGGCTTTAGTTCCAAGGCGGACGCCTATGCGGGTGCGGTATTCGACTTTCTGTATATTGTGCCGAAGGTGGTCTTTCTCCCTGTCATCGTGGTAACCATGGGTATAAAAGACACGCCTAAAATCTTTTTGATCGCCTTGGTAATGTTTTTTCAGCAGACAATTGTTGTAAGGGACGCGGTACGAAAGGTTCCCGCCGATTTCTTGAGCTATTTTAAAACTCTGGGAGCTTCGGCGCCGCAAATAATCCGCCATCTGCTGATGCCCTTTTGCATACCCGACATAATGACAGCCCTCCGCTCCTCGCTCGGCGCCTGTATCGCCTTGCTTTTTATCGCCGAGAATTTCGCATCTTCGGCAGGACTCGGCTATTTTATCACCAAATGTATGGACCAAAGGAATTACGAGGCCATGTATGCAGGTATTACGGTGCTTGCCCTTATCGGCAACATCTTGTATGCAGCAATCGGTATGGCGGAAAAACGGTTATGCAGATGGAAAGGATAAGCGGTTTTTGCCCCTCCTATTCAGCCCTTTTTTAGAATTTTACGATAAGGCGGCAAGGTAGTTGTAGCCGGCTTAGTCTGTTTTAGCACTCCGCCTCCTTTTCCAGCACAAAAAAGGACGGACAGATCGAAAAGACTGCCCGCCCTAGAGAAACGCCGAT
>CAUTPO010000049.1:0-14760 GCA_963540475.1 uncultured Treponema sp. | reverse complement strand
CGATGATACTGCAGATCATGCGGGAAAGTAGGTTGCTGCATGGCTTTTTTTTATTTAAAAAGCCTTTTTATATTAGTTTTTCAATCCAACGCCCCCTTGCTATAACAGTTGATTTAAAAATTAAGTATTACAAACCAAGTTTCTCAGTGTTGGTCCGTTTCTGATACACTTAATTTGCCTTCTATCAATACTAACGTTATATTAAAAGGAAAATGTTTACCGTTCAGTCTTAACTTTTGAGGTTTCTACTGTCGCTTAAAGCGATGGTATGATGGGAAAAATTTTTTATCCGTTAAGCCGATAAACATTTCGTTTAGTCGAAAGGAAAAATAATTTGAAGAATGAGAAATCGAAGAAAAATACTAACTTATCTTTGGTTGGATTTGTCTAGGGTAAATCCAACCGTATCTTTAGGCTATTTAATTCTGCATTACGCTCGCACGAAAAAGTATAAGCTTAAAAATCGTTGTCGTAATTGACCGTGTCTTCGCTTTCATGTGCGGATTTTTCGATACCGGCTTCCACGCCGCCTTCTTCATCCAATCCGTATTTTTCGAACCGGCTGTTCAGTTCATTGACTATTTCGATAAGGTTTTCTTGTTTTAAGATTTCGATTACTTCAGCACACTGCGCGGGTGAAAAAGCCATACGCATTGCAGGACAGTTGCCCCCGTCTTTTCCGCTTACGGTTGCATTTCCCAAAATAAAATACGGTCTGTTTTTTGTCAAAAGCTGAAATTCGCACCGCAGCACGGGTTCCGCAGAACGCCCTGCACCCCAAAATCCCCACGAAATTTTGATCTTCGTTTTGCCGAAATACGCCTTTTTTTTGTCGTCTTTTGCGTTGAGGGTTTTCGATTGATAGGCTTCAAGATACTTTTGCATCGAATCGACGATCGTTTTTCTGTTTTCTTCCGTAAGACTTATCCAGATATTATCGCCTAAAAATTTATGGTGTATGCTAACGTTATTTGTTCTGGGATAAAAAACGAAGACAAATTCTGCGGGTTTTATTTCATTCTTTGTGCGTTTTACCGTACCGCCCAAAACGCGGCCGATTTCCCGCGGCGAAAAGTCGCCCAAAAAGGCGGAATTGTTTTTGGAAGCGGTTTTACACGAAACCGTCATAAAAATAAGTGCCGCTGTTGTCAGCGCGGATATTATCATCGTCTTCTTCATTTTTTATCCTCATTTAAAGCATTACATAAAACTTTAAAGCGTTTTTACGCCGTTTTTTATTAGACTTTTTAAGCAAATTCCCGTACAAAAGAGTCGGGCGTTTTGCTGCCGTTTTTGTTTATTTAACCTCGAAAGTTTGTACCTGTTTGTTTAAAACGGTTAAAAGAAGCACCGTGCCCTGCGGTACCGCATACGGCAAGTCACAGTTTCCGCCCGTATGTCTAAAACTTACCAGTTCTTCTCTTTTACCGTCAGGATATACCGCATCTAAGCTTATTTTTACGGGATACGGATATTTGGGCAGGCGGGGCGAGTAAATCCCGTAAATCAATTCGCCGCCCTTTTCGGGAACGTTTAGGGTTATATTGAGCGAAGAATATGCTTCGGCAGAAGAATCTGCAGCAGGGGTTTGTCCCCGAACAATCGGTGCAGCCGTTGCGGGATCGGCCGAAACCTTTATTTTAAAGGTCAGTTTGTTTTTTTCCATTGCGGAATAAAGCCCTGCAAGATTTATGCCTTGCAAGTCCGGTACCGAAACGACCTCGTTTTCAGGGCCCTTGCTGACTATAAATTCGATGACCGTGTTTTCCGAAATTTTCGTTTCCGGAGCGGGGTTTTGTTCCAAAATGGTACCCGCAGGGATCGAGCTGTGTTTGTACATTACGGGTTCTCTGATGGTGATAAGCTGTTTGTGTCCCGCGGAAAAAACGGTTGCCAGCTGCTGCTGTACATCGGTCAGGGTTTTTCCGACATAATTTCCGACGCTGTTGATAACGGCTCCGCGGCTTACGACAA
This sequence comes from uncultured Treponema sp., assembly GCA_963540475.1. Classification (GTDB taxonomy): domain Bacteria; phylum Spirochaetota; class Spirochaetia; order Treponematales; family Treponemataceae; genus Treponema_B. The sequence goes on along the minus strand of CAUTPO010000049.1, from coordinate 12,786 downwards.
CATTTATTCTCTTTCCTGCCCGTACGATCGTTCCTGCAGGCGGGCTTTGTTCCAAAATAAGCCCCGTATCCTTATTGTTGTCGGTAAACCGTAATTGCAGGCGCGGATAAAGCTGTTTTACTTGCAGCTCAAGCATCGCATCTTCAAGTTTTTTTCCCTCAATGTTCGGCACAAGCACCTGTTCTGCCGGCTTTACCGAGATAAAAAAAACAATGCTCGAAACTAAAACGACAAACACGAGCATTATCAACGAGGTCGCAATTACGACCTTGCCGTTTCCTTCTACACTGTCCGCTATATCGCTAAAACCCATTTATTTTTACCGTCCATAATTAAATTTCCGTTTCGAACCCGCCTTGCAAAAAGCCGGGTGAACCGTTTAAAAAATCTTTCCAAAACAGCTTGTTTTTGGTTTGTTTTTGTAAAACCGAAACTGCCAAAACTCCGCTTCCCGTTAAAATCAGAATGCCGGCCTTTTGGTCCGTTCCAAGTATTGTACCAAATTTTTTGTTTTTTGTCATTTCTTCCGTAAAATTATTGTATAAACTTGCAGAGATTATGTTGATTTTTTCCGTATTTTTGTAAGAAAAACAGCCGGGCCAGGGTGTAAACGCCCTTATTTTGCGCTCTATTTGTTCTGCCGGTTTTGACCAGTCGATAAGCCCGTCTTCTTTTTTGATAATAGAAGAATAGGTTGCAGCTTCCTCGTTTTGAGGTTCTGCATTTTTTAGTTTTTCGGGGAAATTTTTTAAAACGCCGCTTAAAAGGGGGCAGCACAGCTCGGCACATTTTGCTAAAAGCGATTCGGCCGTTTCCGTCCCGTCAAGCGGGAATTCCGTTTTTGCCAAAATATTACCGCTATCTGTTTTAGGGGCAATAGTCTGAATGGTAATGCCGCCCGTTTTATCGCCTGCATGAATGGCTGCCGGCACGGGCGAGGCACCGCGCCACCTTGGAAGCAGGGACGGGTGAACGTTTATTCCGCCTAACGGAAAAAGGTTCATGGTTTTTGGGCCGAAGATTTTTCCGTAGGCAAAGCATACTAAAAGATCGGGGTGCAGGCTTTGCACCGTTTCCCTGAAAGCGGCGTCGAGTTTGTGCGGTGTGAGAACCGGCACCGCTTTTTCGATAAGGCCTTGTTCTTTCAGTGTTTGCACCGCTGTGGCGACTTCCGAATCTTGTAACCGTTTCGACCGGCCGGCGGGTGCAGGCGGGTTGGTTAAAATGCCGCAGAGTTCTGCATTGCAGGCAACGGTTTTTAATGCGGCCGCAGCGCAGGCCGGCGTTCCGGCAAAAAGAACCCTCATCGTTTAACGGGCCTTTTTTTCACTTTCGTTTTTAATTTGCACTTTTTTTCGAACAGTTTTACGAGTTCTTCTTTTTTTTCAGGATCCAGTCTGTCGATAAACAGCACCCCGTTCAGATGGTCGTTTTCGTGTTGAATAACGCGCGCCAAAAGTCCGTCGGCTTCCATCGTGCAGCGTTTGCCGTCAGCGTCCAAAAACTGGATTTTTACGGCGGCAGGCCTTGTAACATAATCGTAAATTTTAGGAATGCTCAGGCAGCCTTCTTCCATTACACATGTTTCCTGTGATGTTTCTATGATTTGCGGATTGATAAACACGTACTTTTGGTTGTGTACCAGCGCAATAAAAATCCGTATATTTTTTCCGACCTGCGGCGCTGCCAAACCGACCCCGTTTTCTTTTTTCATGGTATCGAACATTTCGCCGATAAGGGCACGTATATCGTCGTCTATCGCCGTAACCGGCTCGGAAACCGTCCTAAGGCAGTCCTCGCCCATATAAAATACATTCATTGCATATATTGTACAAAATAACGGAAGAAAGGTCAACGGCGGTGTTTATGCAAGCCGAGGCTCCGGCAAAACTGTTGAAAACAGGATGTTCGGCCGTATGCAGTTCTCTAAATTTTTACTCAAAAACTCTTGACCCTTTTTTTTTCTGTTAGTATCTTTATACTATCTTCATTATACCACATCAAAAAAACATTGGAGAGCAAATTGAGTAAGCATCACGATAAAAAGACGGAAAAACACTCAAATGGAGATGAGGACGTAAAGCCGGAAAGCAAGGGGCCTGACGCTTGTTTTGAAGCGGAAAACGGTTCGGCCGGCGTGCAGACGGAACCGGCGGCAGAAACCGGAACTCCTGCGGAAGAAAGGGCTGCGGACGGTTTAGCTGAAGTTGAGGCGCTGCAAGCCAAGTGCCGGGACTTGCAGGAGCAGTATTTAAGAAAGGCCGCCGACTTCGAAAACTACAGAAAACGAATGATTAAAGAAAAGCAGGAGGCTATCGATTACGCCAACACGAACCTGCTTTCGGATTTGATTCAAGTTTTGGACGACTTTGACCGGGCTATTGAAGCGGGGAAAGCGCAGGAAGCGGAAAACAAGGCCTTTGCGGAAGGTGTTTTGATGATTAAAAACCAAATGACATCTTTGCTAAGTTCTAAATACGGGCTGACATATTATCCTGCCAAGGGTGAACCCTTTGACCCGAACCTGCACGAGGCCGTTTCGATGATTCAGTCGCCCGATGTAACGGAGGCGCTCGTCGGCGAGGAGCTCCAAAAAGGGTATAAATTGAAAGAGCGGGTTATCCGCCATTCCAAGGTAATGGTGCTGATGCCGCAGGAAAAACGGGACGAAAAAACGGCAGCACACGATACGGCCGCCGATAACGAAACAAACATTGACGCATAAAAATAGGAGACTGATAAAAATGGGAAAGATTATAGGAATTGACTTGGGAACAACAAACTCTTGTGTTGCCGTTATGGAAGGCGGAGAACCTGTTGTCATTCAAAACTCGGAGGGCGGCAGAACAACGCCTTCTATTGTAGGCTTTACTTCCAAGGACGAGCGGGTTGTAGGTCAGCCTGCAAAAAACCAGATGATTACAAACCCCGAAAAAACCGTTTATTCGGTAAAGCGGTTTATCGGGCACAGATTTAACGAACTTACCGATGAGCTGAAACGGGTACCGTATAAAATCGTGCCGCAGGGCGACGATGTCAGAATCGATATTGACGGTAAACCGTATTCCACGCAGGAAATTTCGGCCTTTATCTTACAAAAAATGAAAAAAACGGCTGAAGATTATTTGGGCGAAACGGTAAGCGAGGCGGTTATAACCGTTCCCGCGTATTTTAACGACGCCCAGCGGCAGGCGACCAAGGATGCGGGCAAGATTGCCGGTTTGGACGTAAAGCGCATTATAAACGAACCGACAGCGGCTTCTTTGGCCTTCGGTTTTAACAAGGATTCCAAAAAAGAAAAAACCATCGCCGTATACGACTTGGGCGGCGGTACCTTCGATATTTCCATTTTGGAACTCGGCGACGGTGTATTCGAGGTCAAGTCCACAAACGGCGATACGCATTTGGGCGGTGATGACTTCGACAACCGCATCGTAACATGGCTTGTGGACGAGTTTAAAAACGATACGGGCATCGACCTTTCCAAGGACCGAATGGCCTTGCAGCGTTTGCGTGAAGCCGCCGAAAAAACCAAGATCGAGCTTTCTTCTATGGCAAACAGCGAAATTAACCTGCCGTTTATTACTGCAGATGCAAACGGCCCTAAGCACCTGCAAAAAAGCCTGTCGCGGGCAAAGTTTGAGCAGATGACCGAAGACCTGTTTGAAAGGACGAAGGAGCCTTGCTTAAAAGCCTTAAAAGATGCCGGTATTACGGCGGATAAAATCGACGATATTCTTTTGGTCGGCGGTTCTACGCGAATGCCGCGTATTCTGCAAATTATAAAAGAGATTTTCGGAAAAGAAGGTTCCAAGAGCGTCAACCCCGACGAGGCGGTTGCTATGGGCGCTGCAATCCAAGGCGGTATTTTGGGCGGCGATGTAAAAGACGTCCTCCTGCTCGATGTTACACCTCTTTCGTTAGGTATCGAAACCATGGGCGGGGTCTTTACGCCTCTTATCAACAGAAACACGACGATCCCGACGCGGAAAAGTCAAGTTTTTTCGACGGCGGCGGACAACCAAACTGCTGTTTCAATCCATGTTTTGCAAGGCGAGCGCGGTATGGCAAGCCAAAACAGAACGCTCGGCAATTTTGACCTTGTCGGTATTCCGCCGGCCCCCCGCGGCGTGCCGCAGATTGAGGTTACCTTCGACATCGACGCGAACGGTATCGTACACGTTTCGGCGAAGGACCTCGGAACGGGCAAGGAACAGCATATCAGAATTGAAAGTTCAAGCGGTTTGAGCGAGAGCGAAATCGAGCGGATGGTAAAAGAAGCTGAGGCCAATGCCGAAAACGATAAACAGGAGCGGGAAAAGGTAGAAGCAAAAAATAATGCCGATTCTCTTATTTATCAGACTGAAAAAACGCTGAAAGAAGCCGGCGACAAGGTAAACGCGGCCGACAAACAGCAGATTGAAGCTGCCATTGCCGATTTAAAGCAGGCCCTTTCTTCCGATAATATCGCCGATATAAAGGCGAAAACGGAGGCCTTGCAGCAGGCGGCCTATAAGATAGCCGAAGAAATGTACAAGCAGCAAGGTGCCCAGCCCGGAGGCGATGCGTCCGCGAGTGCAAATGCGTCAGGCTCCGGCGGATCGTCGGGCGGTGCAAATACTTCCGGCACGGCGGACGATGTCGATTACGAGGTCGTAAACGACGAAAGCGGTAAATAATAGACCGGTTCGATAACCTGTTGTCGAATAGGTTTAATCAAACAACATTATATAAAACATTTTATGGGGCGGGAAACAGCTAAAGGCTCTTTCCCGCTTACCCGTTTTAATTTTAAGATCTGGAGACTTGAGTGGCTGCATCGAAACGAGATTATTATGAGGTCTTGGGCGTGGATAAACACGCTTCAAGCGACGAAATCAAAAAAGCCTATCGAAAATTAGCAATTAAATATCATCCCGATAAAAATCAGGGAAATAAGGAAGCCGAAGAAAAATTTAAAGAAGCGACGGAAGCCTACGAAGTTCTTATCGATGAAAAAAAGCGCGGTATGTACGATCAATACGGACATGCGGGCGTGGACGGTATGGGCGGTGCAGGCGGTTTTGACCCGTCGGCCTTTCAGGGCTTTGAAGATATTTTCGGCGGCGGTTTTTCGAGCATCTTCGAAAACCTGTTCGGCGGCGGTTTCGGCAGAGGAGGGTCGGGTTTCGGTTCGGAAAGGTCTTCGGGGCCGGCACGGGGTTCCAATCTTAGATATGACCTTCAAATCCCGTTTACGGATGCAGTGTACGGGACAAAACACGAGTTAAGCTATACGCGGAACGAAAAATGTTCCGTTTGTAAGGGCAGCGGCAGCGAAAGCGGAAGTTCCAGAAAGATGTGTCCCGATTGTAATGGTACGGGGCAGGTTCGCCGCAACACGGGCTTTTTTTCCATTGCAACGCCTTGTCAGCGCTGCCACGGCGAGGGTTCCATAATTGAAAAACCGTGTAAGGCCTGCGGCGGTTCGGGCATCGAACGCAAAAAACAAAAAATCATCATCACCATTCCCGCCGGTGTGGACGACGGCAAAAGAATTACCATTCCGCGGCAGGGCAGCGCCGGACAAAACGGCGGCGATTACGGCGATCTATTCGTTTTTATCTTTGTGCAGCCGCACCCGTATTTCGAAAGAAACGGTTCCGACCTTTATTGCGCCGTTTCCATTTCTATGACGCAGGCAGCCTTGGGTGCCGACATTAACATAAAATCCCTCGACAATAAAACATTGCGGCTTAAAATTCCTGCAGGAACCCAAAACGGGAAACTGTTGCGGATCCGCGGCGAAGGCGTTCCGTCAGGTATCGGCAGAAAGGGAGACCTGTATATACAGGTGCAGGTACAGGTGCCTGTAAAACTGTCGGCTCAATCCAGAACCCTGCTAAAACAGATAGCCGACATTGAAGGCGAAAACGAAAATCCGCCTTTGCTTGCATTAAAAGACCTGCACTAGGGGCTAAAATCCGCTTAAAACGAAGGCAAAATACCCGTTCTCGTTCCGTTTAGGTACACGGTGCGGAATTTTTATGCCCAGCTTTCCTCTTTTGTGCTTTATTTTTATTGGCTTTTATGATAAAATAGAAACCGTACGGCGAGGTTTGAATGATCAAGTTATATAAACTTCTTTTAAATATATTTTTAAGTCTTTTTATGGGAACCGTTTTTGCATTCTTTTTGATGTTTGTAAGTCCCCGCTTTTTCTGTTTGGGAAAATTTTATTCCGTAAGCGATATGACCGCTTCTTTAAGTTATTTTTTTAAAATTCCTGATATAACCCAAATGCACCGTTTTCTTATCGGTGTTTTTGTTTTTATAATCGTTTCCATATTATCCGATTCCAGACTCGGCTTTTTTTCCAAGTTAATTACAAAGGCGGCCTATGAAAGACCGAAAACCAAGATATTCGACAATTTTTTGAAAAAACTGCGGTTTTGCTACAGCGCGGAAAACCTGCTTTCTGCCGTTCATTCTGAATTGGAATATGCGGGCGATTGTTCGGTTATAATAATCGATGCAAAAGACGATTCGATCATTTACAACACGGCTTCGATGTTTGCCTCTGATCCGAAAACCGTAAGCCGGCTCTTGGAAACAGCCAAAACCTGTACTGCAGGCGCTCACTTTGTGGATTCCGATCTGAAAGAGTCGCTGCAGGAAGACAGCCGCATTGCCGCCATTATTTTGTACGATGTTTATTTTTTTGTCGTATGCCGTTATTTGAACGATGTTGAACCTGAAGTCTTTGATACGATGTTTGCGGAATTTTCAGGATACCAAAAGCGGTCGAAGATGCTTTTGGAGCTTCTTCATCTTTCCGAACTTACGCATGAATGGGCAATGGTCGCGGCAACCCAGCGGGCCTTTTTGCCGCAAAAAATGCCCGATACTCCGGCTCTTGATATCGCTTCTTATTTTAAGCCGCTTGTAAACGTTTCCGGTGATTATTATTATGCGGCAAAGATCGACGATGCGAAAACCCTGTTGGTGCTCGGTGATGTGTCGGGTAAGGGGCTTGCGGCGGCCCTTATTATGGGTATCGTCGTCAATACGATAAAAATTGCAAAAGACAAGGAAGATTTGGCGGGGCTGATCATCGCTGTGGATAAGGCCATCAAAAGAATGCGCCTGTCCGATAAGTATACCGTTTTGTTTTTGGGACTGGTCGATACCGATAAAATGACTATAAAATACGTCAATGCGTCGATGGAAGACCCGATGATTTTAACCGAAGCGCCCGATGGTTATAAGGTAAAAATATTGGAGTCCTCTTTCGGTATCGTCGGCATTATCGATTTGGACAAAATAGAAGTAAAAGAGCAAAAACTATACCGCGGCGATGTGATTTTGATGATGACGGACGGAATACCCGAAATTATGAACAAGGATGGCATCGAATTGGGAGATACGGAAACCTATCTGGATTCCGTAAAGTCTTTTGCATCAGGCACGGCCGAAGAAATCGTCAATAATATTGCCGATTTTGCGTATGCGTATGCCGGTGATGCACCGATCAGGGATGATGTTACGATGCTTTGTGCGAAGGTTACGGGGTAAGCTATGGGTTTGATTGTTTTCGTATTTTTCGGTTTGCTTGTTTCCATACTGCTTTTAATTTCGTTTATTGCAAAAAAAGAGCCTTATGCACGGATTTTGTTTAAAATTTCTTTGATGGAAACCGTAACGGTTTTTTTTATCCTTGTTTCGCTTTTAATCTTGTATCACGATATTCCGTACACCAATATGATAATATCCAAGCTGTTTTTATCGGGCTTGGTATTAACCTCGTATTTTATACTGACCCTGACGATTAAAATGCCCCGTTTCGAAAAAAAGCGGTATATGGGTTTTACATTTTTCAATGCCGTGATCCATCTGCTCGGTATTGCCGCAATCGTCTTCTTTACCTATAATTTTTCGTGGAGCACACTTACCGGTTTTAGATTTTCGTCTTATCTGATACGGGAAACCATTCCCGCAAGCCGGGTAATTGCAGCCGTTTTTTTGCTGGTTGTGCCGACTGTTTGCCTTATTGTTTCGCTGGTAAAATTTATAACGGAAAAAAGCAAAATTTTCAGGCAGCAGATTATTTTTTATTTGTTGTCCGTTTTTTTGATGATCGCTTTTTCTTTCACCCTGTATTATATAATGCAGCTTTTTTCGTGGACGGTGGTCGTCCTGCCGCTCGGGTACATTTTGTTCATTTATTTGGCAAATAGCTCTTTTTCTTCGACCGTTATATACGATAAAAAGCAGGTTGGGCTTGCAATGCTGCGGTTTGTCGCCTTTATTCTGATTTTTGCGGTTGCGGCAGGTTTTTTTGCTTCAATCATATTGACTCAAATCAGAAGTTTTGCCTTACAGATGGCTCTGCTTATTTTTACGGCATCTTCTTTTTTGATTATGCGGAACTTTTTTTCTTTAAAACTGAAAGAAAAATTCGGAGCCTTAGGCGAATATGAGGACCGGCTGGAAAAGGAATTGCAGCGGATCGACTATACCGAGGGCCGCCAAAGCGTTTTAACCGAATTTTTGAAAATAATGAAAAAGAACGTCAAGGCGGAAGATTTATCTATTTTGATTACCGACGACAGCGGGATTTTACAGTCAGTTTACTCCGTTACCGAAAGCGCTGAAGCCCTGTTGGCCGGCGGTGCGGCTTTTGACTTTGTGTTTGAAAACAATATTTCGGTTTTGATGCGCTCGCAGGTTTTGACCGGTTTTGAATTTTCGGAAATTAGAGATGAGCTGATTGCCTTTATGGATAAGACAGCCTCGGAAGTGCTGATTTTTATCCGCGAAGGTCAAAACTTTATCGGTACAATCGGCCTTTCCGAGAAAAGAAAAAAAGAGGCGTATACGAGCTACGATTTTGATGTTTTAAGCAATCTGTATGCGTATTTCTTTTTAGTTGTATACTATTTGCGAAACATCGCGAAGCAGGATATTATCCTGACCGTAGACCGCGAAATAGAAATGTCGGATCAGATTATAGAATCCGTTCAAAAGACGATGGACGCTATAGAAAACAAACCGATTCAGGTGGATTCCGCATCGTATACCGCGCATAAGCTGGGTGGCGACTTTATCGATTTTATCAAATTATCCGAGAACCGCTCGTTTTTTCTTATCGGGGATATTTCAGGAAAGGGCTTGAGCGCGAGTATGAGCATGCTTATTTTAAAATCGGTGCTGCATACCTATCTTTTGGAAACCCCCGATTTTAAAGAATTGGTCGAAAAAGTCAATCTTTTTATAAAAGAAAATTTGCCGAAGGGTACTTTTTTTGCAGGCCTTTTCGGAATAATCGATTTTAAAAATTCGCTTATTTATTATCTGAACTGCGGTATTCCGCTTATGGCCATGTATATCGATTCGTATAAGAACGTTACGGAGATACAGGGCGAGGGCAGGGTTTTGGGCTTTGTAAAAAATATACGGCCGTTTTTGCGGGTCAGAAAAATTATGATGAATAAGGACGATATTATCGTGTTCACGACTGACGGTTTACTGGAATCCGAGAATTTGCGGGGCGACCGTTTCAATAAAGAGCGGGTTAAGCGTATTTTGTCGGTAAATAAGGAAAAACCGGCAGGGGAGATAGCTGACGTTTTGTATAAAAGTTTGGTAGACTTTGTTTCGCATCAGATAGACGATGACGTAACGATATTGGTATTTAAACATGGGGGCGGATCTAAAAATATTAGTTTTTAGATGTTTTATAATTTAAAATATTTAGGAGAAAAAGTATGGAAAATTTGATTATCAGTAAGACGTCGATAAAGGACGCCTTGTTGCTGGAGGTTGAAGGAACTATCAATTCGTATACATATAACGAATTTGAAGAACAGGTGTATTCGGCAATTAAACAGGACGATGTTGTGTTGAATTTGGCAAAGGTAACGAATATGTCGTCTTCAGGTTTGGGGGTATTGATGTCAGCGTACGATGACGGGGAAGAAAACGGCCATAGTATTTTTATTCTAAACCCCTCGGATATCGTGCGGCTTGCAATAGACTCCACGGGTTTTTCGGATATGTTTAAAATTATCCGTTCTTTGGACGAGTTGTAAAATTCGTATGCATAATTCGGAAGAAATCTTTCTTGATTCCTGCCTGTCCAATCTGCTGCGGGTGGAAAACTTTATTGAGCACTCGCAGTTGATACAGACAGGAAGACAAAAACAGGCTGCGACGATAATATGTACCGAAATTTTTTGCAATATAGTAGAGCATGCGCAGGTTCCGGCGCATACGAAAATACGTATCGGTATAAAAAGACAAAAGATGCTCGAAATCGAATTTGCATATCAGACTAAAACCTTCGATAAGCTGCTGGAAACGGTAAAGGCCCCGCGCCCGTATTATAAGAGCGATGTAAAGCGGTATGGGGGGCTGGGGCTTGTTATGCTTAATAATTTGGCCGAAAAAATAGAATACAAAAAGGGTGAAACGGAGTCTTCGATACTGGTTATGCTGTAAACGGGCGGGGCTAAAGGCGCTTTTAAACACTTTGAGAAACTTTTGAAGGTATTAAATCCTCCGCTCGAATGAGAATGCTCGGGAATCGATACGGATAATAAGAATTACAAATGAAAAAAGCATTTTTTATACTGTTCCTCGTTTTGGTTTTGCCCGTATTCGCTCAGGTGGAAAAAAATACGGATACAAAAAGGTACGGCGAAGTTTTTTTATGCATTTCGAAAAAGCTGCCTGAAGCCGTGGCGGAAAAAATTCGGAAAAACAAGGGTGAATTTTATCTTCATTTAAAAAAAGTTTTGGAAGCCGAAACTGACGGACTTTTAGTACTTGTCGATAAAACCCATCTGCTCGATGAGTCGTATGTACCTGAAAATATTATACGGCTTTATGATGTGGAAAAAAAGGCCTATCATCTTGATCGGGACGATATTTATCTGGCTGCAATTGCCGAGCCGCCTTTACAAAAAATGGCACTTGCCGCAAAAAAAGACGGCATAACGCTGGTGGTAAGTTCCGCTTACCGGCCGTATGAATATCAGGCAACGCTGTTTAACAAATATGTTAAACGCAATGGGCTTAGTAAGGCCAACACCTATTCGGCTCCGGCAGGTGCAAGCCAGCACCAGCTCGGTACAACAATAGACTTCGGTACCATAAACGATGCCTTTGCAAAAACGCCTGCAGGAAAATGGCTTTTTGAAAACGCCTGCAAATACGGCTGGTCGCTTTCTTTCCCCAAGGGGTATGAAAAGGTAACGGGGTATAAGTGGGAAAGCTGGCATTACAGGTACATAGGCGTTGAAGCCTGCCGCTTTCAAAAAAAATGGTTTAACGATATTCAGCAATATATGCTCGAATTTATTGATGAATGGAAAAAGGCCGAATCGGGAGCATAGTCTTGAATAAGGGTAAAAGCCGGTTTTAACTGTTTTTCAAGCCGCTCTTTTTTAACGCTGAATTCATTTTTTAGCAGATGTCCCGTTCGCTTAATCCGAACCCCTCAATTTCAGTGTTTGCCGTTCCGTGCGGTTCAATATGAATAACTATGTCGTACACGTTTTCGATGTTGTTTTTTATGGCGGTCGTTACCTTCTCCGCTATGATGTGTGCATCGTATACGCTCATATCGGCGGCAACTTCTATATCCAAATCGATGTCCAAAAGGTTCGCCATTTTGCGTATCCGCGCCCGATGCGGGTTATGCGTGCCCTCCACCGAATTGACGGCTTCAAATAATTTTTTGTACAAGGTGTTGTTTGTATTGCCGTCCGTCAATTCTATATTCAGTTCGATAAATAATTCGATACCCGATTTTATAATCCACAGGCTTACAAGCAAGGCGGTCAGCGCATCGAGTATGGGCGCCTTTAGCAGGTAAGAAATACCGAGTCCTATCAGTACGGAAGCTGACAGGATAACATCATTCGTCATATTTTTTGCATTTGCCTGAATCATAATACTGTCGGCTTTTTTTCCTAATATGTGCTGATTTAAAGCGAGCAGCAGTTTTATAATGATTGAAGCCGCCGTTACAAAAAGCGCAAGAGTGTGCGGTAAAACCTGAGGCATTTTGTCTGTTGCTGCATAAAACAAAAACAGCTTTTTCCCCGCTGCGAACAACAAATTGAATCCTGCCGCGGTAATGATAAACGACAAGACAAGGCTCGCCACCGTTTCCGCGCGCTGGTGTCCCCAGGGGTGTTTTACATCGCTGGGGCGGTTTATTATATAACTGACGATAAGCGTCATAACGGAAATTGCGACGTCGGTTGCAGAGTCGATACCGTCGCCTAGAACGGCAAGGCTCGCCGTATAAATGCCGATAATTATTTTTGCAAGACAGATGACGATATTCCCCGCAAGGGCTGTTATCGAGGCTGCACGCACAATCGCGATTCTTGTGTCTTTCATTATAATATTATAAGTAAAGCATATAAGAAATTCAACCGATGTAGGTTTTGCGCGGGGGGGGCGGTGTATTTTATCGGCGTTTTTTGTCTTATATTTCCGCCGGGAAGTATTTCTTTTTATAGAAATGATAGAACCGGCTAAACCGAATTAGTAACTGATTACAGCTTTTCTACTTCTTCTTTGGAAAGACCGGTTGCCTGTGTTATAATATCGATAGAAACCCCAAGCTGTTTTAAATTACCTGCATCCTGTAAGGCTTTTTGGCGGGAGCCTCGAGCTTCGCCTTCAACAAGACCAAGCGATTTACCTTGCCGTATGCCTTGTTGCAGTCCCTGCTGTAACCCCTCTTCCCGTGCGTCCATTACAAGCCCTGACATAAAGCGGTATTCCTTGCGC
>CAUTPO010000048.1:0-14781 GCA_963540475.1 uncultured Treponema sp. | reverse complement strand
TTGCCGACGGATACGAAGACTGCGACTATTGGATTAAAAACAAAGGCGAGTAAATAAACCGCATATTTCTCCTATAATGAGGAATCTACCGGGCAGGCTTTTCGACACGGGCTTCAAAGCTGCCCTTTGCAGGCCGGACTGTCAGCAGGACTCCGCTTGAAACCTCTTCAAAAGAGCGTACCGTTTTTCCCGTTTCCTTATTGCACACTATAGAATAGCCCCTGTTTAAGATACCTTGAGGGTCGGCACCTTCGAGCGTGCGGGTCAGAATATCGAGCCGATGCCTAAAATCTTTTAAGCGGTCTTTCATTCCGTTTAATATTTCTTCTTTTGCATCGTCAAACCGTAAAAGGAGCGGCTGCTGAATGCTTCTAAACCGCAGTTCCAGAGCCTCAGGTTTAAAGGAGTGCAGCATAATCTTTATTCTTTCAATTTTATCCTCAATAGCCGAAAGCATATCCTGCTTATGCCCGTCCAGTGCAAAAACGGTATCTTCCAGCAAGGGCACGGCGAGCTCTGCAGCGGCGGACGGCGTCGGTGCCCGTAAGTCAGCGGCATAGTCGGAAAGCGCCCAATCAATTTCGTGTCCGACTGCAGAAATGACAGGCGTTTTACAGGCGGCTACTGCACGGACCAGCCCCTCATCGGAAAAGGGTAAAAGGTCTTCCAAGGAGCCGCCGCCCCGCCCCAGTATAATCACGTCTCCGAGGGCATGTGTATCGGCGATTTTAAGCTGTTTAGTCAAGGCCTCGGCAGCCCCCACGCCTTGAACGGCGGCAGGCAGTACGGTAACCGTAATTTTTGCGTTTCTTCGGGACGCCACGTTTATGATGTCGCGGACGGCCGCCCCCGTCGGGCTGGTAATAACGGCAATTTTTTCAGGGAAGGCCGGTATGCTCTTTTTACGGGCGGAATCGAAAAGCCCTTCTTGAGCAAGCCTTTGTTTCCGCTCTTCCAAAAGCCGTAAAATATCGCCCTCGCCTGCAAGGGTCATCTTATCGATAACGATCTGATAAGCTCCCCGCTGTTCATACACGGAAAGAGCTCCTGACACCTGTACCGTCATTCCGTCTTTCGGCACAAATCCTAAAAACCGCGAGCGGCCTTTAAACATTACGGCGGAAATTGCAGCCTTTTCATCTTTAAGCGTAAAGTAAAAATGCCCCGTACTCGACGGCCTGAAATTGGAAATCTCGCCTTCAACGGTAATCGTCCCGAATCCGCTTTCCAAAAGCCCCTTTATCTTTGCCGTAATTTCTTTTACGGAATAAACCTTATCCATCTATTTCAATTTAACCAAAACCGCAAGGCTTAATAGACCGAAAGAATGCGCTCAAGTTTTTCACGGCCGATTGTTTTCATAAAACCGGCAAGGCGGGGGCCTTGATCCTTGGAAATTAATGCGCGGTACACGGCAACGAACAGTTGTTTGGGCTCTAAACCGCATTCGGCAGCAACCCCGTACAGGGCCGTAGAAAAGGCCTTCTCGTCCATACCGTCCATTTCAGGTAAAAGCGCGTCCCGTATTTTCCGCACGGCTTTTAAGGCGTTTTCTTCCAACGGCACGGAAGAACCGTCCGTCTTGAGCGAAAACCTAAAATCTTCAGGTGCCCCGCCGTCGGTTATCCAGTTCCATGCACACCGAGCCCGCGACCGGAGCCTTTCAAGCTGTTCGGGCCGCACGTTTTCCAAACCGCTTATAACGGCATCGATGTCGCCTGAATGAATCTGCAAAAGGTTGCACAGGTGCCTAAACGGAATTTGATAAGAGATACAGGCGGGCATTGCATCGACTTGAGAAAGCTCATATATCCTGTATTCTTTTTCAAAAACGTCCTCGTTTTTCGCTTTTTCGCTCTTCCATGCAATGCGCTCGGTCTTATCGTAATCTTCATAGATTTTGATGACGTCAAGATCGAAACTGATGACGAATTCGGTGTTGGGCCGCGTACTTGCAAAAAGATAGCGGGCGACCTCCGGCTGGTACACTTCAAGGATTTCGTCGAGGCTGACGACCTTCCCCTTTGACGAAGCCATTTTTCCGGGAACGCCCTTTAAACCGATAAAATCGTAGCGGAAACTGACGGGGGCCGGCCAGCTGTAAATCTGCTCGGAAACCATACGGGCAGTGTCGAAAGAACCGCCTTGCGAATGGTGATCCTTGCCGGCCGGCTCAAATACCGTTTTTTCGTATTCCCAGCGCATGGGCCAGTCCACCCGCCAGCCGAGCTTTGCGGTTTTCGCGGTACGCAGGTCTAAGTCTTCCGTATGCCCGCATTCGCACGAATAATGCAGCGACCACTCCCCATCCCACGATTCGACCTGCGTCGTGTCCTTATTGCAGGCAGTACAAAAAACGGAAACGGGCCAGTATTCTTCAGTTATCTTGTGCTTTTCATCGCGGTAGGTATTCAAAATATCCTTTATTTTTGAGCGGTTATCCATCGCCTTTTTCATTCCCTCGGCATACAGCCCCTGCTGATACCGCTCGGCCTGATACAGGTATTCAGGGTGAATGCCGACCTTCGGCAGTGCCGATTCCACGTCCTGTTCGTGATGACGCGCATAATTTTTATCCCGGTCAAAGGTATCGGGCACCATCGTTATCGGATACCTAAGATATTTTTCCAAAACTTCAGGCTTGGGCATATTTGCAGGTACCTTGCGGAACACATCGTAATCGTCCCACGAATAAATAAAGCGCACCTTTTTTCCGCGCTTTTTCAATGCCCGTACAACAAGATCCACCGAAATAATTTCGCGGAAGTTTCCTATATGTACGGTTCCCGAAGGAGTAATTCCCGAAGCGCAGGTATACATATCCAAATCCCCACGCTCCCGTATAATTTTTTCCGCCGTCTGATCGGCCCAATGCAATAATTTTTTTTCTTTATTCATAACCGTAATACTGTTATCCTTACAAATTTTTGCTTTTAAGAGTAGTTTTATACACCATAACGGCGACGCTGTCAATCGCAGGCTTTAAATCTGCACTAAAATTAATTTTTAGGTGTTCCAGTTCATAATTATTCCGCAATATGCCGTTTTTATAGATTTTGCAGCAAAAACATAGTAAAAAAAATGCAAATCTTTTCTGTCCTGTTTTTATCCGTTACGGAAAAATAACTGCTTTTCGGCTTAATTCTTGCAATGGACGGCAATATCCTGTATAATGCGGCTTTGCAAGGACTTCCATACTCCGAAGGCTGCAAAGCACCTTTGCAAGAGGAGCCGGAAAGAGCCTTGCAGTATAACGGGCTTAAAACAGCGCAAGGATTTCGTTTTATCACAATAATGGAATTTGTATTCCTCACTCACTGGAGCGGCTTGTGCGGTATGTTTTGGGGAGACGGAAAAATGAAAAAATACATATTGGCTTTTGATCAGGGGACGACAAGTTCAAGGGCGATTTTATTCGATAAAAACGGTGCCGTTGCCGATACGGCTCAGCAGGAATTTACGCAAATATTTCCAAAGCCGGGCTGGGTCGAACATAATGCGATGGAAATTTGGGGAACCCAAAGCGGCGTTGCTCGGGAGGTTTTGGAAAAGGCCGGCGTGCGGCCGGCCGAAATTGCGGCAATCGGTATAACAAATCAACGGGAAACGACCGTCGTTTGGGACAGGCATACCGGCCGCCCCGTGTATAACGCAATCGTGTGGCAGTGCAGAAGAACCGCCGATATCTGCGACAAACTAAAAGCAAAAAATCTTGAACAAACGATAAAAGAAAAAACGGGGCTTATAATCGACGCCTATTTTTCGGGCACAAAGATAAAGTGGATCCTCGATAATGTGGAAGGGGCAAGAAAAAGGGCGGAAAACGGCGATCTGGTTTTTGGGAATATCGACACATGGCTTATTTGGAACCTGACGCGCGGAAAGGTACATGTTACCGATTACAGCAACGCTTCAAGAACCATGCTTTTTAATATCAATACCCTGCAATGGGACGAGGAAATTTTAAAAGAACTTGAAATTCCGAAAAGTATGCTGCCTGAGGTAAAACCTTCTTCGTTTGTATACGGCGTAACCGATGCTAAGACCTTCGGCGGGGCGGAAATACCGATTGCAGGAGCGGCAGGCGATCAGCAGGCGGCGCTGTTCGGGCAAACCTGTTTTACGCCCGGCAGTGCAAAAAATACCTATGGAACCGGCTGTTTTATGCTGATGAATACGGGCAGTACACCCATCAAATCGCAGAACGGGCTTTTGACGACCATTGCATGGGGGCTTAACGGCAAAACGGCATACGCGCTGGAAGGCAGTATCTTCGTGGCAGGCGCCGCCGTTCAGTGGCTGCGCGATCAATTAAAGCTCATCTACACCGCAAAAGAAACCGAGTATTACGCAAGCCTCGTTCCCGACACGCAGGGCCTTTATGTCGTACCCGCCTTTGCGGGGCTCGGAGCACCGTATTGGGATATGTATGCACGCGGCGCCATTGTCGGGCTGACCCGCGGCGCAACCCGCGAACACATCATACGGGCAACGCTTGAAGCGATAGCCTACCGCACAAAGGACGTTATTTCCGCAATGGAAAAGGATTCGGGGATTATGCTAAAAGAATTAAAGGTAGATGGAGGAGCTGCTGCCAATAATTTTTTAATGCAGTTTCAAGCCGACATCTTAAATGTGCCCGTCCATCGTCCCAAAATCCTTGAAACAACGGCCCTGGGAGCCGCCTATCTTGCGGGCTTGGCAACGGGCTTTTGGAAAGATCAAAACGAAATCGTCAACAATCGGATTATCGAAAAAAAATTCCAAAGTATGATGAGCGAAGAAGAGCGCGCCGCAAAGTACGCAGGCTGGCAAAAGGCTGTAAAACGGGCAATGCAATGGGAACAGGAAGAATAAACAGACCTATTCGATCACTCTGTCATCGAATAAAACTGAAGTTTCCGAACAGGTTTAATATATGACGTCATCATTATATGCCTATTTGCTTATCTTGTATACAATCGAAAACAAAAAATGCGGTTCAGGCCCCTTTACGGCAAATTCCGCCTTTAGTGAATGTTTTATATATTTCAGCTTTTTCCCATATTCCAACAAAAGCCCCGTTTCAAATTCCGGCTTTTTCCATTGAATGACGGGCAGCTTCTTTCTTCTTTTTATCACCGCATTTTTTTGGCTGAAATCCCCCGAAAAGCCCAGCTTGACACCCCTGCCGCAATTTATTTTAAAAAGCATATCCGCCGAATACGAGTGCACCACAAAGGGGTTCACGGTTTTATCCTCCAAAACGAATTTCGTGTGTACGGAAAAAACCTCGTGCCAAAAAGCGGCCTTTTTCAATTTAAACACGGCTTCCGCCTGCCATTTTTCTTTTTCGTAAAAAAAACCGGTCTTAAACACAATTAAAGAATCGGAAAAACCGAAATCGATCCCGCCTGCATAACGGTGCTTTTTTTCATACTGCACCTTAGATTGTTTTTCGTAAAAGCGGACCAAATTATAAACGCCGTCCATTTTAAAAGAACCGAAGATCAGTTTCGGCTGAAAGAAAAACACGGCGGTTTCCGTATGAGCCTTGCCGTAGGCAGCCGAAAAATCCCGCTCCCTTGCTCTCAAACCCATATTAAAGCCCGCATATCCGCCTAAAAAGCCGAATTCTGCCGTTCCTGCAAAACGAGGCTTCGGGTTTTCATACGGCACATTCACACTGCCGGAAAACAGCAATTTGTACAAGCCGTGATCGGTCAAGGCCGAAAACAAAAACCGGCTGCCGAAAAGGCCGTTATACCGCGGATTTTTCACTGCAAATTGAGAATACGGGTTAAGATACAGGGACGAATACAGAGCAAGCCCCGCACTTATATCCCCGTTTTTAAGATTTTTAGTTTTATACAAGGCCGAAAAATGAAGGTCGGGCCATTTGACGGTATACTCCTGCTCGGCTAAAACCGTAACATTAAAATTATTCAAACTCAGTTCAAGGCCGTAACTGATATCGCGGTTTGCAGCAGAAAGCTTCAGCGTATTTTTAGGGAAAAAGCGTATACCGGCAGAAGAAGGCCTTTGAAGCGGCAGCGTCCGCGCTGAAAAGGCCGTCATAAAACCCGCCTTGTTTATACCGCCGTAATAAAACGAAAGCGCCGGAATCAACTTTTTATTGACAGTATAAAAAAGCGGCGTAAACCGTATTCCAAGCGAATGCGGCTGCAAGGGAATACCGGAACGCTTACCGTCCGTTTTAACGCGGGCCAGCGCTTCCACTGCCGCCGTATTTATCCCCGCCGTCAGGGTATAGTTCCACGGATACATTATGCCGTTTTCTATAAAAAAGGAGCTCACCTCAAACGGATTTTCCGAAGGTGCGGCCGGAGAACTGCCGGCAAAAAAGACAAAAAAAGCAAAACAATAAAAATAACGGATATAATTTTTCCCTTTCATACTTATTATTGTCAGAGTTTTTGCCGTTTAAGGCACAAAAAAGGAGTGAAAAACCTATATTTTCCCGGCTCTTTTTTAAATAAGAAAGCCTTACCGCAAAACGGCCCGGTATTAAACTCTCCGCAGGAACAAACCAGCAGAGAATTGCAGAGCTTTTGCCTCACTCCAAAACAGCATTGCAACACTACACACCCTGTATTCTTTTCCCGAAAACCCTTGAAAAAAAATGCCGATAGCATATAATCATTATATGAATCAGGACAGAGTAAAAGAAATACTATTGGAAATCGAAGAAACGGAGTTGGATTTTTCGGTCGTCTTTACTGGAAAAGCCAGCAAAAAGGTAAACGGTCTGTACAAACCCGACATTCACGAAATAATTTTACACAACAAAAATTTTTCAAACGATAACGAACTTATCTATACGGCAGTCCACGAATATACGCACCACAAACAATGTGAAAAAGACGGCGGGTTTTATTCCGCAAAAGTTCATACCCCGAAATTCTGGAGCGAATTTCACCGCCTGTTGGAAAAGGCTGAAGCAAAGGGTTTTTACCGGCTAACAGTCGAAGAATCGCCTGAACTTGCCGCCCTGACCGAAGAGATCAAACAGGTCATCTTGCCGCAAGACGGAAAACTGGTAAAAGAGCTCGGCAGACTGCTGGGAAAGGCGCGCACACTCTGTAAAAAGGCAGGTGTCCGCTATGAGGATTACATCGACCGGGTATTGGGCCTGCCCCGCCCTGCCGCCGCCGCAATGGAAAAAATCAGCGTCTACGACGTCAATCCCGGCCTCGGGTACGAAACGATGAAAATCGTTGCAAACATAGGAACCCCCGATAAACGAGCCGAAGCCGAAAACCTTTTTTTATCGAAAAACAGTCCCGCCTCCGTCCGCGGAAAACTTACCCCAAAAAAGGAAGAAGACCCTAGAACAAGCCTTGAAAAAGAAAAACGCCGCCTCGAAAAAACCATCGTCAGTTTGCAGGCAAAACTGGAAACTATCGAATCGCGGCTTGCGAATATGCCGATACAACCCTTTATCATCGCCCTCGCCCTCTCTTTTACCCTCTTGCGGCCGCTCACCGCACAAGACAAAAACGGCGAAACGGATATTCCCGCCGTTCCGTCCGTTCCTGCAATCGACATCCCCAAATCGGGCACAGGCGCGCGGCCTGTCATTCCGAAACCATTTAAAATCGATATGCCTAAACTTGAAAGCACAAAACCGAAAAACGGCCCAAACAAACCGGCGTCGTTCGGGTACATCGATTTTTTAGAAACGACCGAAGCGGGCAAGCGGCTTCAAAAACTGATGGATACAAAAATTACCGACGATGCAGGCGGCGAAAACATCTTGGATACCCTCATAGAAAATCTTACATCGGCCGAAAAAAACGGCAGTACCGAAAAAATACACACCATTAAAAACCGTACAAGCATAAAACTAAAGGTTTTTAAAATAAACGGAAAAAATATGACGGAAGAATTTTCGCACTTCGAAACATCTTCATTAACTCACAATAAAAACTTTTTATCTGTAGGAAAAACAAAGGGAAGAAAAGAAAAGTCGGAACAAGAAGAAGTTTTTATTTTTGCAAGAAAAACCGATCCGGACGGCTACAAACTGTTTATCGGATTACGGCAGCAGTCGATGAACGCCTTTACTTCCCTGTACACATTAAAAAAACACTCGCCCCTCGAAGCCTCGCTTGTCAAAAATTTAGTAATTGCCCAAAGCGAAAAAGGCGGCCTTGATCTTATCTTGATTTTTAGTGTAGAAGAATAAAAAGAAGACTCGTCCAAAAGGAGGATAATGAACGAGTCTAATGAAAAACAGTGTGTATCGTTTGTGTGTAAAGGTAATATATACAAAAAACAAAAAAATGTCAAGCCTTTTTTTAAATATTCTTACTTTTTTTGCACGAAGACTTTAATGGGATCTGCAATTTTCCGTACCGCTTATCAAGATTTTTTTTTATATTCCGAAAAGTAAACCGTAGGAGAAAAGTATGCTTCAAAAAATAATTTTTCAGGATAACCTTTATTATATCACGCGTTCTTTGGACATCATTCAAAGCGGTCTGCATCTGGACCTATCGGACGAAATTTTCACGGAAAAAATTATTGCAGATATCCTCTTCTTCGATTCGGCCTTACAAAAACTGTTTAACCGCATCGAACCCCAACCCCACCTACCCGATTACGCCGACATAATGCACTGCCTTTATTTTTGTACGGCCAAATACATAAGTCTGCTCCAATTTATTTGCGATAAAAAAAGTGAAACCGAATCGGTTTTTAAAGATCAGTTTGAAAGATTTGAAGGTATAGAAAAAAAACATCAAAGCCTTATCGATAAAATCAAACTCAATATTACGGACAAAGAAATACAAAACGACTCCTACGCCATTGTTTCTCAAATGGAACTTTCCGAATTGTTGAATTTTTAACACTATGAGGATTACGGGCGGAAGTTTAAAAAACAGACACATAGAATGTCCTAAGGGAATTATACGCCCGGCCATGGACAGGATGAGGGAGTCGGTTTTTTCGATCTTGGGAAATTTGGAAGGGCTATCGTTTTTAGACCTTTTTACCGGTTCGGGTATTTGCGGTTTGGAAGCCTATTCAAGGGGAGCCTACCCCGTCTGCCTTATCGAAAAAGACCCCGTAAAATTCCCCATTTTACTTAAAAACGTTTCTCTTGCAGAAAAAAGGCTTGAATGCAAAAGAATGCCGGTAGAACTTTTTGTAAAAAAATCGAAAACGGCGTTCGATATTATCTATATAGACCCGCCTTTTCCATACCGGTTTCACCTCGATCTTTTAAAAGCAATTTCCGATTCGGCTGTAGTAAAAGAAGGCAGCTTGGTTCTTATGCACAGGCCGTCGGAAAAAGAAATGCCCCAAACCGTACAGACATTGACAAAACGGGAGCAGCGGGTTTACGGCAGATCCGTCGTAGATTTTTACGTAAAACGGCAACCATAAAACCGGACAGCCCAGCCCCATTCCATAAAAAGAAAGCTCCGTTTTCCGCATATAGCGTTCATCGGAGCCTGCTTGTAATTTAAAGTCAATAATACAGGTTTTTACAAAGCGGCTTTCTTTGCCTTAAAAGCCTTGATTAATTCGGGTACGACCTCGTTTAAATCACCGACAATTCCGTAGTCCGCCATATCAAAGATAGAGGCATCCTTGTCCTTATTAACAGCGACGATCTTATCCGAAGCACCGATACCGGCCAAATGCTGTATGGCTCCTGAAATGCCTATTGCAAAATACAGTTTAGGCGCGACCGTTTTACCGGATTGGCCGACCTGATGAGCCTGCGCCATCCAGCCGGCATCAACAACGGCACGGCTGCAGCCGACACTGGCTCCTAAAACCGAAGCGAGCTCTTCGATAAGCGCAAAATTTTCCTTCGAGCCGACTCCGCGTCCGCCTGAAACGATTATTTCCGCTTCATCAAGGCTGACGCCGCCTGTAATTTCTTCGACGTGTTCGGCTATAGCAGTCCTTATTTTATCGCTCGATACATGTATGTCTTCTTTTACGATTTTTCCCGTACGGTTTCCGTCATAGGGCAACTTTTTAAATACACCCGGCCGAACAGTTCCCATCTGGGGTCTGTGATCGGGACAGAGGATATTTGCCATAAGGTTACCGCCGAAGGTAGGACGAGTCCAAATAACGGTTCCCGTTTCCGAATCGATGGAAATATCGGTACAGTCAGCCGTAAGTCCCGTTTGCAGGCGGCATGCAATCCTCGGGCCCATATCGCGGCCGTTGTGTGTTGCGCCTATCATCAGGGTTTCAGGCTTATGCTTTTTTATCAATTCCGTCATGGCGTGGGTATACGCATCCGTAGAATAAGCATCATATTCTTCGCCTTCGATTATTATCGCCGAATCCGCTCCGTAGCATATAGCATCTTTGGCAGCCTGTTCGACATCTTTGCCCACAGCCACAGCTATAAGCTCGCATTTTTTTTCGTCTGCAAGCTTGCGCGCAATGCTCAGCAATTCGTAACCGACGTTTTTTACCTTACCGTGCTCGGATTCGATAAAAACCCAAATATTCTTGTAATCTTTCAGATCTTCCATATTTAATTCTCCCGTTTACACAACTTTTGCTTCGTAAAGCAGATCGACCAATTTTCCTGCAGCCTTATCGGGATCAAGCCCATCAAGCCGTATACCGTCCTTTTTGTTGCTTGCGGTATAGGTTTTTTTGACCTTTGTAGGAGACCCTTTTAAGCCGCATCGGGAAAAATCCAAGGCGGATAAATCTTCTTCGGACAAAATCTTAATTTCTTTTTTCTTCGCATCCAATTTGCTTTTCATCGTAGGGAACCGCGGTTCGTACGGCAGTTTTACCACAGTTACCAGTGCAGGAAGCTGCACATCGATCAAATCGTATCCGTTTTCACCTTCCCGCTTTACCTGTATCTTCCCGTCTTTTTCGAAAATATCGAGGGCATAGGTAACCTGCGGAAGATCCAAACATTCGGCAACCTGCGGACCGACCTGTGCAGTATCTCCGTCTATGGCCTGCTTACCGCACAAAATAAGATCGAATTTCAAGTTTTCCTTTTGTTCGATCATTTTAATGGCCTCGGATATGATGTATCCCGTCGCAAGCGTATCGGAACCGCCGAAACCCTTGCCCGAAATCAGGTACCCGTCCGTCGCTCCCACCGAAAGGCAGGTTCTAACAGCTTCTTCGGCCTGTTTGGGGCCCATGCACAGGACAATTACCTTGCCGCCGAGTTTTTCGACCAACTTGACACCCACTTCCTGAGCGTAGGTATCAAAGGGATTGACGATACTCGGAACCCCCGCACGGATCAAATTGTGTGTTACCGGATCGATCTTGATTTCAGTCGTATCCGGTACTTGTTTTATACAAACACAAATATTCATTAAACCTCTCCTACTATCACCCGCTTGCGGTATACCTGCCTTAAATTTCAAAACGATGGGCAGAAATATACAAAAGATACTTCCGCCCATCGTCAATTTGAAATTTACTCGGCAATGCAAACCTTGCCCGGGTTTAAAATCATCTTGGGATCAAAAACTTTTTTAATGCCGCGCATCAGCTCGATGTTTGTCTTGCCGACCGAGTTGGCAAGATATTTTACCTTGCCGGAGCCTATACCGTGCTCGCCGGAAACCAAGCCCTTCAATCTAATTGCTTCTTTATAGATTATGTCAAAGAACTTGTCGACCCGTTTTTTAAACTCTTCTTCTTCCAAGTCATTCGAACACTGATAAATGTGCAAATTGCCATCGCCTGCATGTCCGAACGACTTGATCGTCAGACCGCAGTCTTTTCCAGTCTTATTTACAAAGTCCAAATAGTCGGCTATTTTGGTAACCGGTAATACCACATCGCATTCGTCCAACAGCTTCGTTTCTTTCATAATGGCTTCAAGGAACGAAGAACGGGCCTGCCACACGTCTTTCAATTTGGCAGGCGTATCCGCAACCATTACATCGAGCGCCCCCGCTTCCAAAACCAGTTCGGCAGCCTTTTCAGTCATTCCTTCCAGCTCATCGGCACTTGATGCATCAAAGGTAAGCAGTAGATAAGCCCCTATTTCCTGTCCGTTTAAGCTTTTTGGGAAAACTTCTTTTCCGACATATCTTTCGGAAGCAAGTATAATTTCGCGTTCCATAAATTCGATGGCTTGAGGACTTAAGTGCGCCATTTTAAATTTAGGAACGGTTGTAAGTGCCGTCCTTAAATCTGCAAATGGCACCATAAGGGAAACAACTTCTTTCGGTTTGGGAATTATTTTCAATGTCAATTCCGTAATGATGCCTAGCGTCCCCTCCGAACCTATCATCAGGTTTAAAAGCGAATAGCCGGATGACGTTTTTGAAACCGTAGCACCAAGCCGTATAATCTCACCAGTGGGAAGCACAACGGTCATTGCCCTAACGTAGTCGCGGGTTGTTCCATATTTTACAGCCCTCATACCGCCAGCATTCGTGGCGACGTTCGCACCGACGCAGGCAAATTTTTCACCGGGATCCGGCGGATACAGCATCCCCCTGCTCAAACAATCTTCTGCAAGATCGTTCAGCAATACGCCGGCTTCCACATCGACTACGAAATTCTCAAGATCATAGGCTATAATCTTATTCATTTTCGTAAGATCGATTAAAACTCCGCCGTAAAGGGGCACCGCACCGCCTACCAGGCCCGTACCCGCCCCCCTCGGAGTAACGGGTATGTTATTTTCATAGCATATCTTCATAACGGCGGAAACTTCTTCCGTCGAAACCGGCTGAACCGCCAAATCCGGCATTCTGGTACCGTAAATCGGCATTTCATCTTTGGCATAATCGGGGCTGATATCCGCACCGGTAAATACCCTTCCACAGTTCTTCTTGATTTGCCCGATAATCTCATCATTCAGTTTGTTATACATACACCACTCCTGCAATAACAGTTTGCTAAACTCAAGAAACGCCGATTACGGCAAAAGCGCAGTTAACCGGCGTTTTCTTTTATTTTCCATAAAGTCCGTCATTCGTGTATCGGGTATAAACCTTATGGAAAATACAGCATTTAAAGGCGATACCGATTAATCCGTTTTCGGGCCGACCGGCATCACCTTAAAAAACAATTACACTTAGGCCGCAATATTCATCAAAACGCCTGCAAGACAAACAAGCCCTGCAACAACCGAATATAATACAAAGTACTTGAATACCGCCGTTAAGATCTTGCTTTCGGAACCGACGGCATTAGCGGCACCCGCGCCTATGGCAAGTCCCTGCGGGCAAACCATTTTGCCGATACCGGCGCCCATAACGTTTGCCGCCGTAATCCAATATTGGTTCAGCATCAGCGTTTCGGCCGTAGCCCTCTGCAGACCGCCGAACAAGACGCAGGTCGAAGTTCCCGATCCCGTTACAAAGGCACCCAAAACGCCTATGATAGGAGAAACAAAGGGATAGACCGGACCTGTCGTTGCAAGCAAATTCGCTATATCTTTAATCATACCGCTATACGTCATAATCTTGGCGACGGCCATAACGGCACAGATGGTAAATATGGTCGTCCAGTATTTTTTCAGCGTGGCACCGAATACGCCGAAAATCTCTGCAAGATTGGCTTTTTGAATAAGGCCGCCGCAGATTGCAGCTATGATTATAATAACACCCGGCGTATTTACCCAGCTAAAGCCAAGCGGTTTGCCGCCTTCGCCAGTGTAAATCAAAAACGAACTTTTAATATCTTTTATTGCATTATGCACAGCCGGAAATACCTTGGAAGTTACGGTAAGTAAAATGAAGATTAAGATGAACGGAGCCCAGGCTTTAAGGCCGTCTCCAAAACCGATATTCGATTTTTCTTTATCGGCGAGCTCAATTGCATACTCTTTATTATCATCTTTTTTAAAGATTTTTACCGCGATTATCATACAAAGCGTTGTACAAATCGAACCGATAATATCCGGAAGTTCAGGGCCTAAAAAATACCCCACCGCAAACCACGGAATAATAAAGGAAAGCGAGGCTATAAGCGTTATAGCAAAAACGCCTTTTAACGCCTTTATTCCCTTACCGGAAATAATAACCATTAAAAACGGTGATAAGAATGTAAGAAGCGCCTGTATCAGTACTACGTTTGCAGAAAGCCTTCCGATGTCAGTCAGCCCGCTTGCACTTAGCAAAGTAGTAGTCGGAACACCGACCGAACCGAAGGCTGTCGGCGTACTGTTTACTACAAGACAGGCCGTTACCGCCGCTATCGGATCAAGCCCGATACCAACCAGCATCGAAGCGGGAATTGCCACAGCCGTACCGAAACCGGCCATACCTTCCATGAAGTTTCCGAACCCCCAACCGATAATGAGCATAAGAATACGCTTATCATCGGAAATACCGCCGAGCATTTTTTTGATCGAATCCATGGCACCGGTTTTGAGCGTCAGGTTATACGTGAACAAAGCCGCTATAATAACCAGACAGATGGGCCACAAGGCATTCAAAACGCCCTCCAAGGCAGCAGTTGAAGTGTTTACAGGACTCAGCTTCCAAAACGACAAAGCCAATACAACGGTAATGGCCAAGGCGATACCGCATGCTTTCCAGCTCGACATCTTGAGTTTACTCAATGCAATGATGAGCCAGATAATCGGCAGCATAGCAAGTAAAAACTTTAAAAACAACACAAAAAACCTCCTTAAATACGGCAAAATCCGAAAAATAATTTTCAAGAAGTTCCGTATTTATAACATCATAATACTCTTTAGCGGATTTTGTCAAGGCTTTTTTTACAAAAACCATAAATTTAAATTTATCGATATAATAGACCTGTTCGGAAACTTCAGTTTCAGAACAGGTTGCCTTAAAATGC
>CAUTPO010000047.1:0-14802 GCA_963540475.1 uncultured Treponema sp. | reverse complement strand
ACACAATTTTTGATTCGTGCGGTTTTGTGACAAAAACCGCAGATAAGACCGGCACGGAACAGGCTGTGGGCAGCCGTCAGTGTAAAAGAGGCGTAGTGCCTGCGTATGGGCGGCGATTTGCTGCATGTACGGCACGGGTTAAAGTATTAGCTGCCGTTTTGCTCTTTTTTTCGGTTGTACCGATGTCCGCGGCCTGCGAGAAGCCGTTTGCGGTGCAGCGTTTTTCTGCCGGTCTGCCTGAAAAGCGAACGGAAAGCCCTGCTGCCCCTCTTTCTTCTTTAATGCAGGAAATTATCGCAGAACTGAATGCCGTCCGGCGGGATCCTGCTAAGTATGCCGATGAGGTTATAGCACCGCGCCTTGCGTATTTTGAGCGGAGGATGTATAAGGTGCCGGGAAGCATTCCCCTTGCAACACGGGAGGGAGCTGCAGCAGTTAAGGATTGTATCAAGGCTTTAAAGGCGGCTTCTCCTGCGGGGGCCTTGGAGGCGGATGCGGGATTAAGCAGGGCGGCTCAGTGGCTTGCCGACGATCAGGCCCGGACGGGCAGGGTAGGGCATATCGGCAGCGACGGTTCCAATCCCGTAAAGCGTATCGAGCGGTTTGGCAGCTGGAGCGGAAGCGTCGGCGAAAACTGTGCATACGGGTTAAAAGATGCACGGGAAATAGTGGCCCAGCTTTTAATCGATGATGGGGTCGGGAACAGGGGGCACCGAAAGACTATTTTGAATTCTGCGTTTAAAAAGGTCGGTATCGGATACAGCGAGGCAGGCAAGGCCGCCTATGGTGCGGTTGCCGTAATGGACTTTGCCGCCGCTTTTACTGCAAAATAACCCGTTTTACGAAAGACTCCCGCCGTACGGATATGGACGGCTGCGATAAAGAGGAGCGGGGGTTGCAGCAAGGCTGCGGCGGCAGTGTTATACGCCCCGTTCAAACGGTTTCATAGCGGCCTGCGCCATACAAAATCACCCCGCTTTGTTCGGGCGGGGTGGTTTTGTTTTTACAGGTTTTTATCCATTGTAAAGCTCAATTTAGAATAGGCGAAGGATCCTTTTATTAACTCGGAAAGATAATCCTTCGTTTTGTTCAAAATGTAGTCGGCAGTTTTTTTGTTTTCGGCTGTCAAAAATTCGGGGATTTGCTTGGCCGGAACCTTGGAAGCGGCCTTTGTTACCTCGTCAACCCGCATTCGTCCGTAGCTTTGCATTTCGATTATATAGCGCGCATTATCCCGCCGAAAGGCCGAATACCGGGCTTCTACAAAATGTCCGACCAGCTTAAAAAGCCAGTACGCATTGTCTTCGGAAACGCGCTTTGTCATACGCTTGTACGCAAGCGGTGTGTCCGAAACGTTCGTAAAAAACGGAACGTAGGGCACAAAGGCCGTCGTGCCGAACGCGAGCCATTGTATGCCGGCCAAACCCTTGAGAGCGCCGGGACGCAGCTGAAGTATGTGAGATTCGGCTGTTCTTGAAAGGGAGATGGCTCTAAACCGCGTTTTTTCGTACTCGGTGTTGCCGCTGCCGAGCGGGTCGTATTCGGTTTCGTTGTAATGCGAGCTTAAGATGTATTCCACGTCTTCGACCGAAATAAGCCGTTCGGCCTTTCTGATAAACGGAATATCGTTTGAAACGGGCGACTGCTCGATTTCGGGACTCAAATACTTTTGGGCAAACCATGCGCGCGGCGTATTATAGACCCTGTCCTGCTCGCTTGAAGTGCCGAAAATATGTCTGAAATTAAAACCGGTTCTATCAGGGTTTAGGTTGTGTTCTTTTACGAATTCCTGTATGCCCTTGGACCATTGATATTCGTCCGGTTTTTTAAAGTCGATTTTTTCTATACAAACCTGATTCGGGGCGACGGCATAGCAGTCGTCGGGGATACGGACGGCAACCCAGTGGTGCCCGCAGGGGATTTCCATATACCACGCTTCTTCGGTGTCGGCAAAGAGGATTCCGTTTCCTTCAGCAGAGCCGTATTCGGCAATTAGTTTGCCTAAAAAGGCGACGCCTTCTTTTGCCGAATTGATGTACGGAAGAACAATATCGTTGATAGCGTCTTCTGCAATACCGCCTGGAACCAGCGGATCATAGGCCAAAACCCGCGCGTTTGCATACACGCTTTCGGTGGAACTGACGGCGACGTTTTTTTCATTGATTCCCGCCTCGCCGTAAAAGCCGTTGTTTTCTTTGTCGTGCGGGTAGGCCTGCGGAACGGATGTGTGGCGAAGTGCCTTTGCAGGCAGCGGAACCTGAACCCCTGTGTTTAAGGATTTATATATCCGTCCGGCCTCGTTTACCTCAGGCTTCGATATAAAAATCTTGGGGCTTATCGGCCCGTGAAAATCTTCGTTCCGCGCAATCAGAATACTGCCGTCAATGGAGGCCTTTTTACCTACTAAGACGGTCGTACAGGCGCTTCGTTTTTTATCATACATAAGTTACCTCGTAAATTAAAAGAAAATTACGGACAAACTTATACTATGCAGGCAGAAAATGTGCAATATGGTCATTGTGCGGAGCTTGCGGTATTTTTATTTTATTGCGTATTTACCCGCGTTTTCAGGTGCGTTCCATTTTAGACGCATCTTTAACAGAGGCTTTGAGCCGACGTTTTCGATATAAACGATGAAGAAGATGACGCCGAACTCGTCTACGATGAAGATGAGTATTAACGTTTTAAGAAGTGCTTAATTTCAAATAAATCTCTTTTGCATAATTTAACTGTGCTGGGGATACACAACCTTTTATACTATTTGTTAGTGTCTCCGAATGACTTTTCCGGCTCAGTTGTTACTCAATTCATCAGGCCGATTTCATTTCTTGCATAATCTACTGTAAGCACTGTTTACGAACAGCTTATTACACCGCCCCTTGCGGAAAAGCCGCTGCCGTAGGATATTGAAAAATACTCAATTCGAATTCATGAACTGCCGCAAAAAGATGTTCGAATATATCGGCTTGAATATTTTCGTATTCCGCCCAATCCGTTGTTGCGGTAAAAACATAAATTTCAAGCGGTATACCGGTCGGCCCCGACTCCAACTGTCTTACCAAAAACGTAAGATCTTTTCGTAAGGTAGCAAGGCTTTGAAGATATCGTACCGTATAAATCCTGAACGTTCCCAGGTTGGTAATCCGCTTTTCGTTTAAAGGATTGTCCGCGCTGTCCGAATATTCGGCTTGAATATCTTCTTCGATTTTTTCGAAATACGGTTTCAGCAGATTAATCTTTCCCGTGCGTTCCCGCAACGTTTTATCCATAAATTTAACGGAAGAAACATCCAAAAAAATAGAACGCTTTATTCTCCTGCCGCCTGTTTCCTGCATTCCGCGCCAGTTTTTAAAACCGCTTTGAAGAAGATCGTGCGTAGGAACAACCGAAATCGTTTTGTCCCAGTTTTGTATTTTGATTGTGTGAAGGGCAACCTCTATTACATCGCCGTCCGTATCGTAACGCGGTACGGAAATCCAATCGCCGCGCCTTACAAGATCGTAAGAAGAAATTTGAAGGCTCGCTACAAAAGACAAAATTGTTTCCCTAAACACCAAAAGCAAAACGGCGGTCATAGCCCCGATTCCGCTTAAAAGCGTCCACGGCGATTTTCCGCTCACCGTCCCTGCTGCAATTATGGCGGCAGCTATATAAACGGTAAGAATAAAAACCTGAATATAACTGCGGTAGGGCTTACCCTGAAACTTTTCCTCGTTTTCGGTATACGCGGCAAGTCCGTCAAGAATCCCGTGAATTAACCGTGCCGTAATCCAAATAACAATCAGGCTCGATATTTTTTGCAGTATCGAAACTCCGTAAACCATATTTACGGATAATATGCCGAAACCTGCAACATAACTGAAAAGGGCAAGCCGTTCGAAATGTACGTATTTAAAAAAATAATTACCGAGCGTATTGGTTGTCCGCCCCGAAAGTTTTTTCGACATTTTTTCCGCTACTGCGGAAATAATCTTTTTTGCAATTTTATGAATGATAAAAGATAAAAACAAAACTGAAACAAACCAAAGAATGTCTTTTTGAATTACATTTCTGCCGAGATACGGTAAAACAATATTTTTTAAAGTGTCCACAAAAACCTCTGAACAATATTTTATAAAATATATATTCTTGTGTCAAGAAGGGGCATAATAGCATATCAAAACGGAAACACCTTGCAATAAAAGCGGCGTAATATTGCGCACGGATAATTTGTATAAAAAACTTACGGTATATGAATTATCCTCGAAACTATACCGAGAAAAAATACCGGCTCCAGTGATTAGTTTAAACCTGCCTGAAATGTAAACGGAATATTGTCCAATAAATTATGCCCTAAACCTAATCCGTACTCCGCAATCGGGCGCATCTTGTTTTTCTTGGTAATTCCGAATCCCGCATCAGC
Organism: uncultured Treponema sp.; assembly: GCA_963540475.1. Classification (GTDB taxonomy): domain Bacteria; phylum Spirochaetota; class Spirochaetia; order Treponematales; family Treponemataceae; genus Treponema_B. Next base: position 10,400 of record CAUTPO010000047.1, on the reverse strand, counting down.
AAACAACAAAAGAAAAAAAGCCGTTTGCATTGATCCCTGTTCTGGCAGCATACCACCGCAGCTCCGTTCCGAAAATATGCATTGTCCGATATTTTATTGCTGCTTTAAACGAAGGCCGAAACGTAATCGAGGTTTGACTTTTTTCTATTTCGTATTCTTGCAGCGCTTCTTTTCCTGTCTGCACCCTATCCGTATGATAAAACGAATACATAAAGGCCAAATCCGCATAGTACAAACTGAAAATGGCAGGTATTTGTAAACTTACGCCGTAATCGAAAAAATTACTCTTCCAGTATCCAGTCGTAAAAAACGGAAAACGCACCTGTACTTTAAAAAAAGCCTGTATCGATAAGAAAAAAATCCAACCTTACACCTTGAGACAAAACGGTTTCTGTTTTTTCCGTTTGTTTTTCTTTTCCGTAAACGGTGTCTATTGCCGTAAGTTTTTTTCTTCCTATTCGGACAGGAAAAGAAAGTTTTACCTTATCTATTCCGAAAACAAAATTATTTGTGCCGTAAAATATCTGTTCGGACAGAGGTTTATTCATTGTAAAGGGTATAAAATCATAGGCCTCATTTATATTCCAAATAAAAAAACTTTTTTGAAAGGTTAGTCCTGCTGACGCATTCAATGTATAGACCCCGTCGGGAAAAAAACACCCGTATTTGGAAAAATACTTGCATTATCTTTGCGGTAAAACCAATCGAATTTAAAAGAAAGATGAAGCCCGTAATATTTCGGAATTATTTTAAATTTTGAAATAATAACGGGAATATTTTCGTCCGGTTTTTCTGTGATGAGAATTGTATCCGGTTCCGTATTTTCTTTTTGTTCGCCTAATATGTTTTGCAAAAAACAAATAAGTGTAATAAAAATAAACATAAAATATAAATTGTTTTTCATAATTTTCTATTTTCTTTCGTTAAAATCCGTTTAAAACAACAGATGCCGATAATATGCCGAAACTTCTATCCATTTCGCTTAATATATTTTTTATCGTATAAAAAAAATTCAATATTAAATTACTGATATAAAACTCCGAATCGAATATTAACAGGAGTTCTTTTTTCTCAAAACCTTTGAGGTCTGAGTTAAACCGTTCCGCTTCATTTGTTCCCGCTACAAAGAAAAATCCGTACCTCGAACCCTTTTTTTTGCATAAGTTCCTTCACCGATAACCGAAAAATAGTAATTTGAAAATATGAAATCTTTCGATATACCCGCTCAAACTCTCCAGTCTCCTATAAAAATTGTTTAGCTAAGTATATCATACTGCGGTAAAAATACAAATAAATAATATCACATTAAACCGTGACATTTGTCATGAGGGCATCTCTAAAAACTGAAGTTTTTTAGAAGTTCTCTTTACAAACTTTAAATCCTGCTTGCGGCGGTGTCGAATACATGATACAATAAACGGAAAGAGCATTGGGGGAGTTTTTGAATTGATATTTTACACGGGTAAATTTCATTGTACAAGGATACACGATAAAAATTTTTATGAGGCATATTTATGATAAGATTTAAAGGCTTTGGACTCATACTTATTACGGCTATTTATTTCGGCGGGCTTCGGGTTGGCAGTTTGATTGTTTCGTCTCTTGCACTAGGCGATAAGGTACAATATTTACTCCTTGTATTCGCCCATATATTTTTGACAGCTTTTAATTATCTAACAGCCCGTTTTTTAAACAGAAACGGAATAAAGCACAGCGTGTTCGATATAAAATTGGAAACCATAGTACTTGCTGTTGGAGGCATATTGACACTTCCCATTCTTATGATGGCAAAGGGGGCCTTATTTTAAACGCCATTACCAGAATCGATAAAAGACGCCGATATCATTGAGCCGTTGTTAACCGTATTGCCGATTTTCCCTTTAATTTTATTTAAAAAACAGTGCGATAAAATCGCTTTTGTCCAAAGACCCGAAATAAGGCATTAAATCCGTTTGTGCCAGCCGTTCGGTTACGGCAGCCTCGGAATATTCGCAGCCGTTCAAAAGTGTTTCAAGCTCGCTCTTATCCGCAGTACCGAAAAAGTCCCCATGTATTTTAAGGCCGTTTATTTTCATCTTTTCCACATTAAAAAACAGCTCGATACCGCCTATCGGAAAATGTTCATAGCAGGAGTACTCTGCTTTCGGCGATGCCCCGTAGTTCCATTCCTTTCTGGAAAACCGTTCATCATAAATCTTTTTAACGCCGGCCAATTCCGTTTCCGAAAGTTTGTATTCTATCGGCTCTTCACCTGCAAGTTCGAAAATCGCCTTTAACAGTTCCGCCTTAAAATCCATAACCGAAATATCCCGGTTTAAATACGGTTTTATATTCGTTACTCTGCTGCGGATACTTTTGACACCCTTGGATTCAAGTTTTTCTTTTCTTACATTTAAGGCCTTTGAAAGAGCGTCCATTTGAACGTCAAAAAGAATAGAACCGTCGCTTAACACTCTGCCCTGCCATACGGACTGCGATGCACCGATACATTTTTGCCCGTCGATGGTAACATCGTTTCGGCCCGAAAGCTCCGCATTCACCCCTATTTTTTTTAACGCATTTATGATGGGAATATAATATTTTTTAAAATCTATTTTTTCGTTTCCCTTAATTTTTGTAACGAATGAAAAATTAAGATTTTCAAGGTCCTGATAAATGGCTCCGCCGCCGGTAATTCTGCGCACAACCTTTATACCATTATCGTTTACATACTTTTCGTTGATTTCCTGATAGGTGTTTTGATTTTTCCCTATCAAAATAGTCGGATAATTGTTCCATAAAAAAACATATTCGTCTTTTTCCAAGGGCAGATACCGAAAGCAATATTCTTCAAACGAAAGATTATATTCCGGATCGTGGGAATAGGTTTCCAGGTATTTCATAAACTGTATTATACTGCAAAACCGTTTTTATTCAACCCTTGCAAAAGAGGTGCTTAGGGAAGCGGCACCGGCGTACCATTCCATTTATACGTTTTTATTCGTGCGGAGGGTTTAATACCCTGATGCTCTGCATCGTAACATGAGGGTATTAAAGCCGACTGCAACCACCTCGTCAAAAAATGTACATGGACGTACATTTCTTAACGATGGCATCCGTGTCGGATTACACATACAGTGCGAAACATTGAGCACTGTACCCGACGCTCGCGTCGGGGGTGTTGATTAAGAATGTATATCCGGTGTAACACTTGTGCTTTTAAAACTCGTAGCCGACACTTATTTTTATAAAATTATTTTTGCGATATCGGCCCAGCTTTCCGTTTTCTTTTCCACTGAAAAAACCGGCTTCCGCATCCAGTACGACGCTTCCTAACAGCCAATTTATTCCGGGAGAAATTAAAAAATCGCCGTCTTCTATCCCCGATACAAGAGCGATCTTCCATTCAAGCGAGCTGCGTAAAACCTTTTGAGAAAATACAACTTTCAGTTTTGTATCGGTCGGTTTTAAGGTCTTTTCCAAGCCTGAACTTAACAGGTCTTTTGAGCTGCCCGTTTGAAAAAGCCTTACCGTCCCTGAACCGTATATCCGAATCGCTATGTTGTGCGGAACCGAAAAGTCGAAACCGGCCGTCCATGCAATATTCGGATTATAAATATATGGATATTCACCCCGTATATCCTGCGTAATATTTGCGGCAATTTCCGTTTTCAAATTTGCAATACTGCCTATTTGCATACCGTAGTCAAATCCGATATGATGATAACGGTTGTACGCATACGAAAGGCCGGCCGTTTCGATTTTAAAAGCAGGCAGGGGGAGAAAGCCGTAAAAATACCGTATGCCGATGTCGTGCACACCGCCGGCCTGCACCGTATACCGAGCACCGCCTTGAAAATATTCAAGCGTGCCGGTGTTGACGGTTTGTATTATATTTTTTGTACGCAGAGCCGGTTCAAAGCTGTTAAACTTATCGTCAACGGCCAGCCTGTGTCCTTCGAACACGGGCAAAAAAACGAATTCGAGCTTCATATCTTTCGGCAGATATGAGGAAAGATAAAACAGGGGCTGCGGTATTTTCGTTTTTTCGGTACCGCGTTCGGACGGATTGCTGTAATCGACGGGATTTACAATATCAAGAACGCTCAGTTCTCCGGCGGCTGCCCAATTCAATTTTTTTATACCGCCCCCGAAAATGACAGGCCCTGTAAGAACTTGCATATAACCCTCTTCTATCCATAACGGCAATAAGGGTTTTAAAAAAAGTTCTGGTTTGTTGCCCAAATTGATCGGGAGCGTTTTGTCGTTCAGTCTGACTTCGAATCGGGCTTCAGCGAGGGGCGACTCCGCTTTGACGTATAGATTTCCGCTCAGCGGTAAACCGAGCCCCGCCTTTTTTATGTTTTTAAAATCTTCAAAAAAGAATGTAAGGCCTGTTTGAAATTTGCCGCCTATGTTTACACTGAAAACGGATTTGTTTTCCGCTTCGCTATCGTCAAAGCCGAATCCGCCTTCTTCTGCAAAAAGGAATACGGCGGAAAGGCAGAGGGCTGTAACGGCGATTACGATTTTTTTCATTTATCTTTTTCCGGTTTCCAAATATTTATTTGTAAATACGCCGTCGGGAATATTCATACCGTATTGAATTTTTTCAAGATTGATGATCGTGGCCGTATCCGATTTTACCGTTGTCAGTTTTGTCGTGTGAGGTGTGGTTATTCCGTTCACGTTCTTATAATTTGAAAGTTCCATAACCTTTTTCAAGGTTCCGTCCTTGCTGTAAAATTCCCCTTTCAAAAACAGATTGCCGGTTTTTTCGATCCATAAGATCATTTTGGAATAAGTGTAGTTTTTGTCTTTCGGGAGTGCCTCTATTACATAACAGGCTTTTCCGTCATAATTTTCTTCGCGCAGCATTTGATATGTATCGAGAGCCGTATCTCTGTCCAAAAAAGAAACATCGTTATAGGAAAAATCCGTGCCCATAAAGGCTTCGTCGCCGCTGCTTTCGGCGGCAATTCTTTGCACCTTACCCAGCTTCGGTAAATATATCCGTTGGTCGGCAGTACCGTTTTTTTGTTCTATCGTTAAAAACCGTATGCCCTTTGCTACCGCAGGTTCTTTAAATTCTATCAGTGTGCGCTGCAGCCCGTTTTTGTCTTTTGAAGAATATTGATCGATAAGAAGAACGCTCAATATTTTCCCAGACTTTTGAATTTCGATTTTAGATCGGGTGCCGACGGAATTTACCGACGTTTTCGTTCTGGTTTTTGCGATAATTTCTTCCGCAGTTTGCGCAAAACAAAACACGCAGCCCCCCATAACCAATAAGACGCTTACAATCATCTTTTTCATTTTATACCTCTCCCTTAAACGGTTATTGTAAACCGTTCAAAATATATTTTCACTATCCGTGTGCTTGTCCACGAATAAAACTTTTTTGATGAATTTCGGTTTCAGCAAATTCAAGATAGTCGGTAAAATCGTAAGACTTCCCAACGAGCTTGTTATCATTATCATGGCAATCAAAAAGCCCAATTCCGACAGCATATTGAATTTGGAAAACATCAAAACGGAAAAGCCTGCACCTACGGAAACGGCATTAAACAATATCGCCTTGCCGGAACTTAAAAAAACATTGTACAGAAAACTATCGTTCGAGCCGCTGCGCAAAATATGTTTATGATATGCGGCTAGAAAATGGATCGTATAATCTACGCCGATGCCTATGGCAAAACTTGCGACCAGCGCTGTACCGATATTTAGCTTGATTCCCAAAAACCCCATAATGCCGAAGTTAAGCAAGATGGAAATGCTTAACGGAATTGCACCGATTATACCTGCCGCGGCCGACCGGTAATAGACCGACAATATCAAAAAGACGATTATCAAAGAAACTCCGACGGAGATAAGCTGAGACTTTACGACCAAATTGTTTAAAGACTTTTCTATAAGAACGGACCCTCCCGTTTCTATTTTTACGTCGTTAGGAAATTTAAATTGTACAAAATTATTTATCTTGTTTAATACAATATCGCTGTCTTTTTGTCCCGTGGTTTTAAGCTGAATATTTATTTTTAATGCCGATGGTGCTGCCTTATTGTCTAAAAATCCGTCGGCGTTTTCTCCCAAAAATGAAACATAATTTTCGATTATGCCGATAAGTTCTTCCCGATCGGTTTTTCCGTATTTTGCAGGATCAAAAGGAATCTCGTCATAGGCTGCACCTGCATAGTTTATTCTCTTTTCGAATTCTGCAACGAGTTCTTCACCGAAAATATGTGCCTCGCCTCTTTCCGCGGAAACCTTATGCAGCATTTCGATAATTTCTTTTTGAGAATAACTGCGTTCAGTGTGCAGGGGTTCGGCTGCAGCTTCTCCGGTTTCTTCTTCACCGAAGTTTCCAAAATCGTCCGTGTCGAAGGCGTCTGCCATTTTTGGAACTTGATCGAGAGCGGAAACGGAGATACCTTCAGGCGGCTCGTTTGCATTAAACACCCGATTCATTCTTTTTATGAGCGGCACGATGGACGTTACCTTTCCCGCTTCCGGTACCTTTGTTTCAAGATATTCGGAAAGTCCGTCCACGGCTTTTAGGATATCGGGCCGGAGAACGGAGCTTTCATCTTCCGTTTTTACGATCATATTCAATAATTTGGAGCCGCCGAATTCTTCCCGCATAAAAATATCTGCCTGTACGACGGGAACGTCTTTTTCAAAATATTCCGTTAATACGTTGTCGATAACCAGCCGTTTTATTCCGAAAACGGAAAAGACGATCAATACCCCGGCGGCCAAAACAACCGATCGGCTGTGATTCGCAATCAATACAAAGGTGGTGGCAATTCCCTTGTCCAAATTCCCCGCTTTTTCGCCGTCCGTTTTTCGGGTCCACCGTATCGACGGATTTTTGGGGCCGCGCAAAATTAAAATGCTTGGAATAAGGGTGATCGAGATTAAAAAGGCTGCCAGCACGCCGAAACCGGAAAAGATTCCGAATTCGAAGATGGGGACGACGAGCGTAAAACAAAAAGAGAAAAAGCCTGCAAAGGTCGTAATTGCCGCCAAAAAAACGGGGCGCATAACTTCGCGTACCGCCTTTACGATTTGCTTTTTGTGTTCTTCTTTTGTGATCCTATCGTTTTGGGTAACCTCGTCATAATAGTGATTGATGATGTGTATTCCGTAGGCCGAACCGACTGCAATCAAAATGACAGGCAGTATTGTCGAGAGGATCGAAAGCGGAACGCCGAAAAGCGACATTGCGCCTAAGGCCCACACGGCGGAGACCAGCACTGTAAGCAGCGGCAGAAAAACGCCTGAAAATCTTCCGAACGAAAAAAACAAAACCGCAATGACCGCCGCAATAACGATAGGAATCAAAAACGCTAAATCGTGAGCGGTCGCCTCGTTTACGATTTCGTTAAAAACAGGTGCGCCGGTCAAATATATTTGCGAGTCGGGAAAATTCCATTTGTCTGCAAGCGCCATTATTTTTCTGCAAACTGCAATCGTTTCAGGCGAGCCGCTTTCTTCGTTTTTTATGCCGAGGAAAACGAGGATCTGCGTTGCCCGCAAATCGTCGGAAACAAGGCTTTTGGAATACAGGTTCCAGCTTCTCAGTTTGCGTTTTACTTCGTTTACTTCTTCACGGTTGCCTGAAAAATCTCCGCTTATTAGGGGTTCCGATTTAATACCGCCGCCGTCAGATTCTATGTGTTTTGTGTTTGTAATTAAAACCGTGTTTTTTATAAGACTGCCCAGCCCTTTTATATCGGCGTCCAACTTTCTTACGGCATTCAAAAAATCCTTATCTACAATGTCGGAGTACTGCCGTTTGATGCCGATTAAAATGGGAACCTCATCTCCGAAGGTTTCGGCAATTTTTTCGGCGCTTATCCGTGCAGGATCGTTTTTGGGAATAAACCTGAAATTGTTGTTGTCGAACCGTATCCGTATAAGCTGGAGTGCAAAAAACAAAGTTATCGACACAATGACGATGAGCATAATACCGGGATGCCGGTAAAACCGTTCGGCCGAAAAACAGGGCCTATGTTTATTTTCTTTTTTATTCATACTTTGTTCTTCCTTTTTATGCAAGTGATAAATTCGATGTGTCGGTTTGATCCGACGCAAGGCCCCGCAGCATAATTTCGAATACCGTCCTCATTTCGGAAATGATGATTTTCGAATTGCGCATTTTTTCGGGCAGCATTGTTATATTTTGAATAATGCCGGACGCCATTAAAATAACCGTTCTTGTCAAGTTTTCAGGACTTACCGAAGACACCAGCGTTCCGTCATTCATTCCTTTTTTGATTATTTTTTCTATCAGTTTTGTCAGTTTTAAAAACGATGCGTGTGCCGAATGCAGGACGAATTCACCGGCTTTTTTTTCTGCCAAAAAATAATTTTTAACGCCTATGCCGATAAAAATATCGCTTGCTTCTCCTAGAATGTCGATGTAGCACAGCCAGAGCATCCGCAAAGATTCTATTCCGCTCATTTCGGGTGTGAGCTTTGTTTCCGCATATTCTACGAATTCTTTTTGGGCCTCATCTGCAAGGGCTTCCAGTAAATCTTCCTTGCTTTTAAAATAGATGTACAAGGCAGCCTTGCTGATTTCCGCCTTGTCTGCAATGTCCTGCATACTGCATGCGCCCGCGCCGTATTTGTAAATTAAGGTTTTGGCATGAGCGAGTATTGAACTGCGCCGCCCTTCTTTTTCTCTTTGTTTGCGTTCTGAAATACCCATTTTTTCCTTACTGCCCCTGAATCCGAATGGCTTTGTAACCGCCGGTCATTATATAACCGCCGGTCATTTTGGTCAAGAGAAGGGCTGATGAATAATCGGTAATGCGGTAATCGGTAATGAGAAATTAAAAAAGGTCGATATGAGTATTTAGTATCTTTTCCCTGCGTGCCGTATTCATATCCCGTAAGTATATCTTTCATTTTTTTGAAATAACTACTCATACAGTATTTCTTGATTGTTTCGGTAAACAGATAGCGTGTATAACCGGAGCAATATCTGTCATTTTTAATTTAGGCGGAAAAAAAGCGCCTTAAACGGGGCCGATACGTTTTTACGCTAAGGACTTTTTTTTAAAATTTCCTCTTGACTGTTTTGTGGAAATTTACGAATATATGACGATATGAGTACAGAAAACAGAAGCGCGGAGCGCTTTTCGGATTTTGCCAAGGTTCAAGCAGATAAGCTTTCCCGCTTACCGGGTATTTTACAGGATTTAAGCCGCACGGGGTGCAGGGTAAAATTTTCTCATGTCGATTCCGTCGATTCGTCTTCCGAATTCACGATGATAATAACCCCCGCTCCGGAACACGGAATGAGCGCATTCGAAATCGTTGTAAAACCTGTATGGACGGTGCAGTCGGAGGATTCGTGCAAAATAGGCTTTACGGTGCTTCATTCCGTCGGCACAAGAGATTATATACGTTATATAGAAAAACTATCTGATGCAAATAGGCTCTGATCCTAAAATCGAATATCTGCCGGGAAAGGCCTGGCTCAACATTCCCTTTTTTGAAAATCATTTACTGGACGAACTGCACATTCCTCATTCCGAAGAACCGAACGGCATAACGCGGCTTGCAAAAGACACGGCCGCTTACGGGGATATTATCTATAAAGAAAATTTCCCTGCGCAGGTGTTTTGGCACCGGCTGTGTATGGAGCGGCCCTTTATTGCACGGTTTTCGGGGATAAGCGGGGCGGCGGAAATTTTGCGGTCCGTTCAAAGAAACTGGGCACTTTATCCATTTAACTGCTTTAGGCGGGCATCTTTAATCGAGGAAAAACTGCCGTTTATAAGCAAAAAACCGCGCCCCTTTCCATACGATGTGCCGCTTGCGGATATGGGCCTGTGGACGCTGCTTGACAAGAATACCCTTTTTGCTTCGGCAAAAACGTCCAGCCCCTTTCCCAAAGGCGAAATTCTTTTTGAAGAAGATAAGATAAACCCGCCGAGCCGGGCCTATCTTAAAATGCGGGAGGCCTTGACCCTGTTACGGTTCCATTTGAAAAAGGCTGAACGCCGTTTGACGGGAGCGGCGCCGGACGGTTTTTCGCTGCCGGCTGCGGGTTCACTGTGTATAGACGCAGGGGCGAGCCCCGGCGGGTGGAGTTGGGTTTTAGACGGACTCGGCTGTAAAATTAAGGCTATCGACAGAAGCCCGCTTTCGCCTGAACTTATGGCACGGGAAAACATCGAATTCATAAAGCACGATGCGTTTACCTTAAAACCGCAGGAGCTCGGCCCTGCCGACTGGGTGTGCTCCGATGTCATCTGTTACCCGCCGCGCCTTTACGATTGGGTGCTTAAATGGCTTGAAGCGGGGCTGTGCAGCCGCTTTATCTGCACGATAAAAATGCAAGGAGAGCCGGATAACCAAACCGTAAAAAAGTTTGCGGCTATTCCCAATTCGCTTGTTGTGCACCT
>CAUTPO010000046.1:0-15221 GCA_963540475.1 uncultured Treponema sp. | reverse complement strand
CGATATTTTGAAAATACTTTCTGATCGGGTTTATCAATGTATAAGAGAATTTTTTTTGCCGTATTCTGTCTGACGGCATTTTTTTTACATGCACAGGAAGCGGATATCCAAACCGAACAAACGCAGGTGGAAGCGAATATCCGAGCCGAGCAACCGGACGGCACCCGTTATAAAATAACGGAAATCGTATATAAAATTTCAGGTCTTACCAAGCAAACGCCTCTTTCTAAGGCCGTGCCGATAGAAAAGGACACGCTCTTTTTTTCGAAAGAAGAATTGGAAGAATACATCGAAAGCCTTAACATCGAATTTAAAAACTTGCGCACTTTGGAATCACACCGCATCGAAACCGAATTCCTGCCTGCCGAAGACGGCCTTATCCCTGTAAAACTGACAATTTATACAAAGGACACATGGAACATCATTGCCCTGCCATACCCCCGCTTCGACTCGAATTCCGGCTTTCAGTTAAAGCTGAAAGTAAAGGATTTTAACTTTTTCGGCTTTATGCAGACATTAAATGTAGACGTGGTGTACGAAAACGACGAAAATGAAAAATCGGCTTTTTCGTTTAAAACCGATTTTGCCATTCCCTTTAAGGCGGGACCCGTCGATCTTACATGGGACATCAAAGCGGGGCTGGCGTTTAAAGAAAAACAAAAGCCCGAATTCGAATTTTCCACGGGGCTTGATGCGGCTTATACCTACAAAAATATCACCTTGCATGCCGGTTTTATTCAAGGCATAAACATATACGGGTTACAGCAGCCGAAAACACCTGCAGACAAAACCGGAGAAGACTCCGATTCGAAAAAAGATCAGGCCTCATCATCTTATTATTTCACAGACACCTTTTATCTGTATATGCCGGTGGAAATATACAAAACGCAGTCTGCGGGCGTTTTAACGTGGACGCCGTATTTCAGTTTGGGCGGCAACTGGAAATTCGGAAAAATAACCGACGAAAAACTGCGGGGCTTGAAGGTCAAGTGGTCTCATTCCCTTGCGATGGGCAAGATAAACTGGCACAAGAATTTCAGACACGGTTATTCATTTGAAGTTGATAATGCCTATGAACACAATGCCCTTTGGAATAAGGTCAATGTCTCATTTTCGGCAAACAGCAACGGCTTTTATTCTTTTTGGGACAGGATCGGCCTTTACGGAAACTTCAAATTCTTTTACAACTTACACGGAAAGACCTCGAACAAGGCCGGCGAACAGCTGCGGGGAATATTGAATAAAAGAGTTTCCACCGACACGGCCTTCACACTAAATATGGATTTTCCGATAAAGATAGGACTGTTTAAGTTTGAAGAAATTACGGGAATACGGTGGACGCGGTTTTTAGGTTTTGAGCTGCACGTCGTCCCGTTTTTGGACATCGCCCTTACCCACGACATAAAAAGCGGTACCTACTTTAACCCCAAACACGGCTGGTATTCAGGCGGCATGGAGATTATCGTTTATCCTGTAAAAATGCGCAGTATTTACGGCAGAATAAGTATAGGGCAGGATTTGACGGGCATAAAGACGTTCAAGGATCTTTTTAGACTAAGGAGAATTTCCGAACGGGATGGGCTTCCCGCAACCGAAATCTTTATAGGAATAGGACTTCACTATTAAAGAGAATCTCTATTCCAAAGGATGCGAAGCCAAATCCGGCAAGGCTTTTTTAAAGGCGCCCAAACAGTATGCGCAAAAACCGCAAGACGGCAGCCTAAAGTTCGGCAGGGACGGGGCGGTTTATGCGGGAAGCCGTCCTGCTTTGCAATTTATTATGGAGAGGATATGCGCTTCGGTTCTCACTACAAAATGACTGGTGACGATGTTATCGACTATGTATTCGAACACACGAATTTTTTTTCTTCCAATGAAAATTTGATATGCGAGGAAATCGGCGATGGGAACATAAATTATGTGTACCGCATTACCGATCCGAAAAATAAAAAATCCGTTATTTTAAAACAGGCAGACGTGCAGACGCGGGTTAGACCCGACGGTTATTTAAGTCCTGAAAGAAGTGCCCGCGAAGCGGAGGTTTTAAAAACCGAATTCCGCCTCGCCCCCGAATTCGTACCCGAAATTTTTCATTCCGATAAAACGATGGCCGTAATCATCATGGAAGACATCGGCAGCTATTCGAATTTGAAAAAAGAGCTGATGAAAGGCCGCATTTTTCCGGGACTTGGGACGCTCTTGGCCCGGTTTATCGTAAAAACAACCCTTCCCCTAACCGGACCCGTTTTGGGCAGCGCCGAAAAAACGGAGCTGATGTTCAAATTCCGCAATCCGGAATTATGCAAGATCACCGAAGACCTTGTTTTTACCCACCCCTACAATGACCTTCGAAAAAGAAATATTGTACTACCTGAAAACAAGGACTGGCTCGAAAAAAAACTGTACACAAAGGAGCTGCAATGCAAAGCGGCCCGGCTTAAAGAAAAATTCGATAATTATCCCCAAAGTTTGATCCACGGCGACTTACATTCCGGCTCCGTTTTTGTGCAAGAGCGCGGCGGAGTGCATATAAAGGTAATAGACCCCGAATTCGCCTTTTATGGACCGATCGGATACGATTTGGGAAACGTTTTAGCCCATTTTATTTTTGCAGAGCTGTATGTAAAGCACTGCCGCGCTACGGATTTGAGCACATCTGAAAAGGAAAAATTTTCAATATGGATTAACGGCGAAAAAAACGCCCTTTTTACGGTTTTTGCGGAAGAAGGGGCTTCATATCTGAGAGCAAAAACGGAATGCGGCATATACCGCAATGACGATTTTATAAAACAATATATCGAAGACATAAAAAATGACGCAGCCGCCTTTGCCGGTACGGAGCTGAACCGCAGGGTCATCGGTTCCGCAAAAACGGCGGAAATTACCGGCGTACATAATATCGAAGAACGTATCGCAATCGAACGAGATGCGGTAATTATAGGAACTAAAATGATGACAAGCGGCTGCCTGTTTTTAAAAGGCCTCTAACGTGAAAATATTGATAGGCTTAAGCGGGGGAGTAGATTCTTCCGTTGCTGCAAAGCTTCTTTCGGAGCAGGGACACGAGGTTACGGGCCTTACCCTGCAATTACTTCCCTCCTACGGTAAAAACCGCACCAGACAGGAACAGGATATACGAGATGCCGGCCTTACCGCACAAAAACTCGGTATCCCCCACATTATCTGTAATATGCAAAAAGAATTCAAACAATACATTATCGATTATTTTATAGACGAATATAAAAACGGCAGAACCCCGAACCCCTGTTTTATATGCAACAAAAAAATAAAGTTCGGACTGTTGCTGCAAAAGGCCGAAGAAGAAGGCTTTGAAGCAATTGCAACAGGACACTATGCCGCCGTAGAAAAAAGCAGCCGGTTCGGTTCCGAACGGTTTTTGCTGAAACGGGGACAAGACGAGAAAAAGGACCAAAGCTACTTTTTAGCCCTGCTTAGTCAGGAACAGTTCCGCCGCAGCCTGTTTCCGCTTGCTTCGCTTGAAAAACAGCAGGTGCGCTGCATTGCCGAAAAATCGGGGCTCATTAATGCCGACAGACCGGAAAGTCAGGACATCTGCTTTGCCTCGGAAGGCTACTATACCGAAATAATAAACCGCTATGCAAAAGACATGTTTTCTGAAGGCTGTTTTTTAGACATAAAGGGAAACGAAATAGGCCGTCATCGGGGTTTACAGTACTATACGGTAGGCCAAAGACGCGGGCTTGCAATAGCAGCCGGCTCCCCCGTTTACGTCATCAGTAAAAATGCGGCGGCGAACACCGTTACGGCAGATACCGAAAAACACCTTTTTGCCTCAGGCCTTATCGCCGATAATGTCAACTTTATCGCCTTCGACAAACTCGAAAAAGAAATGGACGTTACGGTAAAAACGCGGTACCGTCAAATGGGCAAACCTGCAAAACTGATACCGCTAACCGAATCATCCGTCAAAATAGAATTTGCAGAACCCGAAAAAGCCGTTGCAGAAGGACAGGCCGCCGTGTTTTATGCGGACAACTACGTCATCGGCGGCGGGCTAATACGGAGCGTGGACAGGCTGCTCGATTGAATTATTTTTCCGTTTATGATACAACACCTTGTGTTTTTAAACACCAATCTTACGGAAATTACGTATCGGGCTGTTCCGTTTTAAAAGAATACGGGGCACACACGCTACACCTTTTAAAACGCCCCTTGCGTTTTTTTTCAGTTTTAGGAGCTTATTTATGATAAAACTTGCAACAATTGCAGGCTCGGATGCCTCAGGCGGAGCCGGTTTGGAAGCCGACTTAAAAACCTTTCAAGAATACGGCGGCTACGGAATGGCGGCCGTTACCGTCATTGCAACAATGAATCCCGATAAGGAATGGGGGCATGAAGTTTTTCCCATAGAAGAAAAATCGCTGAAAGCCCAGCTTGAAACCATCTTTAAGGGAATCGGCCCTGATGCGGCAAAAACGGGTATGCTCGCGACAAATTACGCCGTAGAACTTTCCGCCGAATATCTTAAAAAATACGGCATAAAAAACTACGTACTCGATCCCGTTATGATCTGTAAGTGCGGAAATTTGCCGCTGAACCCTGAGCTCAACAATCTTATAATAAAAAAACTTTTGCCGCTCGCAAAAATCATAACGCCGAACGTATTCGAGGCTGGGCAAATTGCAGGAACCGATACCCCCGAAACCCTTGAGCAGATAAAAGAAGCTGCAAAAAAGATACACGGGCTCGGTGTTCCCTTCGTATTTATAAAAGGCGGTTCAAAGATAAAAGACGCAAAAACCTCTGTCGATATTTTTTATGACGGCAAAGAATTTTTTGAAGTCGAAGCCGAATTGATCGACACCCAATGGACCCACGGTGCAGGCTGTACGACAGCCGCCGCCATAACGGCTGGGCTCGGAGCAGGGCTCGACCCTTTCGAGGCGGTAAAACTTGCAAAAAAATTCATTACATCGAGTTTAAAAAACGGATTTCAGCTTAACCGATGGGTCGGCCCCGGAAACCCTGCCGCATGGCGCAAGGAATTCCGCTAAAACAAGACAGCCGGCTTTCAAAGCCCGAATCGTAAAAAAAGCCTTTGCCAGCTTAAACCTGTTCAGAAACTTCAGTTTCAAAAGCAGCTTACCTTAAAATACCGGTTCGGCAACGAAAGTTATCGAACCGGTCTATTTTCCTTGCAAAGGCTTTTTTTAATCGTGGACAGGCCTTTTATCATCGGTACCCGTTAAGCCGCCGCCCCCCCCGAAACTTTCAGGTTGTTCCGACCGATTATCCGTGCCCCTCCGGCTGCTGCACAGCCGTCAATCGGCGTAAAAACGCTTAAAACCGTTTACCCTGCAAAATTTACGCTTTCTCTACCTTTTAGCCCGCAGCGAATTCAAAACGGCAAGCAAGGCGACGCCGACATCGGCAAAAACCGCAGCCCACAGATTCACAAATCCCAATGCCCCAAAAACCAAGAAACCGATCTTAATAATAAAGGCAAGCGCTATATTTTCTTTTACGATTTTCCGCGTAAAACGGGCCAGTCTAACCGCTTCGGCAATCAGTGTAGGACTGTCATTCATCAAAACCGCATCGGCGGCCTCGATGGCGGCATCGCTTCCTATTCCGCCCATCGCAATACCTGCATCTGCCCGCGCCAAAACGGGGGCATCGTTGATTCCGTCCCCGACAAACACAACCGAAGCCCTCTTGTTCCGCCCCTTTACTTCCTTGGCAATTTTTTCGAACCGCTCGACCTTTTCATGCGGCAGCAGCAATGCGGTAAACCGGTCTATGCCCAGATCCTCGGCCGTCGCGCGTGCGGATTTTTCGTTATCGCCGGTAAGCATTTCGACCCTGTTTACGCCGATCCGTTTCAATGCGGTAACGGCCTCGCGTGCATCTGGTTTTACGGTATCGGTCAACACCAGAGCGCCTGCATATTTTCCGCCATAGGCAACATATACCTGTGTACCGCCTATCTCATCGCCGTCTTGAGGAATTTCCGCATTCAGCATACGGCTTATAAAAGAATTCTTGCCTGCAAAAAGTGGTTTGCCGCCGTACATCATACTCAGGCCCATTCCCGCCTTTTCGGTATAATCCTTTAATTCGGCTTTAAGCAGACGCTCGTACCCGTCCTTCGGCAGATTTACGGCCGCACATTCGCGTATTGCGTGTGCAATGGGATGATGAGAATTCAGCTCCGCAACGGCGGCAAGCGTTAAAAGCCCGTCCTTATCCATTCCGTGAGCGGGAAACAGCGCCATAACCTTTAAAACGCCCTTTGTCAACGTGCCCGTTTTATCGAAGACGACGGCCTCCGTTTTTGAAAGAGCGTCGATATAATCCGCGCCCTTTATCAAAATACCCCGCTTTGCCGCACCGCCTATCCCGCCGAAGTAGCCGAGCGGCACGGAAATAACGAGGGCGCAGGGGCACGAAATGACAAGAAAGACAAGGCCGCGGGAAATCCATGGAGCAAAACCGGCCCAACCGTTCAAAGGGGCTGCAAAAATCAGGGCGGCAAGCAGGGGCGGCAGTACCGAAATCAACACGGCTCCAATCGTTACAATCGGCGTATAAATTCTCGCAAAAGAGGTAATAAACCGTTCGACCTTCGCCTTCCTGTTTTGAGCATTTTCTATCAGCTCAAGCATTTTCGAAGCCGCAGAATCCTCAAGTTCCGCAGTCGTTTTGACCGCAATAATGCCTGTCAGGTTTACAAATCCGGCCAAAACCTTTTCGCCCGTTTCAACGCTGCGCGGAACGCTTTCGCCCGTCATTGAAGACGTATCAAGCTCGGCTGAGCCCTCCGTTACGATTCCGTCCAAGGGTATTTTTTCCCCGGGCTTCACCAAAATAAGAGAACCGGTTTTTACCGTTGCAGGATCCACACAGTTTTCCGTATCGCCCGTTTCTTTTTGTGCAGGATCGTACAGCCTGGCAAAATCGGGACGCAGCTCCATCAGCCCCAGAATGGAACGGCGCGACTTATCCACGGCCGAATGCTGCACCAGCTCGCCTAAATTATAAAAAAGCATAACGGCAGCACCCTCAGTCCACTCGCCTAAAAAAAAGGCCCCGATCGTCGCAACGCTCATTAAAAAATTTTCGTCGAAAATTTTACCGCGTGCAATATTCCGCAAAGACAAAAACAAAACGCCGTAACCGGCCGCCGCCCACGATACGATAAAAAGAAACGGCGTCAAAGCAAGCTCAAGGCGGCCGAAACCGAAAAGACGCGGATTAAAGCCGAAACCCATTGCCGCAAGTCCTGCCGCAAAAAATACGGCCGAAATGCCGAACTGCACAATCATTCGGTTTGAAGACCCGTGCGAATGCTCACACCCGCAGCCGCATGACGAATGTTCATGAGCGCATCCGCAAGAGCCGTGTTCACCGTGTTCATGAGAATGACTGCAAGAGCCGTGTTCACCATGTTCATGAGAATGACTGCAAGAGCCGTGTTCACTATGCTCATGAGAATGACTGCAAGAGCCGTGCCCGCTGTCCCCTTCTTCGTGGGAATGAGCGCACCCAGAGGCCTCCTGTGCCTTGTATCCGCTATGTTCATGTCTGTGCTCACCCTCTTCATGAGAATGGCCGCACCCGCAAGAGCCGTAAGCTCCATGTTCACGATATTCTGCCATTTATTTACCCTCCCTTATGTGTTCCAGCCCTACGCTGTACAAAATTCCTACATGATTATCATCGATGGAATAATAAACCTGTTTTCCCACACGCCTTGTCCGCAAAATCTTAGCCTGCCGCAAAATCCGCAGCTGGTGCGAAACCGCCGAAGCCGACATTTCCAGCACCTCCGCAATATCCGCAACACACAGCTCGCCTGAAATCAGGGCCGAGACAATCTTTATCCTAGTCGAATCCCCAAAATTCTTAAAAAAATCGCTTAAATCGCTCATTGTCTGCTCATCAGGCATCTTTTTTTTTGCATGCTCTACCGACTCAGGGTCAAAAGAACCGATACCGTCCTCATCAGCGTCGCTTTTCCGATCGGTTTCCGGTTTTAAAACGTCCTTTTTCATCTGCTTCCTCCTCTTATTCATTTATAATTGAACGATTGTTCAAATGAACACTTATGATTGTAATCAAATAATAAAAAAACGTCAAGTCTATCTTGCTAACAATTACTTTTTTTGATAGAATAGACGCGTATAACAAATTCTTAAGGAGAAAAATCTATGGAAGTTCAATTACAAGAGCTTGTCGATAAAATTAAGAAAAACGGTGTAGAAGCTGCGGATGAAAAAGCGGCCGAGATAATCAAGGCTGCGGAAGAAAAGGCCGCCTCCATCGTTGCACAAGCCCGTGCGGAAGCGGAGGCTGCCGTCAAAAAAAGCGAAGCCGAATCGGAGAAGTTCAAAGCGGCAGCAGTTTCGTCCATCGAACAGGCCGGAAGAAATACGCTGATCGCCTTCAGACAAAGCGTTTTGAACGAACTGAACGCAATCATCAAAAACGAAACCCTGAAAAACTACGATGCAAATACCTTAAAAACGCTTATTCCCGAAGCTGTAAAGAGCTGGATCAAGACCAATAACACCGACGACCTTGCAGTCATTTTGTCGGATAAAGACATAAAAACCCTCGAACAGGCTCTGGGAGCCGCCTTAAAAGAAACCGTTTCAAAGGGCGTTGAACTCAAACACGACGGCAGCATAAGCGGCGGCTTTAGAATCGGAACAAAAGACGGAGCTGCGTACTACGATTTTTCTGCAGAAGCGGTCGCGGATTTGTTTTCCGCATATTTAAGCCCGAAAACTGCGGAAATCTTAAAGGCAGCCGCAAAGGAGCTTTAACAATTGGCATCATACTATTATTTGATGGCCCAGCTGCCGTCGATATTGCCCAATTCGGCACCGCCGATGACCTTTTCTGCCTTTAAAGAATTGGCCCTGCGCTCGCTGACTCAAAAGGACGCCTGCATTTTAAACGGTTTATCACTGGAGCCGCCCCGAAACACGGAAAAAACGGGCTCCGAATTTTTGGACGGCTGGTACGGCTTTGAGCGTTCCTTACGGCTGGCCCTTGAACAGGCGCGATCTGCAAAACTGAAATGGGACAATCCTATCCCGTACGAAGAGCGGGAACTGCTATCGGGCGCCTTTCACCCCGTACAAATTTCGCATACGGCGGCAGGAATGCAAAACCCCTTGGACGCCGAAATATATCTGGATAAGATGCGCTTTGAAGCGGCCGACACGGTAAAGGGCGAAAATGCGTTTTCTTCCGACGGCGTGTTTTCCTATGCGGTAAAACTGCTTTTAAGGGAAAGAGCTGCACAATTCGATATGGAAAAGGGCAGAGAAGAATATTCGCATATTTACACGGGTATTCTCGAATCCGAAGCAGCAGCACAGGCATAAAAACGGAATTTGTAATCTCACTATCGATACGGGATAGAGCGCCAAAGCGAAGCCGCTGAAGCCGTTTGTAAACAGCAGCGAACGCTTTTTATGCGGTGCCGGTAAAAACGTGCTGTCGAAACGGGTTTTTCGGCGGCACGGCTTAGGTTTTTGTATTCACGGAATGAATTCTTTTACATTTAAGATTTGGATCGCCTGTTTGACCTTTACATCAGGCTTTTTGAACATTTTTTCGATACGGCTTTTTTATCTCCCCGTCAGTCATCATACCGGAAATATCGGAAGCCTCGTACGCTCGCTTTCGGCAGGGAATTATCGGGCATTTTGTTATACGGGCCTCGTTGTTTTTTGCTTTTTTGCAGGCAGTTTTTTCTCAGGGCTGATTTTTCACAAACAAAAATTCGAATTGAAACGGAGGTACGGGCTTTTTTTGATGGGATTCGCGGCCGTCTTTTCTATGCTTTTCCTTATACCCCCCTTCCGCATTTTGCAAGTATATATAACGGCCTGCATTCTCGGAATGCAAAATGGGCTTTTTATTTATTATGACGGAATAGTCGTGCGGACAACCCACCTTACAGGCTCTCTTACGGATGCAGCCCTTGCACTGGCTGCCTCAATAAGGGGCAACGAACCCAAAAAACGGTTTGCAGCCTTTTACCTTATCAATATAGGCAGCTTTTTTTGCGGCGGGCTGACCGCATCGCACCTATCCCCTGCCCTATTTCTGCCGGCAGCCACTCTTTTCTATCTTGCAGCAGGACTTTTTTACTTTATACTGCGAAAAAAACATCAAAAACACAGGAAAGGTTAAGCACGTTTGCATGCATAGCGCTGTTAGGAATGGTTTGACAGACCTGATTTTAGTAATTAGTAAACGGAAATAACCTGCGGAATACGCCACGAAGCCGTATAATCCGTTATGCCCGCCGTTTCTTCCCAAATAGTACTAAACGCATAGTTTCGCTCCTTGGCCGAAACTCTGCTGTTCAAGGCCATCGGCGCAAAAACCGACTGTCCGCGCGAAAACGCAATTCTGAACGCATCCAGATTCCCGAAATACATCGTTTCCTTTTGCTCAAAGCCGATATCGAACGGAATCGCCTTGGCCATACCGATATCAACAGGGATCCAGCCGAAGCCTTCGATATAAAATTCAGCCCACCAATGCAAAAAGCTGTTCTGAAACGGATCGACAACGATTCCCGCAATCGGTTCTGCAGGAATACCCGCTGCCCGGACAAGGGCCGCAAACAGCAAAGCGGCATCGTAGGTATCGGCCTTTTTATGCACAATCGCTTTTTCAAGCGGAGAACCTGCATTAAGAATCGACATCGGAATTATTTCGATATTATGCAAAAAATAATTGTAAATCTTTTTTGCCGCGTTATACGGATTTCTTTCGTTTTGCACTATTTCCGCCGCAGTCTGCCGTATCAGTGGATCGTCAGCGGGGATTAGTTCCGTCGCAGCCGTATAAGCCTTGTACAAGTCCCTATTTTGCTGTGAATTAACCCGTATATTCACGGGATTTACCTTGGTGCCGATTTCGTAGGTGCTTATACCGTATTCCTGCCTAATATGAATCCTCGAAGCCCGGTTGATGTTTTCGAATTGATGAATTGAAACGCCCTGATAGTTCTTTGCAAGCGGCTGCGGCAGTATAGACAGAATTTCCAGCCCTGTTTGAGAATAGGTTTCGACGGGAAGCGGCATTTTTAAAAACATCGTATTTTTTTCATCGGCCCTTATGTTCAACACATCGGCTTCGGAAAAAAGAGTAAACGTTTTTTTGTTGGACCGTGTTTTGGAGCCGATCTTGTTTTTCAGAGCGAATTCGGCATAATTGCTTACCCCGCCTGAGGTCATCACAAAGATCTTACCGCTGTCAGCCCCGTCGGGCACCCGCACATGCAGCTCTTCATTAGACCAATAAACAAAATCGAAATCGTGTTCGGAGCAAGCAGCTGCCTCCAAAACATCTTTTCGATCCCGCACCTCGATACGCGAAGCCGCTCCGCTGCCGAAATTCGGAACAAAAACAACCTGAGAGTTCCCCCTGACGTTGCCGAAATTCTCTCCGGAAATTTTTATGATGCTGCCGACTTCCGCAGTAGTTTTATCCAAAGACGTAATCAGCGGCGCCTCTCCTGCACGGCTCCCGTCCCGCAAAACGGGAATGGCGGCCAGCGCAGCAACAAACACGGGGTTCGAATTTTTATTTTGCACAACAACGGTCAAAAGACCGGCAGGCTTATTGTCGGGACAAATAAATTTAATTTCAGAATCCGTCCATACCGGGCAGGACTCCGATTGGATAACCGTATCATCAAACGAAATCCACGAAGAGGTAAACTTTCCGCCGAAATTCTTGCCCGTTACGGTAACTTCCCCGTCATCGTTTACAATAACGGGGCTTACGGAAAAAATGTGAGGCCGTTTGACAGTAAGATTTAAAATATACAGATAAGCTCCCGCAAGGCCTCCGAAAAACAACAGAAATACGAAAAACCTAAAAACGGAAGACTTTTTTAAAAAATAAACAAATTTATTGTTCATTCTTTATAAAAACAGGGATAAACTCATTTTGTGCCGTCTGCAAACACGGATAATTATTCTCCAAATCGATTAGTATAAAATCGTCGCATTGGGTCATTTCCGAAGGCATATAAAGCCCTGCAAACTGACTGAAATTTATTACCTGTCTTTTGGGATGCTCGATTTCGGGTAAATCGGCAGAGATCAGCATATTCGCCGGCTGAAAATTGAATTTTTTCGAATTTCTGCGTACGGTGGAAACCGGAACAATGGGTTTAAAGTCCGAAACGGCTGCATTTCCGCCGGCTTCGTATGCCTTAACCGATGTTATCATAAGAACGGGAGTAAAAACGAATAAGATCATGGCCGCAGCCGCAAGCAGCGGAACGGGAATACTGACCGATTTTGAAAACCAGCTTAACCGATCCTTATCCGCAACGGCCGACCTTACTGCCGCATACCTGCGTTTTTCACACAGGGCCGAAAAGGATGCCTCGTAATCGGGTTCGGGAATTGTTTTAGCCGACAACAATGTATGTATATTTTTATACGAATCCAAAACAGCCCTGCATTTCGGGCATTCTTCCATGTGGGCTTCCAGTTTTTCCTTCCACGGAGATAAAAGTTCCCCGTCAAGGTAGGCGGAATACAAATCTTTATCCGGGCATATAGACATCGTTCTCTCCTATATATTTGGCTAATTGTTCGCGCGCCCTGAAAACGCGCACCTTAACATTACCCTCGCTTATCCCTAAAATACTTCCTATTTCCTTATAGTTCAAACTGCCGTATTCTTTAAGCTGAAGGACTGCCTTTAGTTTTTTCGGCAGTTTTTCCAAGGCTTCTTGTACATAGTCGATCGCTTCCTGTTTTAAAAGAACCTCTTCTCCCGTATCGACCTTTCTGGTATCTTCCTTAAATGCCTTGGCGTAGGCCTTGCGCTCCCTACCCTTACGTTTTACATAATTAAGCGAAGCATTTCTCGTTACCCGTATAAGCCAGTACTTTGCATCGTCCAATGACGGAAAAACCATCTTTTTTTCGCTCATTTTTATAAGCGAATCATGACAGATGTCCTCCGCCGTATCTTCGTCTCCTACTATATTATACGATACCTTGTAAATAACCGGCATCAGTGTTTTGTAAATCGTTTTAAAATCTTCTTCGGATACGGCTTTTAGCGCTTCTTTCTTAATAAACACATTATTCTCCAAAATGTTACGGTATAAGTCTACAATCGCTTTCGAATTCGGAAGGTCTCCGATACGGCAAGGCGGCTTTTGTGCGTTTTACATTTTTTTCCAAATAGTTTTCCCGCCCTGATCTTCGAGCATAATTCCCATTTCTTTTAGTTTATCCCGTATTTCGTCCGCACGCCGATAGTTTTTTTCAGCCTTGGCCGCCGCCCGCTCTTCTACCAGTTTTACAATTTCCTCTTCGTTTACGTCCGAAGTGTTTTGCCGTAAAAGAAGAGCAGCCGATTCTTCTATCAGGTTCAGCCCGAAAACCGCGTCCATCACGGCAGCGCCTTCAAGAACGGACTTCAAGTCTATGCCCTTGTCTTTTATCAGTTTTTGCAAAACGGAAACGGCCTTCGGCGTCGATAAATCGTCTTCCATTCCTGCCATAAAGTCTTTAAAATACGGCAACACAGGTGAGTCTTTAAAAAGATGTAAAGCTCTCTCCCAGCTTGCGTGTTCCGTAAGACCTGACAGCTCTTTTATTTGTTCCGCAGGCAGGTTTTCCAGCAGTTTGGCAATGCGCACATTTAAGTTTTTGCGGCCGTTTTTTGCCGTTTCCATAGCCTCCCACGAAAAGGTGATTTGGCTTCGGTAATGCCCCCCTAAAAGCAAAAACCGGTAATCCAAGGGAGAAAAACCCCGGTTTATCACGTCATTAAGTACGATAAAGGAACCGGCCGACTTTGACATTTTTCCCTTATTCATAACAAGAAATTCGTTGTGAAGCCAGTAATTAACCCACTTTTTACCGGTTGCGCCCTCGGACTGGGCTATTTCGTTCGTATGATGAATGCGGATATGGTCGATGCCGCCCTTGTGAATGTCGATTTGTTCTCCAAGATATTTCATACTCATTGCCGAACATTCTATGTGCCAGCCCGGATACCCCCTGCCCCACGGCGAATCCCACACGAGGGCCTGATTTTCGAATTTGCTTTTTGTAAACCATAAAACAAAATCGTAGGGGTTGCGCTTGTTTTTATCTATTTCGATGCGGGCGCCCGCCTTTAAATCGTTTAAATCGATGCCGGCCAGTTCCCCGTATGCAGGAAATGTTGAAATGTCGTAGTACAGGTTGCCGCCTGCCGTATAGGTGTGCCCGTTTGCTTCTATCCGTTTGATTAGGTCTATCATATCTTGAATGTGCTCGGTTGCCTTGCATATTATCGAGGGGCGCCTTATGTTTAGGCTGTCCGTATCTTTAAAAAAAGCCCTGGTATAAAATTCCGCTATTTCCAAAACGGACTTTCCGCGGTCTTCCGCCGATTTGAGCATCTTATCTTCACCGCCGTCGTTATCGTCCGTCAGATGGCCCACATCGGTTATGTTCATTACATGAGTTACATCGTAGCCTAAAAATTCGAGGGTTCTTACAAGGATATCTTCGAAGACATAGGTGCGCAAGTTTCCGATATGTGCATAATCGTAGACGGTCGGCCCGCAGCCGTAGATACCCGCCTTGCCCTTGCGTATCGGCACGAACTCTTCTTTTTTGTTTCCCAGTGTATTATGCAGTTTTAAACTCACGATTAACTCCTTGCAGCTCCGTCCGAAACACGGCTGGCGTTCAGAGATATCCAATATACTATAAAAAGGGTATCGGTTCAAGGGGGGCGTTTCATAGCCTTCGCATTATAAATATTAAACCTGTTCAGAAACTTCAGGTTCAAAGCAGGTTACCTTGAAATACGATGTTCAAAATTGCGTTAATCCGGCAGTATTCAAAATTAATGCTTTGCTCGATTACTGAATTTAAAAATTAAGTCGATTTATTTACCGAAAAAGCAAACGGAGAGAATAATTCGGTAAAAGTTTTTGATTTTTATATTGACAAATAAGGGCCGATTCTGTATACTCTGCTCCAGTTTTTTAAAGGGCCTATAGCTCAGTTGGTTAGAGCAGCGGACTCATAATCCGCGGGTCGCCGGTTCAAGTCCAGCTGGGCCCAAAAAGCGGTAAGTTATAAAAAGTAACTTACCGCTTTTTTTATGCGGATAGCGGCCTTTGTGAAGGCATTCCGGCATGCTTACACTGCCCCAGCCTTTATTCCATATACACAATCTCA
>CAUTPO010000045.1:0-15250 GCA_963540475.1 uncultured Treponema sp. | reverse complement strand
CCACCATTACCGTGGTAGACCGGCTACCATTATGCCGGTAGGGTGCCTACCATTATGCTTCCGTACTGTGCGGAGCTATGCGTCCATACTGCGTGGAACTACGCTTCCATACTATGCGGGTCTATGCGCCCATGCTGTATGGGTGCATACGCCCATAGTTTATGGGCCTATGCACCCGCATGTCATGGGGCTGTACGTCCGTGCAATACGGAACCGTAAGTTTGCCTTTCGGCAAACGCCGCTGGATTGTACGCACTTTTTCATTCGGATATAAGCGTATCGATAGCCGTACGTATATGTTCGGGTACCGGCACGGTGAAAAGGCGGTTTTTGCCGCCGATAGGGAACATCAGGCGGTGCGCGCACAGCTGAAGTTTTTTGATGCGGGCCGTTTTCCAAAGCTGCTTATTGAGGGCGAAATTTCCGTGCTTGTCGTCTCCGATAATCGGGCAGCCAAGGCCGGCAAGATGAATGCGGATTTGGTGTGTCCTGCCGGTATGCAGCGGGGCAGAAAAAAGGCTGTAGGCTTTCGTGCTTTCAAGAAGCTTGTATGCGCTTGAAGCCGGCTTTGGGGTACCGTTTTCTATAATCGGTGTATCGATAATGCCCTCTTGTAGAAACTTTTTAAGCGGTTTCTTGTTTGCAGTACGCTCAAAACCGCCGAAGCACAGTGCAAGATACTCCTTTTCAACAACTTGAGATTCAAACAAAGAACGGCAGGAGCGGGCGGCTCTGGCGCTTTTTGCAGTTATTAACAAACCGGCAGTTTCTTTATCCAAACGGTGGACAGGGAATATTTCGGTTCCGAGCTGTTTGCTTAAAATCTCGGTGAGGCACACGGAAATATGCGCGCCGCCTTGCACCGGAATACCGTAGGGCTTATTAACAATACAAATCGCCTCGTCCTCGTATACAATCGGAACGATCTTTTTTATAGTAGTTTGTCGTGAATCGTGCATAACTGGGAGTATATGATGAAACGGAAAAAAAATCAGCACTCCGTCTTCGATATAATCGAAATAGGATTTCCGTTTTTGTACACCAATTCTTTTTCTAGCATTTTTCCTTTTGGTTTATCTAAACCGAATTTGATTTTCGCCCCTTTTTTTATTATATTTTAGGTATCATGAATACGGAAAAATATACGGTAAAGGCGGGCGAGGCGGTCAGGGAGGCCTCGTCTTTAGCTCAACGGGACGATCACAGTCAAATCGAAAGTGAACATCTTTTATATGCACTTCTGGAACAGGAAGAAGGCATTGTGCCTCCCCTTGTCGAAAAGATAGGCGTTTCTGCGGAAAGTCTTTTGGACGAACTCGATACAATGCTGGATAAAAAACCGCGCGTTACGGGCGAGTCCGCTCAAACCTACATATCGCCGATGCTTGCAAAGGTTTTTGCGCATGCGGAAAAATATGCGGATAAATTAAAAGACGATTATGTTTCTACGGAACATCTTTTGCTGGCAATGAGCGAGGCGCAGGATAAAACGGGCGAGCTTTTGCGCTCCAAGGGAATCGGCGTAAAAAACATTTTGGAAGCCTTAAAAGATATTCGCGGAAACAACAGGGTTACCAGCGAAAACCCCGAATCGACCTTTCAAAGTTTGGAAAAATTCTGCCGTGATCTGACGCAGCTTGCTCGGCAGGAAAAAGTCGATCCTGTGATCGGGCGCGATGAAGAAATAAGGCGCGTTATGCAGGTGCTTTCGCGCAGGACAAAAAACAATCCCGTGCTGATTGGAGAGCCGGGTGTCGGAAAAACGGCCATCGTCGAAGGCCTTGCGCGGCGCATTGTTTCAGGCGATGTTCCCGACAGCCTAAAAAACAAACGGCTTCTTTCCCTCGATTTAGGCGCCTTAGTTGCAGGCGCAAAATTCCGCGGCGAATTTGAAGAGCGTTTAAAGGCCGTTATTGCAGAGGTTCAAAAGTCGGAAGGCAAGATCATTCTTTTTATCGATGAGCTGCATACACTCGTCGGAGCGGGGGCAAGCGAGGGGTCGATGGACGCGTCCAACCTGTTAAAGCCGGCCCTTGCACGCGGGGAACTGCGGGCGATAGGAGCGACGACCTTAAACGAGTACAGAAAATACATCGAAAAAGACGCTGCCTTGGAAAGGCGCTTTCAGCAAGTGTACTGCCCCGAGCCCACCGTCGAAGACACCATTGCGATACTGCGCGGTATTCAAGAAAAATACGAGGTACACCACGGCGTTAGGATCAAGGACGAGGCGCTGATTGCGGCGGCCGTGCTTTCGAACCGCTACATTACAACCCGCTTTTTGCCCGACAAGGCGATCGACCTTGTGGACGAGGCTGCAAGCCGTTTAAAAATGGAAATAGAAAGCCAGCCGGTAGAGCTCGATCAGGTTGAACGGAAAATTCTTCAGCTTAATATCGAAAAAGTTTCCCTTTCAAAAGAACATGACTCGGCCTCCAAGGAGCGGCTGGAAAAACTGGAAAAAGAGCTTGCCGAATTAAACGAAAAACGGAATGCAATGCATGCCCAGTGGCAAAACGAAAAGGCTAAAATAGATGAGTCGCGTAAATATAAAGAAGAGCTTGAACAGTTGAGAATCGAGGAAACAAGGTTCGGCAGGGAAGGCAATTTGAACAAGGCGGCCGAATTAAAATACGGCAAAATACCGGAGCTTGAAAAAAAGATTGCGGCGGTTACGGCAGAGCTTGAAAAAAAAGCCGGTTCTGCGGGGCAGCTTTTGCGTGAAGAAGTTTCCGAAGAGGATATTGCTAAAATCGTTTCGATTTGGACCGGCATTCCCGTTTCCAAAATGATGGCAAGCGAAATGCAAAAATACCTTGAACTCGAAAAAGTGCTGCAAAAACGAGTCGTCGGTCAGGACGAAGCCGTACATGCCGTTGCTGATGCCATCAGGCGGAACAAGGCCGGCCTTTCCGATGCGGAAAAACCGCTCGGCAGCTTCTTGTGCATCGGGCCTACGGGCGTCGGAAAAACCGAGCTTGCACGCACCCTTGCCGACTTTTTGTTTAACGACCAAAAGGCCCTCACGCGCATCGATATGAGCGAGTATATGGAAAAGCATTCCGTAAGCCGCCTGATAGGAGCGCCGCCCGGATACATCGGCTATGATGAAGGCGGGCAGCTGACCGAGGCCGTAAGACGCAGGCCGTACAGCGTTATTTTGTTTGACGAAATAGAAAAAGCGCACCCCGATGTATTCAACGTTTTTTTGCAGATACTCGACGACGGGCGGCTTACCGACAGTCAAGGCCGTGTGGTGGATTTTAAAAACACCATCATCATTATGACGAGCAATATCGGTTCCGAATACATTCTTGAAGCCAAGGACATGAAAGAAATACAGCCGCGCATAACGGAAATCCTGCACCGTCATTTCCGTCCCGAATTCTTAAACCGTATAGACGAAATATTGACGTTTAACAGGCTGGAAAAAAGCAATATCAGAAAGATTGTGGAAATACAGCTTGAGTCGGTTGCATCGCGGCTTATGGCACGAAAACTGAAACTCACTGTAACGGATAGCGCAAAGGACTTCCTTGCCGACATCGGTTTTGATCCGATGTTCGGGGCGCGCCCCTTAAAACGGGCCATTCAAGCCGAGCTTGAAAACAGGCTTGCAAAGGAGGTTCTCGAAGGAAAATTCCTTGAAGGGTGCACCATCGTTGTAGAAAAAGCCGATGACGGACTGGTCTTTAAAAAGGCTTAAAAACGCCTAAAAAAGAACTCCTACGAAGCAAAGCATTCAAGAATCAACAACCCCGACGCTTGCGTCGGGGTATTAAACCCTCCGCACGAATAAAACCATCGTAGGGAGGCTTTTTATAATAGACCTGTTCGATAACTCCGTTACCGAACAGGTCGACGAGTTCTAAATCGCGCAAATAGCACGATTTAGAACATCGCATTTTAAGGCAACCTGTTCTGAAACTGAAGTTTCCGAACAGGTCTAATTAACGGCCAAGCGCTTAGAGCACATAGAATATGTCAGCCATTCAAATATTTTTGACGGTTTTGAAAACTGTGCAGGAAAACAGCCCTGCCGTTTCTTCTTTAAAACCGCTGCTTCTTTCAATTAACTCGAAAAGAAATTTACTCCTGCCGTTTTTGCATATATTTTTCTTCCTGCTTGGAAACAATGAAGGTGCCGACGACATCGCCTGTTACGTTTATGCATGTTCTTCCCATATCGAGAATAGCGTCAATTCCCAATATCATTGCATAGGCGGCGGCAACCGCAGAACCTTCGGTTAGTTTCAGGCCTGTAGAATCAAGGACCATTAAAAGCATAATCGCTCCGGAGCCGGGAACGCCCGCAGTACCGACCGCCGCCAAGCTGGCCGTAACGATAACGGTAATCTGCTGCCCTATGGAAAGCGGCTGGCCTATTGCATAGCCGATGAACATTGCGCAGACGCCTAAATAAATGGCAGTTCCATTCATATTGATGGTTGCGCCCAGCGGCAGCGTAAACGAGGAAATACTGCGCGGTATACCCAAATTTTCTTCCGAGATACGCATGGTTACTGGCAAGGTTCCCGAAGAGGAGCGCGTTACAAAAGCCGTAATCATAATCTCGTTTATCTTTTTAAAAAAATCCAGCGGATTCGTTTTGGCCGCCAAGAGTATTGCACCGTACCCTATAATTGTCTGGGCCGCAAAGCCGAGATACGCGCACAATATTACCAAAAAGAGCGGGCCGATTGCCTTAGGTCCCTGCTGAGCAAACACAATTGAGATAAGCACAAAAACGCCGATAGGTGCATATTCCATAATACCGCCGACGATTTTATACATTGCTTCTGCTGCACCGCTGCATGCATGAAAAACGGTGTTGCCGCCCTTTTGCGTTGCTTCGTTTGAGGAACTGCGGAGATACGATACGGCGAATCCGAAAAGCATAGA
The DNA here is from genome assembly GCA_963540475.1 of uncultured Treponema sp. Lineage (GTDB taxonomy): Bacteria > Spirochaetota > Spirochaetia > Treponematales > Treponemataceae > Treponema_B. Next base: position 10,348 of record CAUTPO010000045.1, on the reverse strand, counting down.
GAAAATGATGATCGGCAGCATATCTCCTTCGGCTAAGGCGTCGATGGGATTTGTGGGGATCATTTTTAAAAGGATTTGACTTATCGACGGGGCTGCGTTTATTTTTGCCTTTGCCGTCTCGGAAGCCGCAACGGCAAAACCGAAGCCGGGCCGCAGCAGATTTGCAAAAACCAGACCGACAAATACGGCAAAAGCACTGGTACACAGGTAATACAAAATTACTTTTATGCCGACCCGTCCCAACTTCGAGGGTTCTATACTTGCCGCTCCGCATATTATCGAAAAAAGAACGACAGGCACGACTATCATCTTTAAAAGTCTGATGAAGATGTCGCCGAAAAAGGCGGCATAGGCTGCGTAGCGTTCAGCTGCGGCAGGGAAAAAGCCCAATATAATTCCTGCAACCGTTCCGGAAATCAAGGCCAGTAAGATCCTTTTTAAAAGGTTTACGTCTAAATATCGGCGGATAAAACTTTTGTGTGCCATACAAGGCCTCCGTTTTAAGTATGATACCGAATATTGTAACACGGGAAATTCCCGCTGTCAATCAAAAATCCGCAAGAGGCATGCCCGCAATAATTTTTTAAAAAAAAGCGTTAAAACTCGGGCGCGATCTTTTTCCGCCTTATTTTTTCGCTTTACCGGTTTTTTTCGGTTCCGCTTTTTTGGAAGAAGCCTTTGCCGATTTTTCGATTCCGGTCTTTTTACCCGAAGCGGTTTTGGAAGACGCCGCCGGCTTCTTGTTTTCCGTTTCTTTTTTAGCCGAACCTTTTTCGGTTCCCTCCGCCGTCTTTTTTTCGGCAGACGCTTTTTTCTCGCCGGCCTTTTTTATAAGCGACTTTTTTTCTGCATTTTCGGCAGCGGAAACGGCTTCGCGTACCGCAAGCCGCACGCCGAGCGTTTTCAATCCTTTTTCTGCAAAGTCTTCGGCCTTAAAGACGTCTTCGGTTTTTTTTATGCGGGGCTTGGGCGCATAGGTTACCGTAAATGAAAATTTCTGCTTGGTGCTTACGAACAGTACTTCGGTATTGTCAGGCGCAAATACATAATCCCTGTTTAAAATGTAGCCTTCTATGCGAGATCGTTTGATATACGGATACTTCGTTTTCGTATCGCGGTAAATTACCGTAAACAGAATTTTCGATAATTCTTCTTTTTCGGCAAAACCGCAGTACCACATTCCCGTGTCCACAAAAACCCTGTCGGGGACGTCCATTACGGTGTAAACCCCGCTTTTCCGCAAAATAAAAATACGGTCGTACGGCGTTACGCGCAAAATTTCTTTTCCGGTGGTTACGGCCGTTCCGAGGTAACCGGTTTGTTCATCATAGCGCAGCGGCGTATCGCGGGTAACGGCCTCTTTTACATCGACCTTTGTAAAGCCCGTTATTTCCGTTTTGCGCTTATACTCTTCTTCGGGAAGTTTCTCCAGAATTTTATCCAAAACACTTACCGCATAATCTTTAAGATTTTTCAACAGTTTTGCAATTTCTTTTAAACGGTTTTTTATATCTTTTACTTCTTCGCGGTTTTTGTTTATATCGTACAGCGAAATTCTGCGGATCGGAATTTTAAGCAGCCGGTCGACATCTTCTTCGGTAACCTCGCGGATCAATTCTTTTTTAAACGGCACAAAGCCTTTGAGTACCGCATTGATAACACCGTCGGCCGTCTTCATCGTTTCGATCTTTTTGTAAATGCGCTCTTCGATAAAGATGCGTTCAAGCGTACGCAGGTGCAGGCGGTCGGTGAGCATCGATTTTTCGTATTCAAGCTCGTCCTTCAAAATCTGCATCAGCTGTTTTGCATGATTTTTTATGATGTCGGTAACCGTAATTTGTACAGGAAGATTGTTTTTGATGACAAGCAGATTGCAGGAAATCGACTGCTCGCATTCACTAAAGGCGTAAAGCGAATCGACTACATCTTGACTGTATACGCCGCGGGGGAGCTTTAATTCTATTTCGACGGCTTCTGCCGTGTAATCGACGATTTCCGAAATTTTTACCTTGCCTGCCCGCGAGGCCGCCTCGATGGAAGCGATCATACTTTCGGTTGTGCTGCCGAAGGGAAGTTCGCGGATAACGATTCTTTTTTCGTCGGAGGTATCCAGTTTTGCGCGCACGAGCACCTTGCCCAAACCGTCCTCGTATTCGGAAACATCGATTAAGCCGCCTGTCGGAAAGTCGGGATACAGGCGGAATTTCTTTCCGTTTAAAAAGGCTTTTTCGGCTTCGATAATTTCGATGACGTTATGCGGCAGAATTTTCGTAGACATACCGACGGCAATGCCTTCCGCTCCGATGGCAAGTACTACCGGGATTTTTGCGCGGAAAGCGGACGGTTCTTTGTTACGCCCGTCATACGAGGGTACGTACTTGGTGATATTCGGATTGTATAAAAGGGTTTTTGCAAGTTCGTTTACCCGGCATTCAATGTACCTCGGCGCCGACGCTTCATCGCCGGTATACAGGTTTCCGAAGTTGCCCTGCTTATCGATAAAAAGATTTTTTGAGGCTAAGACCACGAGGGCGTTCCCGATGGAAGCGTCGCCGTGCGGGTGGTACTTCATACAATGGCCCATAACGTTTGCTACTTTATGAAATTTGCCGTCGTCCATTTCGAAAAGCGAATGCAAAATACGCCGCTGAACCGGTTTTAGCCCGTCTTCCAAATCGGGGATCGCGCGGTCTTTTATTACGTAGCTTGCATATTCCAAAAAGTTTTTGTTAAAAAGGCTTTCGATATAATCCATGATTTAATCCTATAAAAATCGATTTTTTAAGAAAAGGTTTTGTATTTCAAGGCCATTATAGCACAACCGGCACGGTTTTGGAAAGATATGTAGGGTTAAGGCTGGAAAACCTTAAAACAGGATAAGGCAGATTACCTCGCTCTCAAACAGCTCATGGGTATCTTTAAAAACCTTGCAAGTTAAATCTAAGGTAAACCGGTGAGCCCGTTTCACCTTCGAGTAAGGCTCACCTTCGAAAAACTGATTCGCAGTCCCCAAAGCGGACAAGTTAATGAATGTCCTTACAGAACAAGCCGATAGGCCTATCTAGGGGTAACCGATAGCCGTATCTAGGAAAGCTCGATAGGCTTATCTAGGGGTAATCGATAGCCGTATCTAGGAAGGTTCGATAGGCCTATCTAGGGGTCGTCGATAGCTGTATCTAGGAAGGTTCGATACCGCTGTCGGTTGGCTGCGGCCTCGCTGTTGCAACAAAGAATAAAACGTGATATAACGTATACATTATGAATACCGTATTGGAACTATTGCAAAAAAGAGGACTTATTAAACAGTGCACCGATTTGAATCTGCTTTCAAAAAGACTGGACGAAGGGCCGATCACGCTTTACACCGGAACCGACCCGACGGGGAAGAGCTTGCATATCGGGCACCTTGTTCCCATATTCGCCTTAAAGCATTTTTGTAAGGCCGGACATAAGGCCGTCATTTTAGTGGGCGGGGGCACGGCTAGAATCGGCGACCCGTCGGGAAAAACGGAAACGCGGAAAATGCTCGGTTACGAGGTTTTGGACGAAAATGCGGAGCGGATTAAGGCGCAGCTTAAAAAGTTTTTAGCCGAAGACGCAGGCGCGGTAACCTTTGTCAACAACAAGGACTGGATTGCCGATCTGAATTATGTCGATTTTTTGCGCGAAATAGGTTCGCAATTTTCCGTTAATAAAATGCTCACCTTTGAGGCTTATAAAAAACGAATGGAAACGGGGCTTTCTTTTTTGGAATTCAATTATCAGATTTTGCAAAGTTTTGACTTTTTGACGCTGAATCAACAATACGGGGTGGAACTGCAAATCGGCGGAAACGACCAATGGGGAAATATGGTGGCCGGAAGCGATTTGATACGCAGAAAGGCCGGCCGCGAGGTGCACGTGCTGACCTTTCCGCTAATTATGCATTCGGACGGACAGAAGATGGGCAAGAGCAATAAAAGCGCCTTGTTTTTGGATCCCGAGCTTGTTTCTCCCTATGACTTTTTTCAATATTTTAGAAATACGATCGATGCGGACGTAGAACGCTTTATGCTACTGTTTACGTTTTTGGAAATATCCGAAATCGAAGCCGTGTGCAGCGGCGACATAAACAGGGCAAAAGAGCGGCTTGCCTTTGAGGTTACGGCGCTCGTTCACGGGCGGGCGGAGGCGGAAAAGGCTCTTGAAGGAGCGAGGGCGGCTTTTTCGGGCGGCGGAAACAAGGACGCAATGCCGACGGCCGTCATTCCGATTGCGCGTTTTAAAGAAGGTATCGGCATTATCGATTTGTTTACGGAAGCCGGGCTTACCTCAACCAAAAGCGATGCGCGCCGGCTGGTGGAACAAGGCGGCGCCTTTGTTGCAGACGAAAAAATTACCGACGTAAAGGCGGTCGTCGGCTCGGAAAAACTGGATACCGATAACGAGCTTATTTTGCGCGCCGGAAAAAAACGGTTTATGCGGATTATCGCAAAATAATGCCTGCACCGTTTAAACCGTAAGCCTTTTAAATCCCTTTCAATGTATTTATTTCCGCTCCGGTCAGCTCCCGGTATTCGCCCTTTTTTAAAAGCGGATCGAGGTGTACCGAAGCGACGGCAATCCTTTTTAAATAGCATATCTCGTTGCCTGCCGCAAGACTCATCTTTTTTATTTGATGATATTTACCCTCGGTTATGTGAATGAGAAATCCGCTTTTTCCCGAGCCGGTTACGTTTTCCGTTTTTTCAAAACCGGCAGGCAGACAGCGGTATCCGTTTTTTAAAACAATGCCGCTTTTAAATTCCGCCGTATATCTTTCGATTTCTTCACACGAAGGCTCTTTTACGAATTCCAGATAATAGGTTTTTACGATGCCCGATTTTGGCGAAGTTATTTTATGAGCGGTCTTGCCGTCATCGGTTAAAATGATAAGCCCTTCGGTATCTATGTCCAGACGCCCAATCGGAAACAGGTTCATTTTATCGAAAGGCGGTTTTAAAAGTTCTATAACCGTTTTATGCTCAGGGTCGCGTGTAGACGTTACGCAGCCTGCGGGCTTATTCAGCATAAGGTATATATTTTCTTTTATGGCAAAGATTTCCCCGTCAACTGTAAGGGTGTCCGTTTCCGTTTCGATCAAAAAAGACGCGTCTGTAATTCTGCTGCCGTTTACGCAGACAACACGCTTTCGAAGCAGTTTTTTGACCGTACTCCTCGACCCCAAACCGCCTGCGGTTAAAACCTTATCAAGCCGCGCCTTCATTTTTTTGAACCTGCGTTTCTTAAGGCGGCTGCGAGTCCGTTTGCGCCCGTTATTTTTTCCAGCATTTCTTTTATGCCGTTTTCCTTATCGCGCAAAAGACCCGTAATACAGGGGCGCCCCAACAAGACCTCGGTTATACTTAAGGATGCGGCCGCGGCCAGGTCTTCCCGCGTGCGAAGCCCGCCGTCCGCCCAAACCTCGCCGGTAAAACGGCTTAATTCTTTTGCATGGCGCGCCGCAAAATCCGCAGTGCTGCCTTTTTCGGTTTCGATTCGCCCGCCGTGATTCGAAATAACGGTTATGTCGGGTTTCAGTTCTTTTATGAGCTCAATTCCTTCCTGCGTAAAAATACCTTTTACGGCAAAGGGCGTTTTCACCCGCTTTTTTAAGGCGCGCAAATCGGCGGCCGTCTTTTTTTCGAGGTTTACAAGATTGCGCATGGTTACGATATTATAAGAATCGATGTCTACACCGAATATTTCAGCCGAATCTATGGCGGCTTCTATTCTTTCAAACAGCTTGTGCTGAGGATAGGGTTTTAGAAAAACAGCCGCTTTTTTTTTATGCGTTTTAAGAGCGTCCAAGGCAAAAAAGAGTTTTTCGTCGGGGTGCCCGTCTCCAATGCTCAAGGCAAGGCCGGCGTTGACAGCGGCTTGTATCAAATCGAAATAAAATTGTTTTTCATCACCGTAACCGACGTTTTGAATGCCGCCCGCTATCGGTGCAAGCCGTACCTTCGGTAGGGCGGTCAAATCTTCGGTAAAATACTTTTTCCATGCGGCGCAGTTTTCGATAAAAACGGAGCTGTCAAACACCCCGCCCATTCCCGGCAGTTCCCCGATGCAGCCTTTGCCGTTGCATACCCTGCAAAGTTTGCACTTGAATCCTCTATCCATAACGGCCATCATATTTTTTTTTACCCCTTTGTCAAGCCGTGCCGTTATACCCTTTTGCTTACTTTATTGTGCGGGGCAGCTGAACCGAAAGCCCGTCCGCAGGACTTATAAACTTTTTCGTTGCTCTTTTGCAGGATTTATAGTATACTTTTATAGCCGGGAGGAAAAATGAATTATATCGCTTTTTTCGGTTTTGTTTTTGTAACGTCCATTACTCCGGGGCCGAACAATATAACGGCGATGGCCTATTCAGGGAAATACGGTTTCCGCAAAGGGGTATTGTTCGTTTTAGGCTGCCTTATCGGGTTTTTCTGTCTGATGTTGTGCGGCGCCGTCTTTGCCGCAGTATTATACGAGGCGCTGCCTGCAATTAAGCCGTTCTTTTTGGCGGGCGGAACCTGTTATATGCTGTACCTTGCGCAGCTTATATGGCGGGACAAACCGCACGGCGATGGGACGCCTGTAAAAGAGTCCCGCATTGTGCTATACGGAGCCTTGCTGCAATTTATCAATATTAAGGTCATCATTTATGCGGTTACGGTATGGTCTACGTTTATCTTGCCGCATTACAACAAAATAAGCGCGCTTGCAGGATGGTACGTTTTTTTGTCGTGTTTCGGGCCGCTGTGCGCCTTGTTTTGGGTTGCCGTCGGTGCATCGTTCGATACATTGTTCGGAAAATACGGTAAGGTTATAAATGCGGTAATGGCCCTCGGTTTGGTATATTGCGCCGTAACAATGGCTCTCGACATCTTCCGCTGAATGCTCAAAATGAAAAATTTCCGCCTGCCCGTAATAAAACATTAGAAAAATCTGATTTTACCTATAAAGATAACCGGCTATAACCGCCGCTTTTTTGCCCTCTTGTAAAATTATCGAATTTGTGTTTTTATATAAAGCTATGGGAAAATTAAACAAAACGATATATCTGTATATAATCTTTCTTTTTCTTATTTTAACGGGCGGTGCCGTTGCCTTAGGCAAGATGCTCGCCGCAACCCAAAACATCAAACAAACCGAATTGTTTTTTAGTTTTAACCCGGCCCTGCCTTCTCGCATATTGGACATACGGGGCGATTTGATAACCGAGTTTTCGGTGGACGAAAAAAGAGAACTCATCGATTTTAAAGATATTTCGCCGGCTTTGATCCATGCGCTGCTTGCGAGGGAAGACCGCCTGTTTTATCGGCACAGGGGCTTTAGGATCAAGTCGATTTTCCGCGCCGTAGTAGGGCAGGTTTTAAGAAAACAGCTGGGCGGCGGCAGTACGCTTACGCAGCAGATAGCCGGGCTTTTGTACAGCGACCGCAGCGACCGCAGCGTCAAACGGAAATTGCGGGAACTGTGGTGGGCCATTCAGATGGAGCGGCGTTATTCCAAAGATGAAATTATGACCTTGTATCTGAATAATGTGTATTTCGGCGTGGGTACGTATGGGGCGAGCACTGCTTCCCGTTTTTATTTCGGGCGTTCGGCAAGTAATTTGACGCCGGCAGAGGCCGCAATCTTGGTTATTCAGCTATCGAATCCGACCTATTATAACCCGTTTGATCATCCCAACGAGGCAAAAAACCGGCAGGATCATGTACTGCAAGCAATGGTCGATATGGGCTACCTTACAAAAGAAGAAGCGTCGGCCTCATTTGAAGAATATTGGGCCAACTTCGATTATACCCGTATCGCTCTTTCCGCATGGTTTACCCGCGAAGATAAGGCGCGCTGGTTTTCCGAATATGTGCGCAGGCAGCTCGACGATAAGCTGCTTTACGGTACGATGAACCTGTATAAAGACGGTTTTACCGTGCATACGACCTGCGATTTGAGGCATCAGGAAATTGCCGACAGAGAATTTCAAAAATATCTGCAAGAAGTAAACAGAAAGGTTTCGGCAACGGCCACGCGATCTTTCGATCAGGTGGAACGGTACAGCAATGTAACCGGGCTTCTTTCTCTGGTTTTCGGAATAGAAAAATTGCACGTCAGCGAAAAGCAGCTTAAGATCAGAACGTCTTCGCAGTACCGCAAAGAGATAAACCCAATGGTGGACGTACTGGCCCTTATGTGCGGTATCGACAATTTGAAGACCCTTACAAAACAGGCTGCGGCCCAGGTACAGGAAAACCTTGCCGAAAAGGTTGTCGAAGGCACCTTTGTTTCCATCGAAAACGAAACAGGCTACATCACCGCGATTATAGGCGGAAGCCAATACAGCGAATCCAATCAGCTTATCCGGTCGATGCAGTCGAAATTGCCGGTCGGAAGCGTCATCAAGCCGCTTATCTACTCGGCTGCCCTCGACACCAAAAAAATAACGCCTGCAACCCGAATGGACGATACGCCGCAGGTTTTCGAAAATGCGGCCGGTGTTCAGTATATACCGAATAACTACGGCGGAAAGTGGCGCGGAACGGTTTTGGTGTATCAGGCTTTGCCGCTTTCCCTCAACATACCGGCAATTAAAACGCTGGAAATGATAGGCTTCGATGCAGCCATCAGCAGAATTGCCTCCTTAACCGGTATTACCGATCAGGAAGAAATAAACAAAACGTTCGAACGGGTATACCCGCTCGCCCTCGGTATAAGCGCCATAACACCTGTACAGCTGTTGCGGGCATTTGCGATTTTCGGAAATCAGGGGCGGGCCGTTGATCCGATTGCAATCAGATCCGTGGAAAACAGGGACGGTGCCGTTGTGCTTGAACCCGAATTGGACCTTAGAATAGCGCAAAGAAAAAGAGGTTCGGCCATACAGGTCATAAGCCCGCAAAACGCGTATGTGATGACGCAAATGCTCAGGCAAACGCTTACAATCGGTACGATGACGACAGCCTCCGCAAGCGGCAGAAAGTTCGAATACAAAGACAAAAACACCGGTAAAATATTCCGTATGCCGGTAGCCGCAAAATCGGGAACCACGCAAAACTGGTCGGATTCGTGGGCCGTCGCCTATTCGCCCTATTATTCGGCCATTGTGTGGTACGGTTTTGACAGGGGCGGGCAGTCGCTCGGAACGGACAGCGCAGGCGCCCTGCTTTCGGGCTATGTTGTCGCTAATTTTATGCGGGATGTTCATCAGGGCAAGCCGTACAAGGAATTCGTCCGCCCCGAAAGCGGCGTTGTACATGTGGCCGTTTGCAGAAAGTCGGGAATGCTCCCTTCGGAAAACTGTAGCGACGGTACGTCCGTTTTGGCCTTTATCTACGGTACACAGCCGACTGAGGTCTGTACGGAACATACCTCGCGAAGAATTCTGGAAGGAGTGGGCCGCAGCAGAATCGAAAATCTGGGCATATCGGCAGGAGAAGGCGAAATTTCGGTCGATAAGGACCCCTTGAGTTTGGATCCTTCCATCTTTGTCGATCCCGAACCGACGGGAAGAAGCTCCGTTTTCGATGATGAAGAAAACGAGGGTGTAAAAGAAAAAGAAGAAGGCGAAACCAATCCGTGGCTGTAAGCCGGGAACAGGAATTGTGTATGCAGAAGATACCGATTGCAGATATAAAAATAAATAAGCGGGCGCGGGATGAAATTTTCGAAATTGACGAGCTTGCGGAAAGCATAAAACGGTTCGGGCTTTTAAGCCCCATAATCGTGGATACGGATTATACCCTGATAGCCGGCCAGAGGCGGCTTGAGGCCGTTAAAAGGCTCGGCTCGGAAACCATCGAGGCCAATGTTATCGAAATACCGGACGGAGCTTCCGCCTTTGAAATCGAAATAGAAGAAAATATCCAAAGACAGCAGTTTTCGGGGGAGGAGCTTTTAAGAGCCTTTAAAAAACTAAATAAGATAAAAAATCCGGGTATTCTTTTCCGCCTGTGGACTGCCGTCATCAACTTTTTCAAAAAACTGTTTTCTGCATAGTCGGCCCCACAAACGGGAAATAGGGGCTTTTTTAATCGGGCGGGTCTGAGAGCCGTATTTCTGTAATAAAACACCCTATAAAATTCATCAACCGCAGGTTTTATCAAGCCTGCCGGCTTGTTTTGTAAGGAAACGGTTATCTTATCCGCTAAAGCGGATTGCGAATCAAAAGCCCGAGGATTGATGAACTGCCGCACTTTTACAATTTCAGTGCACCCGCAGCGCAGCTTCAAGCGAAAAGTGCATACAATAACGCGAGTTTGCAAAGCAAACGGTTTGCCGCAAGGCAAACTCGCGGTGTTTTTAAGCGGTGTAACAACGCCGATTAAAATAAACCTTCTTA
>CAUTPO010000044.1:0-15302 GCA_963540475.1 uncultured Treponema sp. | reverse complement strand
TATGGCTCAGCCTTGGTCATAGAGTGCTATGGTTATATTTTTACGTGAGTAAATACGTAGGGTAAAAAAAACGGTATAACCGTCGGCTTGGACACCGTTTTAAAAACAAAAACGGCGCAGGAGCTCTTTTTTAAAACATAATTAACGTTTTTTTCGGAAGAGTACCCGCGCCGCAATAAGATATGCATATCCTTGCAGACAAGCAAAATGCCTGCAATTCGTTTTTAAAACGTAAAAAGTTTTATCCGTGCCGGTAAGTTACACCGATCTCACCGATAGGATGGTTCCAGCCTTTTACGATTTTTCCTCTGGAAATAACCCTGCACGTACCGCATTCAAGGCAGCCGAGGTGGCTAAAACTCATTTTACCGTCTATGTATTTATAACATTCGGCAGGACAGGCAAGCAGAAGTTTCCTGATTTCCGTATAGTCCGTATAATCCCTATCGACATCGATATGGGAATTTTCTTCATCGGTATGAAATATATCAAGCGCAAGTTTATCTTCAATTTTCATCTTTTTCATATTAAAAGGCCTCCAGTATCGTCGTAACCAAATTCATAAGTTCCGTAGCGCTTGTACGCTGCGCCAAAGAATTGACTATGTACATAATCAAGCCCGGACCGGGTTTCCCGTCAACGGTAAAAGCCTTTGCGGCTATATCGTTTACCATTGCGGGCAGATTTTCAAAGACCTCCCTTCTGGACAAGATCGTCGGGAAGCCCTTATAGCTGTCCATTTCCCGCATGACAAAGCTCTCGTCAAGCAGTTTTTTATAATATGAAAGAGAAGCAGCGCTGAAATCCCCTGCTTCACGCGCCCTTATAACTGCCTCTGCAGCCAAGCGTCCTGATTCAATCGCGAAGTCCATACCCCTGACCGTAAAGCCCAAGTTTACACAAAAGCCCGCCGCATCGCCGGTAACAAGAACGCCGTCTCTGTAAAGTTCGGGAACCATATGTATTCCTTCTTCAGGCACAAGATGACCGGAATACTCTACCGTTTCCCCTCCTTCGATGTACGGCGCGATGGCAGGATGCTGTTTAAACCTGTCGAGCAGCTGATTAATGGATAGATCGGTGTGGCCGATATCGCTTAAGGTTGCAACAATACCGATGGAAACCGTGTCCTTGTTCGTATACAGCAAACCGCCGCCGAAACCGCCCATGGTAGGATCGCCGCAGGAAAGCCATGCAACGCCCTCACCTGCTGCAAGACCGAACCTTTGGTTAATAACGTCTTCGCCGAGTTTTATAACCTCTTTCGCTCCAACGGCAACCTGCTCAGGCTCAAGTTCTTTTTTCATTCCCAGACTTTGTGCAAGCAGCGAGTTGACCCCGTCGGCAAGAATAACGACGTCCGCATACAGTTTTTCGCCCGTAGCCTCGACCCCCACAACCTTACCGTTTTCGAGGATCAGCTCATTGACAAGAATTCCGGGAATAATTTCGGCTCCCGCTTCTTCTGCCTTGGACGCAAGCCACTGATCAAAGGTTGCGCGCAGCACGGTGTAAGAAGCGTTATCAGCTTCAGAACTGAGCCTCTTTGACCTAAATCCTACGTCAAGGGAGCCGTCTTCGCTCATAAGGGAAATTTGTTCCTTTATAACTTTTCTTTCGATCGGAGCTTCCTTGGCAAAATCAGGAATGATTTTTTCAAGGCTGTGGCCGTAAAGCCGTCCCCCCGTCATGTTCTTTGCACCGCAGAAATCTCCTCTTTCTATAAGAAGCACCTCAAGACCTGCTTTTGCAAGAACAATAGCCGCCGAACTACCGGCAAGGCCGCCGCCAACCACTATGGCATCAAATTTTTCGTCGCTCATAATTTCCTCCTAATATAAATGTTTTATATCTTTATCTTTTGTCCCCGTACCAGCAAACAGCACCCGAAAAACAGGCTGAAACAAACCGTATCTACCAGTCCTATTTTAGAATATAGCCCGATCAAATCCTTTTTCCTAAGGAAGCTTTGCGTAGACTCATACAGCCATGAATATTCTTTGCCGTACCGTCTTCCGCCGCCCAAAATCGGCATTATATACTTAAAATAAACCCCGTAAAAAGGCCGAACCGCCGCATTTTCCGGAACAAATGAATCAAGGCAGTATATACAGCCTCCGTCTTTTACGACCCTTTTCATTTCCGATAAGACCCTTTCATAATCGGATGTATTACGCAGACCGAAGGAAATAACGGCCGCATAAAACGTATTATCCGAAAAAGGAAGTCTTAAAGCATTTGCTTGTTTCCAAGTAATATTCTTCATTCCGAAACTTTTTTCCTCCGCCTTTTTAAGCATAGACGGCGAAAAATCGGCTCCGGTAACCGAAAGATCAGCCCTTCGTTTTGCTGTCCAAACCGCAATATCACCTGTACCGCAGCAGACATCAAGCATACTCTCTCCCAAAGGACTTCTTTCCGTAAGCTCTTTAACCAGCTTCATCTTCCATCTTTTGTGCATATACAGGCTTATACGGTTATTTGCACCGTCATATCCGCAAGATATGCGTTCAAAAATCCTGTATACCTTTCTTTCTTTCGGCTCTCCTTCCATTATTATCTCATGCTACCCCCTTAATACCAGCCTTACCGCAGCGGCTGCAAGATACGCCCCGTTAGCGAAAATATTTGCCGCGACTACGTTTTTCATCACGGTTATCCTTTCTGCAGCCTCAAGGTTTGAACGCATCAAGACTGCAAAAAACCGCTTCCCAAAAGCGAGCAGGAGCAGAATACAGACCGAGCCCGAAAGACCGAATGCAGCAACCGGCAATACGCACAAAGCAGTCAGCCATAACAGTATCAGCGCTCTGTAAACCGAAACCGTTCCTCGCTTGCCGAGCACAACCGCAAGGGTATATCGTCCTGCAGCCCTGTCTTTTTCCATATCGCAACCGTTATTACTCATCATAATAAGCGCAATGCCCATAACAAGCGGAAGACTGTAAACAAGCACCTCGGGGTGCAGTCTGTTGTCGGCCGCAGCCGCTACACCGAGCGGTATCAACCCGCCCATAACAAGGCCCGAAACGGCCTCGCCGCAAGGAAAGTACGACAGAGGAAGCGGTCCGAAGGAGTACAGCAAAACAACCGCTGCCCCCGCAGCACCTATGTATAACGGCAACATTCCAGTCCGTATAGAGCAGACCGCGCCGAGCACCGTGCCTGCCGCAAGATACAAGATTCCAAGAACCAGCGCATGAGCCGGTCGTATATTGTCGTACAAGAGCACGGCGTCGGTTTTCTCGACATTGTCTTCAATGCTGTCCGTACCCTTTACATAATCCGCATAGTCGTTCAGGGTGTTCACGGATGATTGCAGCAATATGCAGGCGGCCGCAAGCAAGGCTTCCGACGGAAAACCCAAACCGTACCCTCTGATACGGCCGAACAGTATTCCAAATACGGCAGGATACACGGAGGCAACCCAGGTATGAGGCGCTGCCAGCCGAACAGCCGTCTGCGCCGTCAGTCGTGCATATTGTTTCATTCCCTCTCCCTTATACCTCCAAAAGCGCTGCCAGTTTTTTCATAAGCCCGGCAGCCCCGTTCCCGTATCCGATCAGCTCCAGAATTTCCCTATTTTTTTCCGCAAGCGCTCTAATCTTGCCGCATGTCTTTTCGATACCGCCGAAACGGACGACCTTTTCTTCCATATCCGAAACTTCTTCGGCCGAAAGCCGCCGTTTTGCGTTTTCGCGCATAATCGGTACAAGTACCTTTGCAGCTTCAGGGTCTTCCAAGGCCGCAATCAGCGGCATCGTATAAATCCCGCTCAAAAAATCCCGGTGCATTTCCTTCCCCGACAGTTTTCCGTCGGAGGTAAAATCGAGCAAATCGTCCCGAAGTTGAAGCATAAAACCAATGTTTTCACCAAAAACCTCAAGTTTGTTTACCAGCTCTTCGGAACAACCCGCTTCAAAGGCTCCTATTCGGCAGGCAGCTCGAAACAGCGCCGCCGTTTTCCCCTTAATATTGGCCAGATACCGTTCCGCCGTTACCTTTTCGTCGTAGCGGCAGGCATCCTGCCCTATCTCGCCGGCGCACATCTTTTCGATAGCGCTTGCAAGAACTGCCCCCGATGCATAAAAATGATTTTCAGCCTGACAGCGGTATACCCGCGCCATCAAAAAATCGCCCGCATACACGGCAGCATTTCTGCCGTATTTACTGTGTATCGAAGGACCGCCCCGACGGTACGGGGCCTCATCAACAATATCATCATGAATCAGGGAAGCAAGATGCGTAAGCTCGACCATTGCAGCCAGCATGCACAGCCGTTCCCTGTTTCCCTCCCATAAGGGCCCCAAAGAACCGCACATCAAAAGCAGTCTCGGCCTGATCATTTTTCCGGACGAACGAATTGCATCGTTTATCACTTGGGCAACTTCGGTATTTGCAAACGCATTATCCGCAAGCTGCCGTGTGTACCGTCTGACGCAATCCGTCATTTCTTCTATACGCCTCTCCAATTCCGGATTTTCGATCTCCTGCACATCCTTGCTTTCCGTTTCTTTCAATCTTAAACCAGCCCTCGTTTTTCGGCAATGATTTCGGCCGTATGCTTGACCTGTATATCGAGGCCTCTGGCGTCAATTCCGCCTTTAATCTGCATCATACAGCCGGGACAGTCAACGGCCACGATTCCCGCGCCCGAATCCTGTATATTCTTAATCTTTTTTTCAAGAATAGGAGCCGAAATTTCGGGATACAGCATACAATAAGAGCCGCCGAAACCGCAGCAGTTATCGTGTTCTTCCATTTCGACGAACTCGATTCCTTTTGTATGCTTTAAAAGTTCGCGCTGCTCTTCCGTAACATGGAGCGTCCGTTTAAGATGGCACGAATCGTGATAGGTAACCTTAAGCGGTTTGTTGTCGCCCGTATCGGCAACGCCGCCGAGGTCATGGAACAATTTACAGAAGTCGACCGCCTTACCGGCAAGCTCCGCAGCCCGCTTATGCATGGGCGTACCCTCTTCGAAGAAGGTCGGATACAGATGCAGCTGGTGCGTACACGACGGACAGGCCGAAACGATATAATCATATTTTTCGGCTTCCATACCCTCGATATTGATAACGGCTTCTTTTGTTGCATTTTCCACATCACCCAAACTGGTTGCAGGACAACCGCAGCAAGCCTGTCCGAGCGGCATTGCTACCTTATAGCCGATGGAATTCATATTCGCAACGACGGAGCGGGCAAGATCGACATAGATAAAGTCCAAAAGACAGCCGGCAAAGATGGCGACCGTTCCCTTGGGATTTTTTACGTCCTGCTGAATCGTCGGGAATATATCCCTGAACGGTACCGGAGCAATCGTCGGAAAGCTCCTTCCCTTGGTAAGGCCCGATAAGAACATCGGCAGGTGCCGGATCATCGGCTGACCCTTTGCAAACGGTCCTTGTGCTACGGAAGCGATTCTGAGCATGGAATGGAAGAGTTTTCGGTCAGATACCGCATCCAATGCAAATTTTTTAATTACATCGGGATTCTCCGCCATATTCTTTTCCCGAAGCTTCATAATCATTTCGGAAATATTAAGCCCACCGCCGCAGACCTCATCGCACCGTCCGCATTGCAGACAGATATTTTGAATTTGCGAAGCCCGTTCTTCTGAAACCAAGAAGTGCGTAAGCAGTGTTCCGATACCGCCCGTATATACCTTCGAACCGTAAACATGGCCTCCGACAAGCGCAAAGGCGGGACAGACGTCAAGACAGGCACCGCAGCGGATACAGTGAAACATTTGATGGAAATCGGGCTGTTTAAGAATTTCCCTGCGTCCCGGATCATCGAGTATTACGCAATAAAAATCTTTCTTTCTTTTTTCGTCCGTTTCCTTATTAACGGTAACCTCGCAGGCACCCGTATACATCGATATGTATGCGGTAATTCTTTGGGCTGTACCGTTCCTCGGCAGGGCCTTAAAGATCCAGCGGGCATCAGAAAACGATTTGACGAATTTTTCGATACCGAAAATGTACAGATGCGAGCTGGGAAGGGTTCCGACCATTCGTCCGTTTCCTTCGTTCGTCATCGTAAATACGGTTCCCGTTTCGGCAACCGCAACGTTAGCCCCGGAAACCCCCATCTCCGAAGCGGTAAACTTATCCCGCATAACCCTTCGGGCAGTTCTAACTTCTTCCAAAATAATGGGTTCGTTTTTGACCTTCGTATAATCGGTAAAAAGATCGGCGACCTGCTCTTTGTTCAAGTGCAGCGCCGGCATAACCATGTGTACGGGGGTATTTTGTTCCAGCGAGATAATAAACTCTCCAAGGTCGGTTTCCTGAACCAAAACACCGTCTTCTTTTAAAGTCTTGTTAAGATGTATTTCTTCCGACGCCATCGACTTCGATTTGGTAATGGTTTTAATGCCCTTTTCTTTTACGAGCTTGCGGATCCATTCCATTGCGTCTTCCGTGCTTTTTGCGCGATAAACATGTCCGCCCCGCGCTTCGCAGTTTTTCGTAAATTCTTCAATTAATTCGTCGATATGTTCTGCCGCATAAGACTTGACCTTTTTGATCATTTGCTGCGTGGCTTTAAAGTCGACGCCGGCATAAGATTTTTCTCTTCGTGCAGGATAGGTTCTGCAAAAATTACCCAAGGTTTTGCCCAAGGTAGCATTCGCCAAAGCAAATTTTATTTCCTGTTTTAATTGTTCGTTAGCCATTCGATTTCCTCCTAAAATTGACTATTCGTCCTCAACAACGATAATACATACGTCAATAGGGCCGTGAACCCCTACTGTGCCGACACATTCAATGTCTGCAGTACGGCTCGGCCCTGTTATAAACCCTACATAATTCGGTAATTGAGGCATTTCGCTTAATATGTCGAACATATCGTCATAGGTGGGAACAATGAGGGAGCCTTTTATAATTCCGATATAGTACTCCGACATCGTAGCTACAATTCTTCCGTCAACATCATCTTGCTCCTGCACTATGGTTCCAAGTTCGGCAATTCCGTGCTGTGCCTCCGAAACACCGCCCTTGGCCGTCTCCGCATGCAGGCGGATATGGTCCGTATGGACTTCTATCCCCGCTGACGCAAGCTCCGATACAACTCCTGCTTCTTTTAAAAGCGGAGATTCAAATACGCAGGTGGAAGAAATTCCCTGCTCTTTAAATACCTCCGCAATGGCTTTTCCAAGCCCTGCTTTAGGCACCCGCTTTGCGGTTCCATTCACAGCTTCAAGATTCGTCTTGAAACGCTCATACAAATCATCCGTTATACTCATTCCTGACCTCCTTCCTTTAATTCCGCTTCCAAATACAGAAAGACCGTGCCTTCTTTCGGATGAGAAATTTAAAAGATAATGCCTGTTATTATTAAGCTGTTCCTCGGCCTTCAGGCGTACCCCGCATACAATACGACGGTTTTGCCCGATACTCGTAATGAGGCTCAAACGACATACTACCGGTATTCAAAGCGCCGATCGGCGTTCGAAACCTTACATACATACTCTATGCCGTTTTTACTGCAAAGGAAACAACCCCTGCATAAGCCTTTTTAGCGGTCGTCCTTCCCGTAAAATATTTACCGAAACCGTAAAAAAGCCCGTTTGACCGACTTATT
Source organism: uncultured Treponema sp. (assembly GCA_963540475.1). GTDB lineage: Bacteria > Spirochaetota > Spirochaetia > Treponematales > Treponemataceae > Treponema_B. The sequence continues at coordinate 7,715 of CAUTPO010000044.1, read as the reverse complement.
ATCGATCCTGCACTTTCAAAATTATAACATCGAAATTTCCTGCTGTCAATAAACAAAATGCTTTTTTTTTACATTTTTTTTAAAATTTTACTTAAAATTCAGACAAAAACGAAAAACAGCTGCCTAAAAGACATAAAAAAGCCGATAAACCTATCCAGCAACTTCAATTTTAGAGCAAGTTGTCTTGCAATACGAGTTCAAAATCGTGCTATTCTTGCGATATTTTGAACTCATAGACCTGTTTGACAACAAAATTATCGGAAAGATATATTATTTTCCAACAGCCGGGTATGCCGTACCGTTCCGCCTGACGGGAACTTCGGGATAGGAACGATTTTTGCACCGTTCCCCGACAGCCCGTATTGTTTTATTTCCCCGTACTGTGCTATAATGCGTACACGGCACATACACAAGGAGGGTGCATGGGAAGACTGATTATATTTACAGGAAAAGGCGGTGTCGGAAAAACGAGTACGGCGTCGGCGGCAGCCCTGCTTTCGGCAAAAGAAAACAAAAAAACGCTCCTCGTCAGCACGGATATGGCCCATAACATCGGCGATATCTTCGAAATAAGTTCGTGTCGGGGCATAACGCCCGTATCGGATAACCTCGATTTACTGGAACTGAACCCCGCAGAGCTGATGCACGAAAAATTTCCTGCCGTCAAAAAGACCGTTTCAGGCATTTCGGGAAACGCAGGGCTCGGTATCAATAATCTCGACGATAATTTTATCATTCCCGGTTTTGAAAACCTGTTTTCGCTGCTGAAAATAAAAGAATTGTACGAAAGCGGCAGATACGAGCGGATTATCGTGGACAGCCCTCCTACGGGCGAAACCCTTTCATTCTTAAAGCTCCCTGAACTGCTTGCATGGTATATGGAAAAGTTTTTCCCTGTGGGTAAGGTTTTTATCAGGGTGCTTTCGCCCGTTTCACGGTTTAAATACGGTATCAGGCTGCCTAACCGCAAGGCCTTGAACGATATAGAAAAAATGCACGAAAGCCTTTTAAATCTGCAAAATTTTCTTAAAAACGGCGAAATTTGTACCGTAAAGCTCGTCTGTATCCCCGAAAAGATGGCCGTGGAAGAAACAAAACGCAGTTTTATGTATTTAAACCTGTACGGATACCCGGTGGACGGGCTTTTTATCAACCGGATTCTTTCCGATGTGCAGGATAATCCCTTTATGCAAAGCCGTAAATCCATTCAGGAAAAATACATAAAAGAACTGGAAGCCGTATTCGCCGAGCTGCCTATTATACGCCAGCCATGGTATCCCGACGAAATACGAGGCATGGCAGCCGTGGAAAAACTCTGCAACGAGGCTCTTTCGGGCACGGATTTATTCGGCATACCACTGGCCGTAAACCGCGAAGAATATATAAAAAGCGGGGACGGCTATATATTGCGGCTGGTTTTACCGCAGGCCGAACATAATCGGGTCGAAGTTATAAGCCATAATACGGACATAAGCGTCAAACTGAATAACTTTATACGCTGCATTCCGCTCCCCGGGGTTTTGTATTACAGCACGGTAACAAAAACGGAATTCGGTAACGGCGTACTCGACATACACCTTAGCCGCAAAAACACCTGTGGCGGGGAAGAAGCCGATTCGGACCCGGCTTAAAACCGGCCGGCACACAGGAGCATTATGAGAATACTTGTATACACGGGCAAGGGAGGCGTCGGAAAAACCAGTATGGCCGCCGCAACCTCGCTGCACCTTGCACAATCGGGAAAACGCGTACTTATTATGAGCACGGATCAGGCACACAGCCTTTCGGATTCTTTTGGGGTGAAATTGGGGCACAAGCCTTTAAAAATACGCGAAAACCTTGAAGCGGCAGAAATCGATCCGGTGGAAGAAAGCCGCAAGGCGTGGGGAAATTTAAGCGATTATTTAAGGCAGATCATCTCTTCAAAGGCCAACGATAGCATAGAAACGGACGAGGCCCTGCTCTTCCCCGGCCTTGAGGAGGCCTTTTCGCTGCTTCGTATCCTCGATGCATACGAACAAAACGAACACGATGCCGTAATCGTAGACTGTGCACCGACGGGGCAAACCCTTACTCTGCTAAGTTATTCCGAAAAACTCGGTATGCTTGCAGGCAGTCTGCTTCCGGCAGTACGCACCATCAATTCCGCACTCGGCACCCTTATTTCGAAAAAAACCACCGTTCCAAAGCCCAAGGACGCCGTGTTTGAAGAATTTTCAAAACTCGTCAAACGGCTTTCGGGACTTCAAGACATTTTGCAGGACCGAACTGTTTCCAGCGTAAGAATCGTTACGACGCCCGAACGGATTGTTTTGGAAGAAGCGCGGCGCAGCTACACATGGCTGCAGCTATACGACTTCGGGGTAGATGCGGTATACATCAATAAGATTTATCCAAAACAGGCGCTGGAAGGCAGCTTTCGGGCCAGAAAAGAAATACAGGACGACGGCATACGGCTTGCGCAGGAAAGTTTTTCCGGGCGTACCATTTTCCGCTTGGAAATGCAAAAAGACGAGCTACTCGGGCAGGAACGGCTGTGTGCTGCGGCCGAAGCCATGTACGGCACCTCAGACCCTTCGCAGATATTTTGTACCGAACGGTCATTCAATATTGAAGAAGCAAACGGCACGCGCATATTTGTAATCGACCTTCCGTTTGCCGATCAAAGGGACATATCGGTACTAAAAGAAAAATCGGATATCGTTCTTTCGTTCCGCAACGAAACACGGCGCTTCCGTCTGCCCGATAAACTCGAGCGGCGAAACATATCGGATTATTCTTTTGAGGCCGGCCGATTGCGCATAGCCTTCGATTATTAGACCTGTTCGGAAACTTCAGTTTCAGAACAGGTTACCTTAAAATGCGATGTTCTAAATCGTGCTATTTGCGCGATTTAGAACAGGTCTATTAAAAAAGCACAACCGGCGGGGTTCACACGAGTGTTACGGCTCGTTCAAAACCGAATTCCCTCAGCAAAAAACCGCCGCCGATATCTTCTTCATATACGCCATCGGCCTTGGTAAAACCGTTTTTTATATAAAAACCGATTGCCGGCGTATTTATTTCGGCTGCAAACAGACGCAAAGAACCGGCCCCTTGTGCCGCCGCAAGCTGAACCGCTTCTTGCAGCATACGGGCCCCAATTCCCCGGCCTGAATAACCGGGGCCGACACCGAACCGCTCGATATACAAGGCCGATCCGTTTTTCCATTTTACGGCGGCAGCTCCCGCACTCGTTCGGGTCAAGGCAAGGGCGCCAGCAAGGGTTTCCCCATCGGTCAACACGTAAAGGCGGCGGTTTTCGATATCGTCTTTAAAACACCGGTACGGATAAATTTCGTCCCACAGCTGTATACCCTTTTTCTCCATATCTTCGGCTATTTTTTTATACATCGTTTTAAGCTGCGGCAAATCGCCCATGCCGGCCGAACGGAAATTCATGTTCCCCCTTTTTTGATACGTCTATCGGCAAAGTCCCCGCCCGGGCAAGCCATACAAAAGCAAAAGGCCGATTAAGCGTTTGCAAAAACTGCCGCCAGCACTGTCATAATGAAGAGATAAAAAAGCCCCGCTGCCAAAATGCCTATTCCGGCCGCATAGGCAATTTTGATTTTCCATGGTTTGTTTTTAATTAATATCAGCACCAACACAAAAGCCGTTAAAGCGATTCCTATAAGAGCTATCACCTTTTTTATACCCTTTTATTTTTTGCTGCGGCTCAAAGCGTATCCGTATAAAGTCATACGGATACGCACGCACACCGCTTATTTTCCGATATGTTTTTTTAAGAACGCTTCCATGGCACGGTAAAAATCGAACCGGTTTTCTTCATTATGAAAGCCATGCCCCTCGTTATCTTTTACCATATATTCGACGTCGATATTTTTCTTTTTTAATTCTTCGACAATCTGATCGGAATGCTCTTTTTTTACACGCGGATCGTTTGCACCCTGAGCGACAAAAAGCGGCACCCTGATATTGCCGATATGAAAAATCGGGGAAACCTCTTCAAGCAAGGCCTTGTCTTTTTCGGGATCGCCTATCATCTCGTACATCATTTTCCGGCCCTGCTCCCAGTACGGCGGCAGGGTTTCAAACAAGGTGAAGATATTGGAAACACCCACGTAATCGACGGCACAGGCATACAGTTCGGGCGTAAAAGTTACGCCTGCAAGCACTGCATACCCGCCATAAGAAGCGCCGTAAATCGCAATGCGTTTAGGATCGGCGATACCCTCATCGATAAGCCAGCGCACCCCGTCGGTAATATCGTCTTGCATTTTTTTGCCCCATTCTTTAAAGCCCTTTGTCCAAAACGCTTTTCCATAACCGACGGAGCCGCGGAAATTCATTTGTAAAACGGCATAACCGCGGTTAGCCAAAAACTGCACTTCGGGATTATAGCCCCAATAGTCGCGCGCCCACGGCCCTCCGTGCGGGTTAATAACCACCGGCAGGTTTTTTGCGTTTTCTTTTCCCGCAGGTAAGGTCAAATACCCGTGAATGGTTAAACCGTCGGAGGCCTTATATTGAATAGGCTTCATATTCGCCATAGCTTCAGGCTGTATCCACGGTGTAACATTTGCAAGAAGCGTCAGCTCCTTCGTTCCCCTATCATAAAGATAATAACTGCCCGTGGTTTTATCCGAGAAGGTGCGGACGATATACACCGTTTCGCTTTTGTCCGAAGAAGAAACGCTTATTTCGATACCGGGCAGTTTTTCTTCAAGCTCTTTTTGCATTGCGGCGCGTTCGGCATCAAAAAAATGAATATGCCGTTTATCGGTATAATAGCTTATACCGGTCAGCACCTTCCGTTTTTTCGAATAAATGATAGAGCCGACATCAGCCTCGTCCGTTTCAAAAATAATCTCTCCGAATTTTTTCGTTTCGGGATTAAAGGTGTACAGAGCCGACTTATCGCGCCCGATATTCGAAGAAACATAGAATTCCTTGTTATCGAAGGTCATTAAAAGCGGACTAAAATCGTCTTTAAATCCCGTTTCCATAATTTGTACAAAAGGATCACTTTCCGTTTTGCGGTATAGGACCCCCGTAACAACGCCGTCGGTCGTCGTTGCAACCCTCAAGCGTCCCTCATGATCGGTCATCCAGCCGGAAATATTTCCCGGATTTTCGGCGATCATTTTTAACTCTCCGGTAATGATGTCGATACGGTACACATCGAATATCTGCGGATTGCGTTTATTCATCGAAATCAACATTTCGTTTTCAGAGTCTTCAAGATCATCGACAACTGATGTCCTGACGCCTTCAAAAGGGGTAAGCGTCCGCAGGTTCGAACCGTCTTTGTTCACTGCAAACAGTTTATAATTTTCGTCCCCGCCCGTATCCTGCAAAAAAGTTATGATATCGTTATTTTTCCAAAAATAGGCTGTAATATCGCGTTCTTCGGCAGAGGTAATTTTAACCGCCTCGCCGCCGTCCCGTTTTTGCACAAAGATATTGAGCCTGTTTTTCCACGGCTGCAAAAATGCAATATGGGTGCCGTCGGGAGAAACGGAATAGCCTGTCTTTTCGGGATTGCGGAAAAAGTCTTCCAGCGGAATCGGTTGTGCCGAATTTTGTCCCGCCTTATCTCCTGCACAAGCCGCAAACAAAATTGCCGTACAAAACATAATCGGTAATTTTTTCATTATGACCTCCAAACAATGTAATTGAATTTTCTTAAACCTGTTCAAACACTTCAGTTGCAAAGCAGATTTACCTTGAATAGCCTTTCGGCAACGAAGTTATCGAACAGGTCTATTATACCGCATTTTACAGGCATTGTCTATTTACCGCCTTTCGGCCTTGTTGCCCGAGTCATCTGCTAAAAAAGGGTGCTTAAAAAGAATCTTATTTTTTGAACAAATCGCTGTGTGTGCCGGTTCTGACCAGCTCAAGAATAGGAGGCGTATTCTCAATCAGTCTGTAAATCAGTATCCAGTCGGGGCGGATATGGCAGTCGCGGTAATTTTTCCATTCGCCTGAAAGAGGGTGGTCTTTGTAGATGTGGGGTAACGGTTGCCCCGTTTTTAATCAACAACCCCGACGCAAGCGTCGGGGTATGTTGTTCTCATAAAGTGGTTGCAGTCGGCTTTAATACCCTCATGTTACGACGCAGAGCGTCGGGGTATTAAACCCTCCGCACGAATAAACTGATTACTTTTTCGAGGGCTTGTGCTTTATAGCCCCGTTTGACGGCAAGCTTATAATCTTTTTTAAATTGAGCGGTGTACCGAATGTTATGCATTCAGAGCATCCATCAGTTCTTGAGTAGATGAATATAGAGGACTTACATTTTTGCCTTCTTGAGCGTCTTTTAATACCTGTGCAGTTAGCTCATTAGGGATTTCATCATAGTCGGTAAAAATTTCAATGTCTTGTTTAAATAGCAAGAGACTTTTTACTACTTGTAAAAAGCGTTCATCTGCATTTTTTAACGTAATAGTCATGACCATCAGTCTCCTTAATATGAATATAGCATATTTACGGATAATGCGGAATAGTGTTGAAAATGAAATGTTTTAATATATCCTACCGTCCCATTAAAAATCGGACAAGGATGTACGGTGCGTAAACCTCCGCCAAGGATGGCGGAGGTTCCACGGTCGCAAGTTTTAGCCTATGGCTAAAACTTGAAGCTAAAAAGCATACACGGATGTATGCTTTTTAGCAGGGGTCATAGGGGTACTTTTTTAAGGTGTATATACCGGTTATCGGAAAAAGAAAAAAGTACCCCTAAACGGGGGATTTTTAAGGGGCTGCCCCCCTTAACCTAAAATTTGTCTAAACTTTGAACTTACCCACCTCCGCCGAAAGGCTCTCAATACTCCGCTTATTCTTCTGTGTAATCTCATTAACTTCCTGTACGGCATTGTTAATTTGTACCGCGCCGGATGCCATTTCGTTCATGCTTTCGGTGATAACGCGGGTTAAGTCATCAAGCTTCCGCATTTCTTCGGCCACACCCTCACCGCCTTTAAGCATTTCTTCAGAACCGGCTTGCACCTCGGTGGTTACCGTGTTGATGTCGCGGATAGCAGTCAAGACCTCGCGGCTTCCGTTTTCTTGTTCACGCATAGCGTCCATCAGTTGCTGGCTCATCATTTTTACTTGCTCGGATAAGTTGAAGATAGCATTGAACTTTTCTTCTGCCGTTTTTGACGAGGCGGACAGCGTTTCAATTTCGCCCGACAATACTTTCAGCGTTTCAGTAATCGTTTTGCCCTGCGCACTCGATTCTTCTGCGAGCTTGCGGATTTCGTCGGCAACGACGGCAAAGCCTTTTCCCGCTTCGCCTGCATGGGCGGCTTCGATGGCGGCGTTCATCGCCAAAAGGTTTGTCTGGCTGGCGATGTGCTGAATAACACTTGAGGCTTCCAATAGACCGCCCGATTCTTCGGCTATTTTTTGCGTAACGCTGTTTGCTCCTGAAATTGTCTCTTTACCGTCGGCTGTGGCGGAAGCAAGAGTTTTTATAACATCATCAGTTTTGCCGAGCGTTTGCGTGATGGATGCGATATTGCCGACCATTTGCTCGATCGCTGAAGAAGATTCCGCGACACTGGCGGCTTGATTTTCGATACTACCGTTGAGCTGTTTTATGGTACGGACAATTTCTTCGATGGTGGCGGCAGTTTCGGTAACGCTGGCTGCTTGGGTCAAGGCCTGCTGCTTTACCCCGTCGATGTTCGCGCTGATCTGGTTTA
>CAUTPO010000043.1:0-15498 GCA_963540475.1 uncultured Treponema sp. | reverse complement strand
CGTGATTAAAAAATATACAAGGATGTATATTTTTTAATCGAGCTTCGAGTTTGCGACAAGCGCAAACTTGTAAGGCGTGGAACCAGCAGCATCCGTGCTGCGGCCTTGAAAAAAAGAGTAAAGCCAAGAAGAGGATGACCGTGATAAACACAAGGGGGTCAATACAAATGGCAGGCGGTGAAGCGGCCTTTTTCAACTTCTTTGAATTCGGGCTCCGACAAACCGCATTTTGCGAAAGCCTTGGGGCAGCGGCTGCGGAACCGGCACCCCGCTTTCAGGTTTACCGCCTCCGGTATTTCGCCTTTTAAATGAATGCGGCGGCAGAGCATCGGGTTATCGATATCGGTACTCGGAATGGCCGAAATAAGGGCCTGCGAATACGGGTGCAGCGGGTTTTTATACAACTCGGCACTGTCGGCAAATTCGACCAGCTTGCCCAGATACATAACGCCCACCTTATCCGAAATGTATTTTACCAAAGCCAAATCGTGGGCGATAAAAAGATAGGTCATATTCAGCTCTTCTTTGAGCTTTACCAGCAGGTTGATGATTTGCGCCCGGATCGAAACATCGAGCGAGGAAACCGGCTCGTCGCACACGAGAAAGTCCGGCTTTACTGCCAAGGCCCGCGCAATACCGATTCGCTGCCGCTGTCCGCCTGAAAATTCATGCGGGAAACGGTTTGCGTGTTCGGCCGAAAGTCCGACCGTTTCCAAAAGGGCATAAACGGCCTCTTGTTTTTCCCGTTTTGTTTTATACAGATTATGCGCTTCCATTCCTTCGCCAATAATTTGGGTTACGGTCATACGCGGGTTAAAGGCGGCATAGGGGTCTTGCAGGATAATTTGGGCGCGCTTTTTAAATTCGTGCAATTCTTTTCGGCCGGCTCTGCCTATATCCAAACCATCAAAAACGATTTTGCCGCCGGTTAATTTATGCAGACCCAAAACCGTTCTACCGAGCGTTGTTTTGCCGCAGCCCGATTCGCCGACAAGCCCTACAATTTCTCCCCGATTAATCGAAAAACCGACATCGTCTACAGCGCGGATACTTTCTTTTCTGTTGAGCCGAAAATACTTTTTTACGTGTTCGGCTTGAAGAAGCGGACTATCCATTGCCCCGCCCCGCCTGTGCAAGCCTGTGCATAAGCCAGCACGAGGCAAAATGTTTTCCGCCAAGATGTGTTTTAGGCGGTTTTCTTTCGGGACAGATTTTCATACACGACTTGCAGCGGGGCGCAAAGGCACAGCCGGAAGGTCTTTCGAGCATATCCGGGTGGTTCCCTTCCGGGGCGTAGAGCTTACCGCTTTTAGACTGCTGCAGCGAGGGCACGGCTTGAAGCAGCGCCTGCGTATATGGATGGCGGGCCTTTTTAAAAATGTCGGCAGCCGTTCCGCACTCTATTATTTCGCCTGCGTACATTACCGAAATACGGTCGGCTATTTCGGCGGCAAGACCTAAATCGTGTGTAATCAAGATAACGGACGTTTTTGTTTCGGTTTGCAGCCGACATATCAGCTCCAGTATTTCGGCTTGAATCGTTACGTCAAGGGCGGTTGTCGGTTCGTCTGCAATGAGAATTTCGGGGTTACAGACCAGCGCCATTGCAATCATCACGCGCTGCCGCATTCCGCCTGAAAGCTCGTGCGGGTACTGTTTCAGCCTTTTTTCGGGACTTTGAATTTGCGCCGTTTTTAAAATGCCGATCGTCCGTTCCACAGCCTCTTTTTTATCGGCCTTTTTGTGAATCAAAAGACTTTCGGCGATCTGCCTGCCTATGGTCATCGTCGGGTTTAGGTAGCTTAAAGGGTCTTGAAAAATCATCGCAATTTTATCCCCGCGTATTTTCTCCATCTGTTCTTCCGAATAGTCTAAAAGATTTTTGCCCTCGAACAAGATTTTAGAGCCTTCGAGTATCTTCGTTTTTTTTCCGGGAAGAAGCCGCACGATGGAATTGGCGACGGTGGTTTTGCCGCAGCCCGATTCGCCTACGATTACCAGCGTTTCGTTTTTTTCCGCCTCGAACGAGACTCCGTTCACCGCGTGTATTGTACCCGCAAAGGTCTGAAAGGTAACGGTGAGGTTTTTGACTTCCAAAAGGGCCATCAGGTGCGCCTCCGTAAATGCGGGTCCATTGCGTCGCGGAGGGCGTCCCCGATGATCTGAAGCGTCAAAATCGTCAGACTGATAAACAAGGCGGGAAAAAACAGCTGATACGGGAAAAAAAACATATTTTTTTGGGCTTGGGACGCCAAAACGCCCCAGCTTGTATACGGCGGCTGAATGCCGAACCCGATATACGACAAAAAGGCCTCGCCGAAAATAAAGGACGGTATATTAAAGGTTAAGGCGATGATCATAATGCTGACCGTATTAGGCAAAAGATGTTTTAGGATGATTTTGAACGGACCGGTACCGAGCGCTCGTGCTGCAAGCACAAAATCCCTATTTTTAATTTGCAGAACCTGCCCGCGGACGAGCCGTGCGATAAAACACCAACCCGTAATCGACATTGCAATTACCATCGAAAAAATACCCTTGCCGAAAATCAGGGAAACAAGAACGGCGACGATCAAATACGGTATACTCGACAGTATTTCGATTATGCGCATCATCAGGGTGTCCGTTTTACCGCCCGCGTAAGCCGAAACGCCCCCGTAAATAAGCCCGATACCCATATCGATCGCCGCTCCCATTATTGCGATAAAAAGGGAAACCCGTCCGCCCCTGCACACGCGCGTAAACAAATCGCGGCCCAGCTCGTCCGTCCCGAACCAAAAGCGGAAAGACGGTGTTTGATTCTTGTCCTTTAAATTACCCGATTCGTTCGGTTCCGGCGCAATAAAAGGCCCGAGGGCGCAGATCAAAACGATAACCATAAGAAGGCGGCAGGCAAAAACAGCCCGTTTGCTCTTTTTAAAGCGCCGCCTGACATCTTCCCAAAAGCCGAGAGCTGTTTTGACGGTCTGCACCTCTTTTTTCCGGTACGGCAGGGGTTCAAAATCGGCCGGCGTTAATCCGGCATCCGTATCTTCGGCCCATATCGGTTCGCTCATACCCTAATCCCTTTTTGCCTGTCTGATACGCGGGTCTGCAAAACAATAGGCAAGGTCTACGATTATCAGAGAAACGGCATACAAAAAAGAAATAAAAACCGTCTGCCCCATCACCATCGTATAATCGCGCTCCGAAACGGAGCGTACAAAATAAGAACCGAGTCCCGGAACGGAAAAAATATTTTCGATGATAAACGCCCCCGTAAACGTAAACGCAATTTGCGGGCCGAGCATTGTAATAATCGGCAGCGAGGCATTGCGCAAAATATGGTTTTTGATGATCCTGTATTGTGAAGCCCCCTTTGCCCGCGCCGTAATAATATAATCCCGATTTATTATATCCAGATAATTCGAACGCATATACCGCGAATACCGCGCGATGGGAGCTGCCGCAAGGGCAAGTGAGGGCAGCACCGTGTACCGAAAGCCGCCCCAGCCTGTTATGGGCAAAAGATTATACCGTATACCGAAAAAATACTGCAACAGCTGCCCCATCACAAAACTCGGAACCGAAATACCGATTACGGCGATAAAGATGACCGAATAGTCCGCCTTTTTACCGCGGTTTACGGCGGCGGTTATACCCAAAACGAGTCCTGCGGTAACCCCGAAAAAAACGGCCTGTAAACCGAGCCGAGCGGAAACGGGAGCGTGGGTTTTTATGACATCGGTAACCGAGCGGCCCCTGTAATAAAGGGACGGGCCTAAATCGCCTTTTGTAAAAACGTTTTTCCAAAAAACGGCATATTGAACTGCGAGCGGCTTATCATACCCGTACTGGCGGTATAATTCGGCTCTCCGTGATTCGGGCAGCTGCTCGGCAATCGTTTCGATCGGGTTTCCCGGAATGATATGCATCAAAAAAAAGGTGATTCCGGCCGCTATAAATACGGTAAAAACGCCGTACACAATTCTTTGAAAAATAAATTTCAGCATACCGCCTCCGTCCTTTTACGCAAACAGAATAGCACAAATTATTCGTCCGTGTAAAGAAGCGGTACCGAGCGGGTTAGAGAAATTGACAAGCATTATACGATCTTGATGGGCGCCCTTTCGGGCCGCGGGGTTGTCGGTTCGCTGCTTGTAACTATTCCTGTGATAAAAAAGCACCGAAGCCCCATATCTGCTTGGGGCTTGTTCTTGTGTGGGCGCCTTCTTTTTACAGTTGATAGCTCTTTTGCAGCATTTGAGCGGCAAAAAGAAGGCCGTATAGCTCCGTATCCGTTCAAGGCGCCGACCGTTTTGCGTTACCGCTGAACCCGCCCTGAAGCATCCCCTTCGGCAAGGTGCAAAACCTCTTCAAACGAAACGTGGTTAAAATCGCCTTGAATAGAATGTTTTAAACACGAGGCGGCGGACGCAAAATCGATTTGATTTTGCGGCTGAAAGCCCCTTAATTGCGCTGCAATTAAGGCCGCCGCAAAGCTGTCGCCCCCGCCGAGCCGGTCCACCACCTGCATCGTATATTTTTTGCTGAAATAGGCATTCCCATTTTCGTAGAGCATAGCCGACCACCTGTTCTCGCTTGCCGAAACCGACTCGCGTAAGGTTATCCCAACCTGCTTGAACCCGAACCGTCCGCACAATTTTGAGGCGACTTCCTTGTATCCCTTTTCATTCAACTTCCCCGAAACAATATCGGTGTTTTTTGAGGTGATACCGAAGACCTTTTCCGCGTCTTCTTCATTCGAAATACAGATGTCAACAAAACGGCACAGGCTGTTCATCGTCTTTTCCGCTTCGGCGGGCGTCCACAGCTTTTTTCTGTAATTCAAATCGCACGAAACCGTAAGCCCCATCTCTTTTGCCGTTTTGCACGCTTCAAGGCAGATTGCAGCCGCCTTTTTACCGAGCGCCGGCGTTATTCCCGTAAAATGGAAGCGGCCGGCGTCTTTAAACACCGCCTTCCAGTCGAAATCGGACGGATCGGCTTCTGCAATAGCCGACCCCGCCCGATCGTAAATAACCTTGGATGGGCGCTGCGAGGCTCCTTTTTCCAAAAAGTAAATACCAACACGGTCCCCGCCGCGTACTATCTTCGACACATCGACCCCGTATCTTCTTAACGCATTGACGGCGGCCTGTCCGATTTCGTGATCGGGCAATTTGGTAACATAGACCGAATGGACGCCGAAGCCTGCAAGGGAGACGGCCACATTCGCTTCAGCCCCGCCGAATACCAGCTCCAAACTGTCAGCTTGCACAAAGCGGCGCGTGTCGGGAGGCGAAAGCCGGAGCATAATTTCGCCCATTGTTACAACGCGGCTTTTTGCAGGCGGCGTTGAACCGGTTTTTGTCTGTAAGTGCCTTCCCGATTTTGCAGGAATCTTTTCGAGCTTAACGGGAGTGCGAGCATCCTTTACCAGGGCAATGGCCTTTTTTGCTTTTTCCGTAATTGCACCGAAGTCTTTTTGCGCTATCAGCTCCTTGGAAACCATCCAGCTTCCGCCGCAGGCAAATACCTTGGAAAATTGCAGATATTCTTTTAGGTTTTCTTCGGTTATGCCGCCGGTGGGCATAAACCGCATGTCGGGATACGGCGCGGAGAGTGCTTTGATAAACTTAAGGCCGCCCGACGCTTCGGCAGGAAAGAATTTTACGATATTCAGACCGAAACCCATCGCTTCTTCTATGCCGCCTGCAGAAGAAATACCGGGAATTATCGGTAGTTTTATTTTGATACAATGTGCTGCAACCCGCGGGTTTAACCCCGGGCTTACGGCGAATGCAGCACCGGCTGCCAAGGCCCTGTCCGCCTGATCTTCCGTCAACACCGTGCCCGCACCCACCAGCATATCGGGAAATTCCTTTGTCAAAATTCGTATGGTTTTTTCGGCTGCCTGAGTTCTAAATGTTACTTCGGCACAGGCGAGTCCCGCTTCCGTTAGAGCCCGCCCCAACGGAACGGCGTCTTTTTCGTCTTCAATAACCACAACGGGGATAATCCCGAATTTTTCAAGCCGCTTAAAAATCTTGTTCATAACAATTCTCCACATCCGCATTTTTCGGGCCGTGCGCAACAGGGGCAAGGACGCCGCAGACATCTTTTAAAAACCGAAAGTTTCATTCAAAAAGAGCCTCGTAAACTATAGCACAGTTTTTCCGATTTGTCATTAAACCTGTTCGGAAACTTCCGTTTCTGAACAGGTCACCTTGAAATGCGATGTTCTCAATCGCACCTTAAAATACAACAGTTGAACAAAGTGTGAACTTTGGAAACTGCTGCATTGATGCGCGAAACGCGCATACGTTAATAAGCGATGTTTGCGAAGCAAACTCGATGTGTTTTTCAGCCGCGCTATTTTTAGCGGCTGAAAATAAACCTACTATTTGTACGATTTAGAACTCGTCGACCTGTTCGAAAACACAGTTATCGAACAGGTCTATTATAAAAATCTTGCAGGCAGGGAAGGCAAAAATACACGTCCTATCCGCATGCGGTTTAAGCGCGCGGTGTTTTTTATCCCGGACACGAGATAACTTTATGCGTATTTACTCATATAAAAATCTAACCGAAATGATTTGTGTTACTCATGTAAAGATTTAACCATAGCACTCTATGAGATTTAACGTGATGCAATGCTCCGCTTTACTTAAACCCCAAAAAGAGATATACTTAAGCGGCGTACACTTATGGGTACCTTAAAAAAACTGAAGTTTTTCGAGGTTCCCTTATATTTTTTAAACGATCAAATCGATGAACGGCGCCGTCCGTAAAAAACGAAGACAACAAGCTCATATAAGGAAAGAAGGCTATGGAAATAAACAACCGAATCGCCGCCTTGCGGCAAAAAATGGAAGAAAATTCTTTAAGCGCGTATCTTATACCCTCCTCAGACCCGCATCAAAGCGAATATCTGCCCGAACACTATAAAACGAGGGCCTATATTTCAGGGTTTACGGGCTCGGCTGGTACCGTCGTTGTTACAAAAAATAAGGCGGTTTTATGGACGGACGGCCGCTATTTTTTACAGGCCGAAAACCAGCTTGCGGGTACGGAGGTCGAGCTTTACAGAATGGGTGAACCCGAAACACCGTCCGTAAACGGTTTTTTAAAAACGGTTTTAAAACAAAACGAGCGGCTTGGAATGGACGGAAAGGTTGTTGCCCTGCAAACCTATGAAGCGATGCAAAAAGACCTTGAGGGTATTGCGCTTGTTACCGGCCTTGATCTTGTCGGCGAAATTTGGAAAGACCGCCCCGAACCCGTGTTGAGCACGGCCTTTGTGCACGAAGAAAGGTACACGGGCAAAAGTGCGCAGGAAAAAATTGCAGAGGTACGGAAGATGCTCCGCGAGCACAATGCCGACTCTACGGTGATTGGGGCTTTGGAAGACGTGTGCTATCTTTTCAATATCCGCGGCCGGGACATACGCTGCAACCCCGTTGTTACAGCCTACGCTGTAATCGATCAAAACAAGGCTCTTCTTTTTATCGCAGACCGGCAGCTTACGCCCGAAGTTAAAACCTATCTGGCCTCGCAGGGGGTGCAGACGGCGGATTACGGGGCGGTGTTTGAAGAAGCCGCAAAACTCGAAGGAACCGTATATCTCGATCCTGCAAGAACCAATACCTATCTTAGAACCAAAATTACGGCCGCTATCGTAAAAGGACTTAATTTGACCTCGAGCTTAAAATCGGTAAAAAATCCGGTAGAACTGAAAAATTTCGACGACGTAATGGAAAAAGACGGCGCCGCAATGGTCAAAATTTTAAAATGGGTAGAAGAAAATGCGGCAAAGGGCATTACCGAATGGGACGTCAGTGAGCAGCTTTTACGGTTCCGGGCGGAAGGACAAGGCTTTATAGAAGAAAGCTTTGAAACCATCTCAGGCTACGGGCCGAACGGCGCCATCGTTCACTATTCACCCGCTCCTGAAAAATGCGCAACGCTGAAACCCGAAAGCTTTTTGCTTTTGGACAGCGGCGGGCATTACATAAACGGCACAACCGATATAACGCGCACCATTCCGCTCGGCCCCTTAACTTCCGAAGAAAAAGAAAATTACACCCTCGTTTTAAAATCCCACATTAATTTGGCACGTGCGGTATTCAAGGCGGGCACTACGGGTTTTGCGATCGACACCATTGCCAGAGCCCCCCTGTGGGCTGCCGGAAAAGATTATAACCACGGCACAGGGCACGGCGTCGGTTATGTGCTTTCCGTACACGAGGGGCCGCAATCCATTTCGGGCCGATACACGGACGCCCCGATGAAAAAGGGAATGGTTACCTCCAACGAACCCGGAATTTACATTGCGGGAAAACACGGCATCAGAATCGAAAATTTAACCGTAACCGAAGCCTGTATGAAGACGGAACACGGGGAATTCTACCGTTTTAGAACGATAACCCTGTGCCCCATCGATACCCGGCCCATCGTTCCCGAATTGCTGACTTCTGAAGAAATCGGCTGGCTCAACGCGTATCACAAAGAGGTATGGGAGCGGGTTTCGCCGTATCTTGATGAAGAACACCGGGCCTTTTTAAAAGCAAAAACGGAAAAATACGGCCGATGTTGAAAGGGTAGGCTTTAAAGCGGCAAGTTTGTATAAAAAACCGTGCAGGTTTGATATCCTCGTAGAAACAGAAAACGGTAAATTTTATGATGCGGAAATGCAGGTAGCAATGTTTCCGATACACAGCTTAACAACGGTGTAATTTTTTGATATACTATCCGTATGATAACGCTTGTTACGGGAGGGACACGCAGCGGAAAATCCGAATATGCCGAAAGCCTCTTGGACGGTGCAGACGATACGGTTTACATCGCAACCGCAGAGGTTAGCGATGACGAGATGAGGGAACGGGTGCGGGTTCATAGTGCAAGGCGGAATCCCCGCTGGCGCACGGTTGAGGCGTACCGCAGCTTGCATAAGGCCGTCGGCATCGAAAAGAACTATATGCTTGACTGTGTTACAAACCTTATTTCGCGTATCCTGTTCGAAAAAACGGGGGCGAAAGAAACCGTCGATGCCGACGATATACGGGATACCGTTTGTACCGCCGTATCGGAAATCGAGGGTTTGATATTCGGAATAAAAAAAGCAGGCGGAAATCTTGTTATGGTTACAAACGAGGTCGGCTCTTCGATCGTTCCGATGAACAAAATCGCCAGAGCCTTTGTCGATATTCAAGGGCTTGTAAACAAGAAACTAGCCGCTCGTGCCGATTGTGTCGTATTAACCGTATGCGGGCTTCCGTTGAAAATAAAATAATCATAATTGATATAATATTATAGAAAGTTTAGGAGGATACAATGAAAGGCCTTATTCTCGCATTGCAGTTTTTTACGCGCATTCCTGTAAGCGTAAAAGTCGATTTTAACGAAAAAAACATACGGTCGGCCTTTTATTTTCTGCCGCTTTTGGGAGCAGCCGAAGGTGCGCTTATCCTTTTGGTGTTGTATCTTTTTCCGGCAAACAGCCGCAGCGTTGCCGCCGCGGTATGCGTCATTTTCTACTTTGCTTTAACGGGCGGTCTGCACCTTGACGGGCTGGCCGACACCTTTGACGGCTTTTTGTCGGCAAAACAAAAAGAAAAAATCCTTGAAATTATGCAGGATCCTGCGAACGGAACATTTGGGACTGCCGCCGTTTGTTCCGCCCTTTTGCTCAGATACGCCGTTTATTCAAACCCGATACCCCGCAGCATTCTTATCGTTGCGGCCGGCCTTGTTTCCCGCCTGTGCGGACTGGCTGTCGTCATATTTTCCAAGCCGGCAAAGGAAAACGGGCTTGGAGCGTCCTTTCATAAGGCTGCTTCAAAAACAGGCTTTTGGTTCTGGCTCGGCCTTACCTGCATGTTCTGTTTTTTTATTCCCGAATACTCTTTGCCGTTTTTTCATGTAACTTTGCTTTCGGTTTTTATTCGGCTGAAGTTTTTGCTTCTTCCCGCAACGGCCTTTTTCGTCGCTTACATCACAGTAAAAATTGCTTATAAAAAGATAGGAGGTACAACCGGCGACGTAAACGGCTGTATCGTAGAACTGACGGAACTTGCGGCTTTAACCGCAGCTGTTTTGATGTAAGCTATATGAAGATACAAAATAGTATAGAAGATATAAAATAGTAAGGAGCGCATTATGAAAATAGTTTTAATCAGGCACGGAATAACACTGACGAACACCAAAAACATATTCAGCCCCGACGACGAGCCGCTTTCGGAAGAGGCATATCCCGGGCTCGACCTTCTAAAAGAAACCTTAAAAAACTATCCGTTTAAAAAAGTGTATGCCAGCCCGCTTGTGCGGACGGTTCAAACGGCCGAATACTTGGGCTTAAAAAATCTGCGGTTCGATTTAAGACTGAAAGAATACGAGTTTGGGATCTTTAAGGGGCTGACCTTTTCGCAGGCGGAAGAAAAATATCCCGAAGCGGCGTGGGCATGGATAAACAGCCAGGCCGAAGTTGCCCCGCCTGACGGCGAAACCGCCCGAAAGCACTTTGCCCGTGTTTCGGCCTTTTTGGAAGAAATTCTTTCGAAAGGCGAGGACTGTATTATCGTTACCCATTACGGTACCGTAACTATGGCCTTGGCATGGGCGCTGGATAATTTTTTTATGCGCAACAAATTTGCTCCTAAAAACGCTTCCATCTCGGTTTTAAAAATAGAAAACGGGTTTAAAACCATCGAAGCGGTTAATATTTAAAAAACCGTCCGCAGAGGTCTACGGACGGTTCGGGAGGAGCCGCCGAAAATCGGAGCTTCGATGGTCCGGTTTAAGGCCGTGCCTGCGGTGCGGTGTGTAAATCCTGAGTAAAGATTTTTACCGTAATAAAAACGGAAATGAGCGTTACCGCGCCGTCAACAAAGATAGAAGCAGCCCAGATGCCGCGCACCCCCATAAAACGCGGCAAAATCAGTACCGCAGGCACAAATAAAATCAGCTGACGCGAAATAGCCAGCAAACCGGCAGGTTTCGCCTTTCCTATCGCTTGAAAAAGCGTCATATTCAAGATCATAATCGGCATAACCGGAAAAATCGCAAAGGCAAGCATCGCATTCGTTTTACCCGAAGCGATGAGCTCGGGATTGCCGGTTATAAAAAGGCCTAAAATCTTTTCGGGTACGGTCAAAAACACAGTCCACGCAATAAGCGCCAAAACAAGGCCGAACCCGTAAAACAAAAAGGTTCCTTTTTTTACGCGGTCAAACAGGCCCGCTCCGAAATTCGTTCCCGCAAACGGCTGAAAGCCCTGACTGAGGCCCCATAAGGGAATAAACGACAGCATCATATACCTGAAAAAGGCGCCCATCAAAATAATCTGCCCCTCGCCGCCGTATTTTTTTAAGGCAGAATACATCACAGTTTGCTGCACAAGGGCTAAAATCTGCATAAACAGCGCGGACATTCCCACCGAAAAGGTTTCTCCGATAATGGCCTTTTCTGGTTTAAGGGTTTTAAACCGCAGCGTCTTGCTGAAACACAAAAAGTACAAAAACGAAGCCGCTGCAAAAACCGCCTGCGAAATAACCGTTGCTATCGCCGCTCCATCGATTCCCATCTTAAGTATAATCATAAAAACCGCGTCCAAAACGATGTTCAGCACGGAACCGGCCGCCATAATCGACATGGCAAGCGTCATGCGCCCCTCGCCGCGGAGAAGCATATTGGACGCTTGGCCGAAATTCACAAAGATCGAACCGAAGTACACAATCCGCAGATAGCGGACACCCATTTCGTACATTTCGCCTTCAGCTCCGACAAGACGCAAAAACTGCGGGGCAAAAAGATAGCCCAAAACCGTTACCGCAGCCGACATTGTTACCGTCAAAAACAGTACTGACCCGGGCACGGCATCGACGGTCCTTTGATCCTTTCGGCCGATGGCCCGCGACAAGATGGAAGCGGAACCCATGCCCACCAGTACGGCAATACCGTTATTGATCAGCGTAAAAGCATAGGCCAAAGAAACCGCACCCATCGCCTTGTTTCCGACATAGCGGCCGACAAAGGCTGCATCGACAAAACTGTACAGGCTGATAATCAGCATTCCGACAATGCCGGGAATACCCAATTTCAGCATAAGCGTAAACATATTTCCCGTCATAAGTTCCGCTCGTTTATCCTTATTCTGCATAAACACCTCTTATAACTGACGTTATCGTCAGTTATAATTTATCAAAAAATGAAACTGCCGTCAACCCTGAAAACTTTATTTTCAATCCGCTTTAACGGATAATCTTTTCGTTACGTAACAAGCCGATATGCGTGCCGTTTTTCGAGACTCTATATAAAGAATTTTTTATAAAAAGACCGGTTTCTTTTGGACAAATACGGAAAAACGTGCTACACTTATTTTTATAGGATTTGCGGTAAACAATTCGGCTCACTAGCTTCATCGTTTATCGCTTATAGGAGAATTTAAATGAACAACTATTTGGACATTGCAAACTCGTGGGTTTTATGGCTCGGCTGTATTCCCCTGTTGGCGGTCGTATTATCGCAGGCCGTTATTTTCGGTAGAAAGGCAAAACTTTCCGCCCAAATTACCGGCCTCAGCGATGCTGATGTACGGAAGGCGTTTAGAGTGGGAATGACGGCCTCGATCGGGCCCGCTTTGGGCGTGTTTATCGTTATGCTGGGACTGATGTCGGTTATCGGCGGGCCGCTTGCGTGGATGCGTCTTTCCATCATCGGCGCCGCTTCTACAGAGCTGGCTGCGGCTCAAATGGCGGCACAGGCGCAGGGAACGGATTTGACAAGCCCCGAATACGGGCTGATCAATTTTGCAAATGCGACATGGGTTATGGCCTTGAACGGAAGCGCCTGGCTGTTTGTGTCGGGCTTGTTCGCAGACAAAATGAACAAGGTTACGAACAAAATAGCGGGCGGAAACCCCGTTAAAGTCGCCATTTTAATGGTTACCGCCATGAGCGGCGCCTTCGGATTTTTGTTTTGCCACGAAATCGTAAAGGCCTTAAAAGCTTCAAAAGAAAAAAATTACCCCGCGATTGCCGCCGCAGTATCGGCTGCCATTTTGATGATCGTATTCGAAAAAATCGGCAATAAATTTCCTAAGCTAAAAGAATATACCTTGGGTATCGTTATGGTGCTTGCAATGGGTATTGCAATGCTGGTCAAATATTGCATTATCAAATAACGGGAGGAGCAAATGAACGACGAATTGTACGAAAAAAACTTTATTCGGCCTATTATACGCTACGGACGGTTTATAAACCTGTTTTCCATCATTTTGTGTTTTATTCCGTCGATTATAGTATGGACGGTGTATGGAACGAAGCCGTCGGCACAGGATATTTTGGCGGGCTGGGGACTTGCAGCCTCGATTTATGCGGTATATGCGGTCGTCGAACCGATCAGCTATTTTCCCGTACTCGGCTTGCCGGGAACCTATATGTCCTTCTTGTCGGGGAATATCGGGAATATCCGCGTCCCCGTTTCGGCTGTTACGCAGGAAGCTGTCGGCGTAGAGCCCGGAACGAAAAAGGCGGAAATAGTGTCAACGCTCGGCATTGCAGGCTCGATTGTTACGAATCTGATAATAGTAACCGTTGCGGCCATCGGTGGAGCGGCCTTGATGAACGTTTTCCCGAAAAAGGTGCTGGAAGCCTTTGCCTATGTTTCGCCTGCAATTTTCGGTGCAATATTCGGCATGTACGCAGGTAAAAACATAAAATACGGCGGCTTTGCCTTTGTGCTGGCCATGCTGCTTTTGAACACCGGTATCATACCCGTTTACGTCATCATACCCCTGTGCGTGTTCGGTACCGTCACTTTCGGATTTTTGATGCATAAAAAAACGGGAAAAGCGGCTTAAATTAAGGAGATATTATGGATATTTTAAAAACGGTAAAAGAAACGGAAAAAGACATAATTGCTTGGAGAAGGCATCTGCACGAAAATCCCGAAATCGGATTCGACTTGCCCTGCACGATAGATTTTGTCTGCAAAAAACTGGACGAATTCGGAATAGAATATGACCGAACGGCCGCCAAAAGTGCCGTTATCGGTTATATCCGCGGCGCGGGAGCCGGCGACGTAATAGCCTTGCGTGCGGATATGGACGCGCTTCCCGTATGCGAAAGCACCGGCCTTGAATACGCGTCCAAAAATTCGTTTATGCACGCCTGCGGCCACGACGCACATACGGCAATTCTGCTCGGCGCGGCAAAGATACTGAACGGGCTGAAAGACCGCTTTAACGGAACCGTAAAACTTATCTTCCAGCCGGCCGAGGAGATCGGAGTAGGCTCGGTGGATATATGCGAAAAAGGCCTACTCGATGACGTAAAAGAAATCATCGGTCTGCACGTCGGCTGTATAAGCGGCGAAACGGAAAAGGGCGAATTCCTGTTTGCAAAGGGTTCTATGATGGCCTGTATGGACAAATTTACGGTTAAGGTCAAGGGCGTCGGCGCACATGGGGCATATCCTGCGCTTTCGGTTGACCCCATTGTCATCGGCTCGCACATCGTTGTTGCGATACAGGAAATACTGGGCCGCGAAATTGCCCCCACGGAACCCGCCGTCGTAACGGTCGGTAAATTCAATGCGGGGTCGGCCTTTAATATTATTCCGCCTGAAGCCGAGCTTGAAGGTACCGTCCGCGCTGTTACCGACGAAACGCGGGACCTTATCGCAAAACGGCTTGAAGAAATTACCGCAAGTGTGGCCAAGGCCTTTCGGGGCAGCGTCGAATTTAAATATTTCCGTCAGCCGCCCCCGCTGGTAAACAATGCCCGTGTTACGGAAAAGGCGATGGAAGCCGCGGCGGAACTGTTCCCGAACGATGTAAAATTGATGCAAAAACCCGTTATGGGCGGAGAAGATTTTGCGTGGTATTTAAAAAAAGTTCCGGGAACCTTTATCTTTTTATCAACCCCGATGGAAATTGAAGGAAAGGTTTGGCCGCACCATAACCCGAAATTCGCCCTTGACGAATCCCAATTTTATAAGGGCTGCGCCCTGTTCGTTAATTATATAATGCGGGAAATGGGTATATAGTGCTCCGGTTTTTAGAGCTTGGTTTGTAAAAAATGCAGAACCCGGTTTTCGGGCTTCGCGCAGGCAGTAAAATCTCCCCGCGGAAAAAGCCCTGCGGGGAACTTATCCCGCTTATAACCTATAGATTTTTACGTGATGAACAGCTTTTTTTTCGGTTAGATTTAACGTGAGGCAATGCGCGTCCTTGACAACAAAGGCTTTTTTAGGTTATAGTCTTTATATGAACAGCGTGTTTACGGCTATACCAAATCCTTATACATTTGAATTTTCTCACAAGGCATTAATGCATAAAAACACATCTTTGTTCTACCCCCCCCCATCTATATAATTTTATAGATTTAATTTTATACACAGTATTTTTCTTCTCTCTTATAAGGACCTTGCATATTCGTTTTGCAGGTCTTTTTTTTGTTTTTTTATTCCGGCTTCTGTTTTGGGAAAAAGCACAATTCCTTTTACGGTTTTTTGTTT
>CAUTPO010000042.1:0-15623 GCA_963540475.1 uncultured Treponema sp. | reverse complement strand
ATTGCCGTTTATGGCGATTCGGGCATTTTTAATCTATCCGGTACGTCAACGAGCTTGCGCTTATGTCCTTTTTTCTATATAATCGTCAAATGAAAGATATGGAATTATTAAATTCGTTCGAACGGTTTTTTGATACGGTTAAACGATTGCGCGCTCCGGACGGCTGTCCATGGGATATTGCACAAACGCCGATGACGATGCGCCGACCGCTTTTGGAAGAGGCCTATGAGGCTGCCGATGCAATCGAAGAACACGATTCGGAGAAAAACGGAAACACTGCCCACGTTCGGGAAGAATTGGGCGACGTTCTTTTAAACGTATTGATGATTTCTTATATGTACGAACAAGGCGGGCTTTTTTCCGTTGCGGACGTCATCAAAGACGTTACCGAAAAACTTATCAGAAGACATCCGCACGTATTCGGCGAAACGGGCGGATACGATGGCCCCGAAAGCAAAAACAAGGCCTCCACTCCCGAAACCGTTTTGCGGCAATGGGAAGACATAAAAGAAAAGGTGGAGCACGGTGCAGCCGAATCCGTTTTTGACGGCATTCCGAAAAGTTTTCCGCCCATACTGAAAACCCAAAAACTTATAAAACGTGCAAACAAAAAAGGCGGGTTTGACTGGCCTGACTTTGACGGCGTTGCCGAAAAAATAAAGGAAGAAATCTCTGAATTTTTCGAAGCCGTAAAAACGGGAGATGTTAAAAGAATAGAAGATGAGCTTGGAGACGTGTTTTTTGTAATGATAAACGCCTCAGGCTTTTTAAAACTCGACCCCGAAGCGGCCTTAAGCCATGCAAACAAAAAGTTCGAAAGGCGGTTCCGTTTTGTGGAGGCGGAAATGAAAAAAAAGGGCTTGGAACTGTGCAAAGAAAACAATGCAGAAATGGAAGCCTTTTGGCAGCAGGCAAAAAAGACCGAAACGGTTTAAACGGCCTTTTTTCAAGGTTTTTTGTAATGTTAAGGTGATAAAAGGATTCCGACGATGAAAATCATATCGAAAATTGCGGCCGCAGTGTGTGCAGTTCTTATCTTACACGCCTGCGAAAGCACAAACGGCGAAGGGCCGAATACTTCTGTAATCGACTATCGGGAAGAAATGCGGCAATTCGTTATTTCCATATCGGCATACGGAAAAGAACATAACGGGAATTTTATCGTAATTCCTCAAAACGGGCTTGAGCTTGTTACAAAAAACGGCTCGCCTGAAAGCGCTGTACAGCATCACTATCTTTCGGCAATTTCCGCCGTCGGCTTGGAATCCCTTTTTTACGGGTATTCCGGCGACGATATAAAAACCCCTGCCGACGTAACGGAGTACACGCTGGGGCTCTGCCTGCGGTGCAGGGACAACAACGTCCGTCCGCTCGTTACCGATTATTGTTCCGCTGTGAGTAAGATCGATACCTCGTATCGGCGCAATAAAGAAAACGGTTTTCTTTCTTTTGCGGCCGATAAACGCAACCTGACCACCATTCCGAAGTATCCGAATGAACCGTATAACGTAAATTCGAACGATATAAAAACGGTTTTGGACGCCGAAAACTTTTTGTATCTGATTAACAGCGAAAAATTTTCTACAAAACGGCAGTTCATCGATACGGTCAAAAATACGGATTACGATATAATAATAATGGATTTATTTCACTTCGAAAAAGCCTACACCTCAGCTGAAATACGGGAGCTTAAAACAAAACGCAACGGCGGAAAGCGGCTTGTGGTCTGCTATATGAGCATAGGGGAGGCAGAGGATTACCGGTATTATTGGAACAGCGGCTGGAAAGCCCGAAAACCTGCCTGGCTGACGGAGGAAAACCCGCACTGGAAAGGAAATTATGTTGTCAAATATTGGGACCCGGATTGGCAAAAAATAATTACGGGGAACGACGGGTCGTACCAAAAAAAGATTCTCGACGCGGGTTTTGACGGCGTTTATCTTGACATAATCGATGCCTTCGAGTACTTTGAAAAAAATCAACACCCCCGACGCAAGTGTCGGGGTATTAAACCCTCCGCACGAATAAGAAGCTAAAAAACTGCTGGGTACGCGCAGACGGATTCGGGCTTAAAAAAAATTACGGTTTAACCTGAAAAAAATCGAATAGACCATTCTTGTCATATTTTCTCAAACAATGTATAATAAAGTTGCCTAAAAAAGTATGTTTCTTTATATGGTATCTTTTATCTAAAAAAAATGTAGCCAAAGGAGGCTTGACAAAAATGGACAAAACGACTCTGTGGGGGGGGGGGGGGGGGGGGGGGGTTATTTTCTAATTTTTTTTTGTTTTTTTTTTTATAAAAAAATTTTTGCAAAAGTTGGCTTTAAAAAAATTGAAAAAAAGAATTTTTTACCCCCCCCCCCCCCCCCCCCGAAAAAAGGAATCAGAATATGAAGAAGAGAAAACAAAAAAAATTTTCTCCATACGCAAAAAGCTGATCATCGTTTTCGGGCTATTGATTATCGCCGCCATTCTTATTCAAGGGTTCATGGCATTGCGGATTACTCAAACTGCGGTAACCGAAAAGGTTGAAACACACCTAAAAGACAAGGCTCTTGATACCGCAGAAATCATCGACGGAAAGATCAATGCCTTTCTCAATTTTATAGAAGGTGTTGCACGGTCTTCCTTTTTAAGAAACGATTCGGTTACCCCGATCGAAAAAGCCCGCTACCTTAGAAGGGAGGCTGCCTTTAACGACAGAATAACGGTATTTTATTTGACCGATATGAAAGGTACGATATATCTTGAAAGCGGCCGAATAGTCGATGTAAAAGACAGAGAATGGTTCCGCACTGCCGTTTCCGGTAAGCCCTTTGTTTCCGAACCCTATCTGTCCCGTTTTGATAACCGGCTCGTCAACACGCTTGCAGTTCCCGTTTATGACGACAACAAAAAAATCATCGGTGTTTTGGCTGCCGACACGGACGGCGTTCGGCTTTCAAACGATATAGATGATATAACCGTAGGAAATTCGGGTTATAGTTTTATCCTCGGTTTAACGGGTACGACCATCGCCCACAAAAATACCGATTTGGTTATAAAACAGGATAATTTTCAGGAAAGCGCAAAAACAAATACCTCGCTTGCTTCCATAGCCGCCTTTGCAAAAACCGTTATGCACAACGATTCGGTTGTCGGCTATTATTCTTTTAACAATGAAGACAATATCGCCGCCTCCGCCGTTATAAAAAACACCGGTTGGAAGGTAATTGTCAGAGCTCCGCTTCAGGACTTTATGGGTACGGTAACAACCTTGAAACGCTTGTTGATGCTCATCGGAATACTGGTCGCGGTTGCTTCCGCCTTAATCGCGTACCTCATTGCACGCAAAATGGTCAGGCCCGTTCAAACGGCCGTAAATGCTCTTAAAGATATAGCGCATGGCGAAGGCGATTTAACGGTGCGGCTTCCGCTTATAGGAAACGATGAGGTTACCGAATTATCGAAGTACTTTAACAAAACTATCGAAAAAATCGGAATATCGATAAAATCTGTGGAAGAAAATGCGGCGGTTATGCAAGGAATCGGGGAAGAATTGGCGAGCAATATGAACGAAACGGCAACGTCCATTAATCAGATAAGCGGAAACGTAGAAAGCGTAAAACAAAAAACGCTGAGTCAGGCGGCAAGCGTTACGGAAACCGCCGCTACCATCGAACAGATTATCCGGACGATACGCCAACTCGACAGCAACATCGAATCACAGGCTGCAAGCGTCGCCCAGTCTTCTTCTTCCATCGAACAAATGACTGCAAATATTTCTTCCATAACCCAAACGCTCGAAAAAACCGACAGCATAATCAAAGACCTTGTCGGTGCAACGGCTGACGGAAAAGACACGTTGATAAATGCGTCGAATGTTACCCAAAATATTTCTGAAGAATCGGGCAGCCTTTTAGAAGCGTCGAGTGTCATTCAGCATATTGCAAGCCAAACCAATTTACTTGCGATGAATGCCGCCATCGAAGCTGCCCATGCAGGCGAGGCGGGTAAGGGGTTTGCCGTCGTTGCAGACGAAATTCGAAAACTGGCCGAAGAGTCAAGCATGCAGGGTAAGAGCATAACCGTAACGCTGAAAACGCTTAGCGGCGAAATCGACTCCCTATCGCAGGCTGCCGGAATTGTAGTGGAAAAGTTCAACATCATTTTTAATCTTGCAGATCAGGTGAAAATGATGAGCTCCCGCCTTATGGAAGCTATGCGGGAACAGGAAAATGGCAGCAAGGAAGTACTGAGTGCAATAAAAGACATAAACAACGTAACGGCTGCCGTCAACGAGGGTTCTGCCGAAGTGCTTAAAGGCGGAGAAGAGGTTGCGAAAGAGATGAACAAACTCGACGAATTAACCCGCCTTATTACTTCAAGCATGAACGAAATGGCGGCCGGTTCGGTTCAAATCAACAAGACCGTGCAGGATATCAACGAGATTACCCAGAAAAATAAGCGGAGTATTCAAAACCTTGCAGATGAGGTCGGAAAGTTTAAGGTGTAAACCGTTTCAGGAATGCGCAAGGTTTTCGGAGCCTTCCCGGGCTCCTTGCGTATTCTCTTATGCCGATACAAGGTTTTGTACAAAGCAAATTCAATCAACAACCCCGACGCAAGCGTCGGGGTATTAAATCCTCCGCACGAATAAGGCTTTTGGAGCAGCCTGTCATTTTGCGCTTGTTTTTTTTGGGAATTTAATGTAATATTTCAACATTATGAGCGAAAAAAAAGCGAAATTCGAAGCGGGCTCGCAGGTTTTTTCAAAAAACAAGCCCCTTATCATTGCAGAAATAGGCACGAGCCATAACGGCAGCCTCGACAAGGCAAGGGCGCTCGTAGACGCCGCCTGCGAAGCTGGCGCCGATGCGGTAAAATTTCAAATAGTCTATGCGGCCGAAATTTTGCACCCCGAAACCGGCAGCGTGCTCTTGCCCACGGGAAAAATAGAACTGTACCGCCGATTTTGCGAGCTGGAAGTCCCCGAAGAATTTTACAAAGAGATTGCAGTGTATGCAAAAAACAAGGGCCTTCTTTTTTCCGCGACGCCGTTTGGAATACGCTCCTGCCGTGAGTTGCTTTTGCTGCGCCCCGATTTTATAAAAATCGCTTCGCCCGAACTAAACTATACGCAGCTTTTAAAATTCGCAGCCGGCTTTGATTTGCCGATCATTCTTTCGACGGGCGTCTCCCTTTTGTGTGACATAGAAAAGGCGCTTACTACGGTGCGGTCCGTAAACGGGAACCTGCAAACTGCGCTCCTGCACTGCGTTACCGCCTATCCCGCCCCCGAATCGGATTACAATATTTCGCTCATAAAAAATCTGGCAAACATTTTCAATACGCCGGCAGGGCTCAGCGATCATTCGATGGATCCCGTCCTCGTTCCGCTCTTAAGCATTGCCCAAGGCGGGCTTATAATCGAAAAACACATCTGCCTGTCCCGAAAAGAAAACGGTCTGGACGACCCTGTCGCCCTTGAGCCTGCAATGTTCAAACAGATGTGCGGCGCCGTAAAAAAATACGCAGGAAACACAAGCGCTGAAATTACGGACTATCTTTTGACGCTCGGCTATACAGAGGAAAAAATATCGGCGGTCATCGGCACAGGCGAAAAAAAACTCGGCGATGCCGAAAAAGAAAATTACGGAAAAACGAACCGCTCCCTTCATTATGTAAAAGATTTAAAAAAGGATTCGGTTATAACTGAAAATGACATAGCGGTTTTGCGTACCGAAAAAGAACTGACAGCGGGTGAAGCTCCCGAGAAAGCGGCGTTTTTTATAGGCGCGGTTTTACAAAAAGACGTTCGGGCTGGCAGCGGTGTGTGGATGGAAGATTTTATCCAAAGGCAAAAAGATGAGCGATAACTATTACGGTACCCTTGGCAATATTTTAAAAGACGCGCTTGCCTCCGATGAAGATCCGTTTGAAGCGGCTAAAAAGAAAGCCGGTAAGTACAGAACAATCGGCGGAAGAATGGAACGGCGGCCTCCCCCGAAACCGAATACTGAAACAAAACGAATACCGGTGCCGCCCGAACTTACGGAAGACTTTGCCGTTTTAAATGTTTTACCCGGCGCTCCGCTTGAAGACTGCAAACGGGCATGGAAACTCCTGATAAAAAAACATCACCCCGATCTGGTCCAAAATCAGCCGAACCAAATCGATCCGAATGAGGTTATAAGAAGAATAAACAAATCGTATAGAAAAATAGAGGCTTGGTTTAAAACGGGCGTCTTTTCCGCATCGGAAAATTAAGGATTATTCAAATTGAAAAAAAGCATTGGTGCCGTATTTTTTGTTTTTTTCTCTGTAATAACCGCTTTTTCAGAAAACACCGTGTACGAACTGGGGCCGAAAATCGATGATACCGTAGTCTTTACAGCTGCACGCGACAAAGACAACAATGAAACTTTTTCCACGCAGCAGCTCAGAAAATTTGCAGATGATCTAAAAAACACAAAACTGCCGATACGCGTAATAATCGCAATTACCGATAACGACACGCCCGATCTTCCCAAAACGGTTCCCGTGCAAACTTACAAAAACACAAAACGGCTTATAACAAAAATAGGCGGATACAAAACGGCAGTCGTGTTTATTTTATCGGACGGCAGTCCCGACAGGGTCAAAATAAGTGCAGGGGCACACAAAAAAACAAGCCCCGCATGGCTTGTTCACGACATATTCGAAATACTGAAAAGCGGAAATTTAAAAGCAGATTTTCATTCAAACAATATTATTCTGTACAGACTGGGAATCATAAACGGAGATAAACTTCTCGGCGAATATCTTGATTCCGAAATTGCCGCAATAAAATTATCATACGGAGCCGATATTACTCCCGTATTAAACGGCATAATAAACAATTATGCCGCAAAAGGCATATCGAAAAAGTGGGATAAACATTACAATCTGAAAAACATCTTCGGCTACAGGATAATAAGCGAAAAAACACTTGTTACCCTCATTCTGATAATAACCTTTTCAGGTCTTTTGTATACCTTTATGTTCAGTTTTTTGTTCGGCAAAAAAAAAGAAAAACACATCAGGGATTTGTTACGATTATGGCGCGTCCCTATTTTCTTTTTTGTAGTAAATATTTTTTCTTTTTATGCCGGTGAAAATATAGTCAAACTTATTTTTTATATCAAGTTCGAAACTATCTCGGTAATAGAACAATTTCCCGTTACGGCTGTGTTTTGCAAATTCCTGTTCGGATCACTATTGAGCTTTTTGTTTATGAATTTAATCGCCGCAAAACTTCCGCGCAATACCTTTATTTATGCCTATTTGACGAATCTGATCTGTTTTATAAATATTTTTATTTTTTCCAGTTTCGATCTATCCTTATCTCTGTTTTTTTCCGAAATATATCTGCTGTCTTTTATGTCGGCAAAGTTCAAAAAAATATATATGCAGACAATATTTTTAATATTGAATGCAGCGCTCTTGTTATATTATTTTTTGCCTATATTTTTTATAACCGATAATCTGATAAAAATATTTTTTTATGCCAGCAATATCAGCGCCGCAGCTTTTTTTGTTCCTTATAATTTGATAATAAACCGTCTTATATTGAGAATAAAAAAAGACACTCAAGTGCTGCAAAATAAATTCTTTTTTCCGATAACCGCTGCAGGCATTTTTTTTGTTTCCATTCTATTCATATTCGTACACCCCGCCTTTGCCGCCGTACCGCAAAAAAATCTATTTTTGATATACGGAATTTCCGATTCGGGGAATTCCGTAAAACTTGTTTCCGATTTTACTCAAGAAGACCGTAATGCTTATTCCGCTTTCGATAATTTACAAAACATAAAGACCGATTCATTTATAGAAGTTTTTGCAAAATCGGAAAACTATCTTGAACGAAGCATCGGCGAAATAACAATAACGCCTTTGGAAGAAGCGGCGGTCATTCATCTTCGTATTACAAAAGAAAACGGCTTTCCCGTTTACGAAGCAAACACCGAATTTACGGCGGACGCAACAGGAAACACCGCAAGCTTTTTATCTCCGCTTAACACAAAAGAACCTTTTACTGTTAGGTTTTCCGGTGAAAAAAACGCTAGACTGCATGTAAAAGTAAGCGCATGGTTTTATGCTGCAAAAATAAACGTCAGCGAAACACCGGTTGCGGCTGCGTCTGAATTTTCGAATTGGGCAGCGCCGGGAAAAGAAGATCAAAAATTAAAAGACGCAACTTTTCTTTTCGAAACCGAAAAAGAATTCACTCTTGATACCCGAGGAATCGGCAGATGAATAAACAAAGCGTCTTTTTTCATGTGGATATCGACGCCTTTTATGCTTCCGTAGAACAGCTGGATAATCCAGAATATAAGGGAAGGCCTGTAATCGTTGGTGGAAATATGCGGCGTTCTGTTGTGGCGACTTGTTCCTACGAAGCGAGAAAGTTCGGAGTTCATTCTGCAATGCCGATGCTGAAAGCGAGTTCACTTTGCCCCGAAGGTGTTTTCATAAAACCGCGTATGAAGCGGTATCATGAAAAGTCGAAAGAGGTTATGAATATTTTAAAAGACTTTACGCCCGATGTTCAACAAATCTCGATAGACGAAGCCTTTTTAAATATGACCGGCATGGAAAAACTTTTAGGCCGGCCCGAAGAATCTGCGAAGATATTAAAAGAAAAAATATATAAAACGGCAGGATTGACCGTTTCCGTCGGCTGCGGCTCGAATAAATACATTGCAAAAATCGCTTCCGGAAAATCGAAACCGGACGGGCTTTTTATGGTTCCCTGCGGCAAAGAAGCCGAATTTATGAAAACGCTGCCTTTAAAAGATATTTGGGGAATAGGGAAAAAAACACGTGAAAAGTTAATACAGGCAGGTTTAACCGATGTCCTCAAAATATTAACGGCAAGTGAGTATTTATTAAAGACTATCTTAGGGGAAGCCGGCAGCAAGTTTTTGTATAATGCAGTCCGCGGGCAATTAACGGAAATCTTTCCGGAAGAAGCTAAACACCGATCCGTCAGCACCGAAGAAACCTTTGAATACGATCTTTTTTTGCATGAAGAAATCGATGATGTCTTGTTTCATCTTTCGAACGAATTAATGTACAGGGTTCTTGACGAAAAACTTAAAAGCAAAACCGTAGCCGTCAAAATACGCTACACCGATTTTAAAACCGTTTCCGTTCAATCTACCGAAGAGGCGGTAACAAATGTTCAAGATTTATATAACCGGGCTAAAAATCTTTTTTATAAAAAATTCGACGGTAAAACGCCCATTCGTCTATTAGGTTTGGCAATCATCAATACGGAATGCGGCGGTACAAAAATACAGTCAGAACTCTTTTCTTACGAAAAAGAGACAAAAAAAAGAAAAATAGAAGAAGCCGTGTATAATATCACAAAAAAGGAAGGCCGAGCGGTTTTAAAACCGGCTCGTCTTATAGATACGCCGCCTTGCCTGGGATCATCGGCTGTAACTTTAGACCGATCTGCATTGAATAAAAAAGATAAAATGGAAAACGGGGATTATCCGAAATGAAAAAACTTCTTGTTTTCTTTTTTTTATTTTGCAGCGTTTTATCGGCTCAAGAACAGAGTACAGAACCTACTGCCGAGGAAAGCGGATCAACCGAAACGAATTCGGAAACTCAGATAGTATTCAATATTTCAGAAGAACGCAATAAAAATATCGATGAAGAAATAAATTTGATAAAAAACAGAACGGGAGAAAATAAGGCGAATCTGTATTTTAAAAATTTTAACGGAAAAAATGTCGTGCTTTTTTTGGATGGATTTTGGGAGCTTAATCTATTAGGTACGGCAAGTTTCGAATTTTTCAATAATTATACGAAGCTGAATTCTATTCAGCCTGTGTTTAAACAGCAGGCAAATTTATCCTTATGGCTTTTACTGAATAAAAGTTTTTATTTTGAAGTTTTATACAAAGATAAATTCGAAAAGAGTGTTTTGGCATTCGGGTACTTCGGAAAAGACGATTCCCGCATACGGCATATACGGATAGGAAACAGCGGAATAAAATTTCCGTCAACGTACAAGTTTATAACGACAGGCGGGGGAAACATTATTGCTCCCGGTCTAATGGGAACCTTTGCCGGAAAAAACTGGCAGGCCGATACCGTTGTGCGGTATGAGAGTTCCGTTTTCAATTCAAAAACGTATTACGGAAAAAACGAATTAATTAAAAATAAAATTGCAGCCAAAAATTGGAGCCGCGGAAGATATTTTTATATTCCTGCAGATGAATTACGCGGAAAATCGATAGAGGTATTTGTCAAAGATTCCGAATTTTCTTCTTGGCGGGAATTAAGCCGTGATGAATTTTATATCGACACGGAAAAGCATACCCTTAATTTAAAAAGGGGTTTCCCATACGGTATTGCAATATATTATTATAATATAGAAAACGACTTAATGGCAAATATCCCAACGCATAAAACATCGGCATATAATTATTTTAATACACTGCTGCCGTCACCGCATAAAACAGAGATACTAAACCAAATAACCGCATCGGGTATTTATAAAAATATTTTCGGAAAAAAATCTTTGATATTAAAAGAAGACAAGAAATTTTCCCCATTTGAAATAGCGTCAAGGTATGAAGGTTCTGTTAATACGGCAAATACTTCTGTCCGCGTAGTAAATTCGGCTTCGGATACGGAAAGTCAAGACTATGAAGCGTTTATAGAAGAAACTAACTTATTTTCGAACGGTTTAAACAAATCGAATTTTATTCAGGTTTTTAATAAAATGTCCGGGGTAGGGAGCAGTCTTGAAGATCCGGCACAGCGGTTTCCATTTAAAAACGATGCCGGAATATATCTTCCTGATAATACGGAACATACCGATCCTGTATTTCATATCTTATATGAAACGCACATTCCCGTCTCCGATTTTTCTCTTCCCGAAGAAACAATTCCGGGGAGTATCAGGGTTTATAAAAACAAAATACAAACGTCAGAATTCGATTATAACGAGCAAACGCACATTCTTACAATGAGACAGCCCGTATTTTCAAACGATCTTATCGAAATACAGTGGCAGGAAGGAAAGATATACTCCGATTCGGGAACCGCTAAATTTGCGGCCGGAATACATTGGCAGCCTGTGAACTCCGTGGATATTTTTCTGGCAGCGTCAGGTGATTGGGAGGTAAACAAACAAAAAACAAACCGAGCACATACGGACAATTACAAGGTGTCTACCGGAATAGATTTTTCAAAATATAATATTAAAGCGGGTTCTCACTTCGGATTTAACGCAATAGCCGGCCGTAACGAAAAACCGCAGAATCAAAACTATAATTTTAAAAATGAAAGCTATTTTGAATACGGCGTAAAAAATACCATTTATGAAAAAAACGGCATACCCGTATTTTCAAATCCGTATTTTTATGTTGATGGAAATGTCGAAGTGGACAATAAAAAAGACCCGTTGAAATTGCATTCTAAAATGGAAGCTAAACTTGATATTTGGCAAATAAAACTTTCGGGGTTATTATCGCTGCAAAACACGGATAAACATTTAACCAAGACAACAAAACCGCATATCATCGAAAGTTATGGACATTCGGTTAAGATTCCTGTTTATTTTTTTACGGCTTATGAAAATTTTTTCGTAAACCAAAACAAGGAACTATTGCGGCGGGAAAATTTTTTAAGTTTTGAAAAATTCGTTTTTGCCGAATTGTTGACTTCGATAGACTACACAAAAGAATTTACTTCACAAAAAGTTTCGGCAGCCATTTCTCCGATATTTCCGAAAACAAAATACGGTATTTTTTACAGCCGTTTAAGTTTATCGTTAAACCAAAAATATAAAACTCTTTTTAACGTTTCCAATTCTGGATATACCGCTGCATGGAATAAAAGTTTAATCGATATGTACTCAAAGGGAAACAGGAACGCCGCATACAGAAATACCGAAATGAGGTTTATCTTTAATATGTTCACCGAAGACGATATAAACAATGAGAAAAAAATAAAGTTTTTGGGACTCAACTTCGATGCGGCGGCATTTTCGGGCTTTACGGGAGACAAACAAAAACAAAAAATCGAACAAACAAAGGTAAGTCTTTCATTTCCTTTTACCGCAAACGATATTTTTTTTACGCCTGTTTGGGAAAGAAAAATATTAAAACAAAAAACGGGGAACGGCCTTTCCGGAGAGAATTCGTATTCGGACGATTTATCCGCACTTTTTTTGGGTATGGGCGAACAGTATTGGCTTTTTTCAAAACCGATAATATACGATATGTTTGACAGAAAGATAAACCGTCAACTCCGGTTCGGCAATAACAATATTTACGGTTTTGTAAATGTATATGGGCTTAATATATCAAAACTTATAAGCACTACAATTAAAGATTTGTATACACCGATAGAATTTAACACGTCTGTTTCCAGAATCGTAAAGTCGGAAAAAACCGATAATGCGGCCCTCGATATTTATTCATTGGATTTTTTACTCAGGTATACGACACTGAATATATCGGGCAAGTACGGGTATTTTGATTGGTTTACATGGTACAATCAGGACGAGTTAAACCGCAAGTATAGTTGGAATTTTTCTTTCGGAAAAGATTATTTTAAATTCAAACTGGCAATGGAGCACAGCCTTTATTATTTTTTTGAAACAAAAAACGGAACCGAAAACAAATTGGGGTTTGAAAATAATTTTGAAATAAATGCCGTAAAAACAAAGAACACAAAACTGCATACCCAAAACTGGAAAGAAAAATTCGGCTTGGTTTTTGCTTATTCGGGCGGTTCTTCTCTTCCGAGTCTTATTATCAGAGCGTTCAGTAAAATTCATTTATCGAACAGTAGGAAAGAAAAAATATCGGTTGAATTTTCCAAAAACAACAACTTAAAACGGCTGAATTACGCAATAGCATTTACCCACTCCCAAACCACAAAAGTAGGAGAGCACGGCGAAATAAAAGTATTTGCAGAATTACAAGGAATTTCTACGGAAAGGAATTCGTTTTTGCTGAATGTAAATTTTGGCATTACGGGCAAGATAGAATATTAAAATGGAACCGTTTCCATTATATTTCCAAATCGAGTACCTTGAATATCGAAAGAATTTTCGGGTTTATATCTTTATACAAATAAAGAGCGGACCGATCCTCTTTTTTGATTCCTTTTAATCCGGCCAGTTTTTTTAGAATATCGGGCTCTGATTTTTTTGTTGCCGTAATTGCGCCTATGTCCACAAGCTTTTTACTCACGATCAGCTCGCCGCCGGCCGCAAGGTTTTGCAGACGGCATGCAAGGTTTATGCCGTAACCGACATAATCCCGGTATTTTAGCTGAGAGGTTTCGGCGGAGATTTCATACTTGTATACCTTGTCTAAAACAAGTGCACCGCCTAGCGACAAATTTTCATACGGCTTAAACAGTTCTTCGTTGGCAAACTCCACATAGGAGGTAAAAACCATAACAGCCTCTTTTATAGCTGTGCCGTCCAATTTGTCCCAAATTACCAAGGCCCCGTCCCCGAGCAGTTTATAATACGAACAACTATATCCGAACTGGTTTACACAGGAAAGAAAATTGGAAGTAAATGATGTAATCAGTGAAAAAACCGTTTTTTCATCATAGCTGCACATAAAGTCGCTGAAACCGCGCACATCGATGCAAAGAATAAGAGAATGCGGTCTTGTTTCTCCAAGGTAAACATTATCGAAGATATCGACCGGCATTTTTTTTAAACCGGCGATAGCACCCGAATCAAGTTCGATCGTTACATCTTGAGGCGTATCGGATATTATATCCTGTACTGTATCATCATTAACCATACGATTATTATAGGGTATATTTTTAAAAATATCAAGCCTTGATTTTAAAGAGAGTGCTTTTTCTTACAGGGTTTGTTTGATGTAGACTCGTTTTACGGCAGAGGCTTTTTTCGTTTTTAAATCTATTTCGGAAATAAGGCCGCAAAAAAAGGCCGGCCCCTCATCCATAAGATCGAATTTTTGGGGAACCTGTGTTTTAAGTCTGGTAATCGCACTTTCAGGTGAGGCTCCGATCACGGAATAATAGGCTCCGATCATACCTGCATCCGTTATGTATGCGGTTCCATTCGGCAATATCCGCTCGTCGGCAGTTTGGGTATGGGTATGGGTGCCGCCGAAAACAGAAATGCGCCCGTCCAAATAAAAGGCCAGAGCCTCCTTTTCTTCGGTGGATTCCGCATGAAAATCGACAAGGATAACGGCATTTTTAAAATCGAAATTATTGTCTGTGCCGGAAAACAGTTTATCGGCTGTCTGGAAAGGACAGTCGATGGCTCTCATATTTTCCCTGCCTTGCAGATTGATGACGATGTATGTTACTCCGTTTTTTTCCGTTTGAACTATTCCTGCTCCATGCGCAAAAGGAAAATTATGCGGGCGTAAAATTCTTTTATCTTTGCCGAAGGTGTGCCGTATATCGAATTTTTCCAATGTATGATTTCCGCCCGTTATAACATCGACGCCTGCCTCAAAAAAAAGAGCTGCCTGTTCTTCGCGCACTCCCGAACCGTTGGCGGTATTTTCGCCGTTTACGACCGTAAAATCGATATCTTCTTCTTTTATTATTTTTGGGATATAGGTTTGCAGTGTTGTAAGCCCGAGCATTCCGCATACGTCCCCGCCGAAAAAGACCTTCACGCTTTTCTTTGCCGAATTCATAATATGCTTAGTGTACAACAATCCGAAAATAAAATCAACATCCCTCGAAAGCGTCGGGGTAATAAGGCTTCACATGGATAGAGGCTTGCTATAAGGTTTTTATAATAAACCTGTTTAGAACTGTCAGTTTCAAACCATGTTACCTTGGACATCGTAAATCGGTTCTAGGATGAAGTTATCGAACTGGTTAATAAGCGCTTGAAAAATCGCCTCCGGTATAAGACCGATATAGCGGCCTTTAATCAGTTAGGCGTGTAATACGCTTGTTGCTCAGCGTACACTTTTTTGATATAATCACAATATCGGTTAAGGGAAACGGCAAATACGGTTTAGGCCGTTTATCGAAATAGCATTCAAAATAAAAAGAAATGTTTGGAAAAAGAATTGATGATAGACAGGGCTTGCATCACCCGTTAGGGAGTTATAATGAAAAGAAAAATAATTATTATTTGCGGTTTAAGTTTTATTGCCGTGCTCTCCGTTTTTCTTGCACTCAACCATCTTGCCGAAGAACAAATTAAAAAAGACAGAAATTTTATCGATAATGAAATGAAGCCCGCCATTATTTTTGTAAAAGACTTTTATGAGAAAAACGGTTATTGTCCGGTAGAATCGGACTTCCGGCATACAAACCTGCAATGTAAGGGCAGGATTGATATACATATTGAAGGCACAACATTTAAAGATGAAAACTATGATGATTTTAAAAAAGAAATTATAATTCCCAAAAATGAATATATCATTTGGATTTGGCGCGGAGAATGGGCGGAGCTGTATTATTCATACACAAATAAAATATATTCAAATAACGGGATAGAAGGTTTTAAAAGATGAAAAAGACACCTATCAAAAACATAATATTGATAACATTTAATTCAGTTGTATTGATTTACAGGGAGCCTCTAAAAACATCAGTTTTTAGAGGGTTTCCTTAAATTTAATTTGCGA
>CAUTPO010000041.1:0-15948 GCA_963540475.1 uncultured Treponema sp. | reverse complement strand
ATTGGTTGATGGAGGCTGCCCGCTTCCTTGGTGTCCGGGTTACGATGGTGATAGAAATGATCGGGGGGATTCTCCTGATCCTTTTGATGCACCTAGTTTCAAGGATGATAGTCCGGATATTGGCTGGGCCGATTATGGCTTTGGAATTAAGTTCAGACTTAAATGACAATATACTTTTATAAAAATTAATCAACCGCGGCTGGCAGAGTTTTTTCTGTCAGCCGAAAGAGGACGGTAATGAAAAAATATTTAATTACAGCCTGCTTATTTGTTACGGGCTTTATTGTATTTACCTCAGAAATAATAGAAATTCCCTTTTATTACGATAAAGCAGATGGTCACATATACGTTTATGCAGAAATAGGGAATAGAAAAGGATTTTTTATCTTTGATACCGGAGCTCCTATTTCAATAGTTTTTGATAAAACAGAAAGCTACACTAATTTTAAAAAAGTAATTGATAACGCTAGAGGAATTTTACTTGATATAGAAATACAGACATCAATATATTCAGCAGATCATCTTGTTATTGCCGGAAATAAACTAAAAACAGATTATTTGTTTTCTGTTACCGATAATGTAAAAATTATCAATAACACCCGCAATATTGCAGGCGTTATCGGATTGGATATCTTTAAGAATAAAATGTTTGAAATATCTACAACAGATCGAGCTATAAGAATTCATAATAAAAAGCCGGATAGATATGTATTTTCTATGCCTATTTTCACTGATATTACCGATAATGATAAAAAAGGTTTAAAAATGTTTATTTCCATAAAAACAAATGGCAAATTTTATAACGCACTGATTGATACCGGTGCTGCAACGAGTATTATTTTGCCTCAAGAACTTTATGATCCTCAAAACGGAAAATCTCTTAAGGTTTTAGCTATGAATAAAGCAGATAAGTCTTTAGCTCCTGCCTTTTTCATTATAAAAAAAGAAAGCGTTGAACTTATGAATTTAAAACTTGAAAATAAGATATTTATGACAAATACGCCTGTTTGGTTAAAAGCAAATTCTATAATAGGAATGAAATTTTTAGTTTTATTTGATATGCTTTTTGACTTACGCGATTTAAATCAATCCTTATTCTATTACAAGCAAAGAATTCCTACAGAGCATCTTGGCCTTTTTATTGAAAGTTTTATAGAAAATATAGGTATACTTTCAATCTCAATGACACCTGACAATACGATTATTATAAATAAAATTATAGAGCACTCTCCTGCTTGGAAAATGAAACTTATTCCCGGCACCGTAATAACAAAGATAAATTCACGGCCAATCTTGGATTATAGTCCGGAGGATTTAAACCTTTTATTTGGTAATAGCCGGCTTGCCATACCCGTGACAATAACCTTTATCGATAAAAACGGCAAAGAAAAGACGGTAAAAATCAAACCGAAAAAAATGTTGTAAGATAGAATATATATGAAAAAGATACTAATTGCCGTATGTCTTCTTATTTTATTTTCATGGCAGAACAATGCGCTTGATCTTATGCCGTATTGGCCGCTAGGAGATGTAAAAGTAGGCGGTGTTTTTAAAAGAACCGATCCCAAAGCCGATTATAATTTCAGTATATCCGCATTTAAATTCTATTTTTACGATGCCGATACGGGACTTAATTTTTCGCTCAACCCTTTTTACATCGATATAAAAGGTATCGGAAACAAAGAAAATAAGCAGGATAAGTGGAATTTGACCGGTGGGTCCTATATACTGTCATTATTGAATACCGAGCTTGCATTTAATACCTTATATTCCGTTTCAGATAAATTTGCAGTAAATCTTTTTACGAGTTTTCATATTATAGATCCTGCAGTAATTTCACGGTTTCAATTAAACGCAGGCTTGGAATTTGCAATTACTTCGGAACTTGAAATATTTCGAGGAAGAAAATATCCGTTAAAATCAAAACTGTTAAGTGTGCGTTCAGGCTTCCGTTATACGGAAAATAAACCGCTGTTTTTTTTGGATATAGGTATAGACCTCGGTTCTGCTTTATTTATTTTTAAGCCGAATTATAAAAAAGAGGCGGAAAAAAGAAAGAATTCGCCGGGGAGAATACTGTAAAAGAATAAAGCGGTATAATTTTATAGATGATGCAGGAGAAGATATCTTGACATCGATGATTGAAGGTGCTGTGGGAGGGGCTATAACCGGAGCATTAATGCCGATGCTTTAAACTTATGGATAAATATGAAAAAATATTTTTTATATGTAAGGCAAAGTATAAGATGGTCTATCTTATTCATAGTAATAGTAAACATTATTCATTATTTACATGCACGAAAATTTTATGAATATGATTGGTATTTTATTGCAATACCTGTAGTCCTGTTGCTTGCGGGCCCGTTGTATGCTGTTGCCATTAAAAAATTTAATCGTTAAATTTTTAACGTACATAGGTTTTTCATTACCTGTTCGATTTTTCGGTTATATTATCCTGCCGGATTAATATTCCGTTTTAAAGCGGTCAAAGTTTTGAATCGGTATTTCGCTGACAGTAATCCGTTCGACTTTTGCATACGGGTGACCGTTCTTTAAACAAGAAAGGAAATCGTTCAGTACGGCATTGCCTGCTTCGGCAACAATTTCAACGGAATAATCGGGCAGGTTTCTGACAAAGCCTTTTACGCCGAGCCTGTTTGCAATCGAAACCGTCCAACATCTAAAACCTACGCCTTGTACCTTACCGTAAACAAAAATATGAAAAGCCTTTTTGCCGTTTTTCGGTTCGTGTGTTTTTTCCATTGCGCTTTTTGTTTAAAATTTCTCTATGTGTTCGGATTTTAAACCCAGAGCCTGTGCCGAATCTTCAATCCGTATATTTAAGCGTTCGGCAAATTCCATTGCCTTTTTGCAGCTTGACAGAACATGTTCCGGTTTGTGTGCGTCCGAATTGCAGATGATTCTTGCACCCATATCCCGTGCAAGCTCCCAAAAAGCGGTTACGGGATAGATCGTTTCGGTTAAGCCTGCCCTGACGATTTTTTCTTTAAACAAACCGTACCCATTTATTTCCAACGGCATATTTAAATCGACGGCCGCCGAAATTAAGGCCCTTGAACAGGCAAGATAATCGGCATCGATATCTTCGATTTCCGCCAAAAACAAGTCGGGATGAGCCAAAAAGCTGTATAGTCCCGACGACATCCCCTGTATGGTAAAATCGATGTAACCGAATACGTCTTTTTTTTCCGTCAAATACGGCACGTATTCCAAATTTCCGTGTAAGTCGTACCAGTGCGAACCGAATACCAAAAAATCGCTTTGTATTTCCGCCTTTAGATAATCCCGATACCAGTTTTTAAAGCGGGGATGCCATTCGCATTCGAATCCGAAATAAACGGGAAAGGAGGCTTCGGCTGCGGCTTCTTCGACCAAACTTTTATATAGTTCCGTCTGCTTGTAATGCATTCTGCAATAATCCCACGATAAGTCGGGATAGGGGCAATGATCGGAAAACCCCAAGGCCGAGCAGCCCGTTTTCTCCGCTTCTTTTACATAGTCGGCGGGTTTTCCCGTTGCATGCTTGCATAAATAGGTGTGTGTATGAAAACTGCTTAACATATCTGTCTTCTTTTAAACCGAAACGGCTTGATTTCCGGCGTTCAATTTAAACCTTTTTTGAGATTCGGCAACCGCAGAAATTATCAAATTTCAAGACTGCCGAATTGCCGTGCTTTTGTAAGGCATTAGCCGGGCGTTAGCCTGAAAAAGCACATACAATAACACGGGTTTGCTTTGCAAACCGTTTGCAAAGCAAACTTGTCAGTGTTTTTAAGCTGCGCTATTTTAGCCGCTTAAGATAAACCTTCGTTAAAAACCTGTATCAGCATAACAAAATCGTATATTTTTTTATAGGCTTCTACCAGCCACTCCCGTATGGGCTTGTCGGAATGCTGTTCGATTTCTTTCCAGTTTTGAATCAGTTCACGGCGCGGTTTGTCGTAATCCGCAATAATCGTTTTAAAATTGCTGCCGATTACGATTATGTATTTTAGAGAAAACTTTATCAGTTTTAAAGCAGCTCCGTTTACCTCGTTCAATAGTTTTAAGGCCTGCCTACCCGCTTCTTTTTCTCTGTCCATTCGCGAAAGCAGGGTACGGAATTTTACCCCCATCTCGGACACCTCCGATAGTTTTTCGTCGAATTCCACAACCTTTGAGGCTAACTGCATAATCGCATGAAAACTGTCGGAATATTCGACCGTCGTACCTGCAAACCCGCCCCAATTTCCGCGTACCAAAAACAGGTCGCACAGCGTCCGTATATCCGTTTTTACATATTCGATCAAAAAAGATTTAAGACAGTTCATCTGTTCGGCATAAATATAACCGGGCAGTCCTTTTTTTACGAAATTCGCGTGG
This sequence comes from uncultured Treponema sp., assembly GCA_963540475.1. GTDB lineage: Bacteria > Spirochaetota > Spirochaetia > Treponematales > Treponemataceae > Treponema_B. The sequence goes on along the minus strand of CAUTPO010000041.1, from coordinate 11,565 downwards.
TTTTCCATGGTATAGTTTTTCATACCCGAATTGATCTTATCACCGAAAATACGGCTTATCAAAACAGCCGCCTTTGACGATTTTTGCGCTTCCGCAATCTTGTTTATGACGGTATTGGTAGCATTTCTGACATTTTCGATATAAATATCCGTTATCTTTTCATCGTTCGGGTTTATTTCGACGGCATAAAGAATATCGCCGGTAATATGCTGAATAAGGTATTCGAGTGCTCTGGAGCGTTTTAAATCGTTTAAGCCGGATAATAGTTTTTTCCACTGGCCCTCATGTACCGGATTGATGTTTTTGTACTCTTTAATGATTTGGAAGATGGTTTTCCAGTCGGCTTCGAGGTTCAGCTGATATAAAACGGTAACAAAGTCTTTTAATTCTTCGACGACGTATTCGCCCCGCACAGATTGAAAAACAGGTGCGGCGGTAAAATTGTTTTCCGGAAGCGCGGCATTGAATTTTTTCAGCAAAAAATAGTAATCGAATAAAACAAAGTGAATGAAATTTTCTATATTTTCGTAGGTTGAATCTATCGTTTGGGTTTGTGTCGAGTCGAATTCGCCGACAAAAAGCTTTAAGTCCTTCTTTAGTGCATTCGATAAATCAGCAGCCTTCATTTTTGAAGCCTTTTGTTTTATAGCCTCTTCCGAAAGCCCCTCCTGCATTTTCTTTTGTCTGTCCGTCAAAAAGTGTTCGACCGTGATGTTTTTCAGCACTTTTGAAGAAAGCGCTCCCGCAAGCAACGGCCGGCCTTGCCCTACGACCTTATAAATATTATAAAAAAATGATGCGGTTTGGGGTAAAAGCTCCTGCGCACCCGATTTATACCATTTACTATACCGGGTCTTTGCTATATTTTTGGCAATAAGCTTGAGTTTCCGTTTTTTTATTACATCGGGACTGTCCACACGGACAAACAAATTCAATAACTTCGAGAAAAAATTGTCTTTATCAGCCATTTTATCAGTATATACCAAATTTTACGATTTGCCAATACTTACAATACCGCATTTATAGCCGCAATTATAAAATAAAAGCATAAATTTCCATGCCTACAAGCGGATAAGGGTTCCCGCCTGTAGACCTGTTTTTACCGCGCCAAGTTACTCTTCACTCTCGGTTAAAAGTTTTATGACGGCTTCGGCATTCGCCGCACGCAAGAGTTCTTCGCGTTTTTCCGCACTTTTGAACAATAAGCTGATTTGTGCAAGAAACTGCAAATGCGGGCCTGTTTTGTCTAGCGGCGAAAGGGTCATAATGAAGATGCGGGAGGGCTCCTGATCAAGCGAATCGAAGTCAACGGGCTTATCCGCAATGCCGATCCCCGCAACCAGATCTTTTACGGAGTCGGTTTTTCCGTGCGGAATGGCTATGCCGTGCTTCATTCCTGTAGACATTTTGCGTTCCCGATCCAAAATACAGGCCTTTGCGGCGGCCTTATCTTTTACCTTGCCCGCTTTTACGAGCGTGTCCAGTAATTCGTCAATAATGGCTTCTTTTGTGGTGCCCTGTAAATGCAGATTAATGGTTGCAGGCGTAATAACGTCCCGTAAATCCACAGAGTCGGGCTTTAATGCATCTTTAAATTCCATGGCTCCATTTTAAGCCTCTTTTGCTTAAAAGTCAAGTTTATTTTGACACTTTTATAGAATATTCTTTTTAAAGGCTGTACCGAGCCCGTTCGCCGCCGATAAGTTTGGGCCTGCTTTTGAGTGCCGTAACCCGTGCGCTGCCTATCGTATTGTTTTTGAGCCTGAGCGGAACTTGTACGAATTTTATGTGCATACCGATTTCGGTATCGCCGATGTCGATTCCAGCCTGAGCCGTTATGTGTTCGGCCATAACGGGGTGTTCGGCTTGCAGATATGCAGCTTCGGCGCAGGCGCCGCCCGCATGTAAGGCAGGAATGACCGAGACTTCTTCTGCAGCATATTTTTTTGCGGCTTCTTTTTCCAGCACGAGGGCGCGGTTTAAGTGTTCGCACGCTTGAACGGCAAGGAATATTTTACGTTCTTTTAATACTGCACGGGCGGCGCGGACGATGACTTCGCCCGTTTCCCGGCTCGAATTCTTTCCGATGATACCGCCGCATACCTCGCTTGTACTGCACCCGATTACAAAAAGATCGCCTGCTTCAAGCTGCGCCTTTTCTACCGCCTCGGTTACGGCAGCCCTTGTTTCTTCTTCTATCTTTTGTAAGTTCATAGCTTTGTTAAGAGCGGCTTTTTAAGTAAGGCAGGGTACCTGAAAAGCGGTAAAACCGTTCGGGCACCCCGCAGGTCTTTTATTCGGTAGAAATGAATTAACACCCTCGACGCAGAGCGCGGGGTATTAAAAACCCTCCGCTCGAATAGGCCGCCTCTGAAAAAAAGGCGACCGTAAGACCGATATGCCTTACCCTATTCCGTTTTCATAAAGAACCGCAACAGGAATATGACGAACAATATCCATGTTACCGTAGGGATATCTTTGAATTTCCCTTTGACCGTTTTTAAGATGACGTAGGCGAGAATACCGTACACTATACCCTCGGCTACGCTGTAGGTAAAGGGCATCATAATCATTGTGATAAAAGCGGGAATTCCCTCCGTCGGGTCTTTGTATTCTATTTCACCTGCCTGCGACATCATCAAAAAGCCGACGATGATGAGGGCGGGGGCTGTGGCCGCCGAGGGAATGAGCAGGAATACGGGCGAGAAAACCAGCGCGATAACGAACAGTACTGCGACGGTCAAGGATGTAAGGCCGGTTCTTCCGCCTGCGGCAACACCCGAGGTGCTTTCCACATAGCTGGTAACGGTGGAAGTTCCGAGAACTGCGCCTACCGCAGTTCCGATGGCATCGGCCAACAGGGCCTGTTTTACCTTGGGAATATTTCCGTGCTCATCTATCAGACCGGCCTGTGTCGAAACGCCCACGAGGGTGCCGACGGTATCGAAGATATCCACAAATAAGAACGAAACGAAGACCATAAAGAATTTGAACGATAATACGTTCGAAAAATCGAAGTTAAGAACCGCAGGAGCCGACGGCAAACTGAAGGGTGTCCATCCGGCCCAGCCGCCTACAGGAGCGGTTATTCCCATTGGAATGCCGAGCAGGGTTGTCGCAAGAATGCCGATCAAAATTGCGCCGGGCACTTTCAGTATAAACAGAGCGCAGGTGATAACAAGGCCCATCAGTGCAAGGAAGGCCGGCGACCCGTAGTGCAGGGAGCCGAGCCCGACCAGAGTGGCAGGGTTATCTGCGATAATGCCTGAATTTTGCAGGGCGATAAAGGTGATGAAAATTCCGATACCGGCCGATACCGCTTTTTTCAGGTTTGCAGGGATCGATTTGATGATCGCCTCCCGAACGTTTACCGCCGAAAGCAGGATAAACAAAATACCTTCCAAAAAAACGGCTGTCAGTGCGGTTGCGGGCGTATAGCCGAGATGAATGACAACGCTGTAGGTGAAAAAGGCGTTCAGCCCCATACCCGAAGCCAAAGCAACCGGCAGGTTGGCCAGCACGGCCATTGCGAGGGTTCCCGCTGCCGCCGATAAGGCTGTGGCCGTAAAAACCGCGCCCCTGTCCATACCGGCCTCGCTTAAAATGCCCGGATTTACGGCCAGAATATAAGCCATTGCCAAAAACGTGGTGATTCCGGCACCGATTTCCGTACGCACAGTGGTTCTGTGCTCTGCGAGCTTAAAAAAGTTCTGCATACTGTAATTATACCTCCAAAGATAGTAAGGGCATACCCAAAAACCATAGCGGTTTTGAATATGCCCGACGAGTCGGCTTTTCAAGGCTCTCCCGACCCATAAAACCGACATTACGACTACATCTAAGGTTCTGTCTCAAAACGCATTTTGAAACTTTCCTTAATTACAGCTCACGCTGTATAGAACAGTATCATATTTTACGGTTTTAAACAAGGCGGTCGGGCGGATATTAATCGATATGTTTTTGATGTTTTTGTTACCGCTTTCGGGTTAAACCGGTTTTATATAAAAGGAGTTGTTGCCGATTACGGTATACCGAAAACCGATACGGTGATAAATTATATAAGGCTTGTATGGACGGCGGCGGATATCATAAGTCTTACGGTCGATAAAAAGCGCCGTTCTTTAAAGGATTTTATTGCGGGTACGGTCGTGGTGCACGACTAAAATCGGCTGAATATCGAATAAAACCGATAAAAGACCCTTTTTCAAAGCCTTCATTTGTCCCTGCCGGTAGGCCCGTTTTACGCAATCGGTAAGCGATATGGGCGTCCCGCTTGCTCAGTCTTCAAAAAAAATCGGTTTGCGTTTTTGCCTTATTCTTCGTCGTCGGATTCGGGCTGGGGCTTACTTGAGGCGGCTGCTTGGGACGGTTTCTTTTTGCGTTTTATCTGCGGCAGTTCCACATCTTGGCGCCTGTAGTGCGCGACAAAAGACACCAGATTCAGATACAGGATAACGGCAATCCCGATACCGATCACATACGGCGAAATTAAAACTCTTTTTACGATATAAAACACGTCTGCAAAATTCATAATTCATTATCGGCACGGAAGAGCAAAACTTGAAAAGGCTCCCACTGCTGCTTTAGACACGGTATTTTTCGTAAAAATCACACACATCGCCGTACAGCCGTACCATATCGTCTTTTTTTTCTGCATCGTAATAGCGCACACCGGGTATCTTTTTAAAAAACGTTTCCTGCCGCTTGGCATAGTGTTTGGTATTGCGCTTTATAAGCTCTGCAATTTCGTCCAAACGGCTGAACCCTTTAAAAGAACCGTCTTCGTTAAAAAATTCGCGGTACCCGATGGCTTTTAAGGCAGGCGCCTCTGCGGTAAAGCCCCGTTCCAAAAGCCCGGCGGCTTCTTCAGGAAGGCCTTCGGCCATCATTGCGTCCACCCGTTTTTCTATTGCGGCATACAGAGTGCGCCGCTCTTTTTTTATGCAGGCGATAAAAAAAGCGTATCCGCTGCGGACGGTTTCGGAAAGCGCAAAACTGCTTAGCGGTTTACCCGAAGCGGCAAACACCTCGCAGGCCCTAACTATTCTGTATTCATCGTTGAGATGGAGCTTTTCGGCGGTCACGGGGTCGATCTTCTTCAATTCTTCCAAAAGGACAGCAGCCCCCTCCCGCTCTACCCTGTCTTGAAAGTGCTTTCTGATTGCTGGATCGGCCTTTGGGGTTGTAGGCAGACCGTATATGAAATTTTTGATGAAAAATGCCGTGCCGCCCAATAAAACGGGCAGTTTGCCACGCGAATATATTTCGGGGCATAGTTTGTCGGCCTCTGTCACGAAGTCCGCTGCGGAAAATTCTTCCGAAGGGTCCCGTACGGCTATAAGATGATGGGGAAGTCTTGCAAGCAGTTCCTGTGAGGGGGCGGCGGAACCCGTTTTTAAATACCGGTATACCTGCACGGAATCGGCGCTTACAATTTCCGCCCTGCCTGCGAGGCGGGAGCAGAACCCCTCTTCAGTTTTTTCCGTTTTGGAAGAAAACAGCTGCGAAGCGATGGCCGTTTTTCCTACAGCCGTTGCACCGAAAAAAACTGCAACGGGCACGGTTTTGTGCTTTTGCAACTAGTTGTGTTCCGGATGATATTCTATTTGATAGTCGACTTCGCCTTTAAAAATCTGGCTTGCGCCTGCCGAAACTACCTTATCGCTTGTTTTTTCCAAAACGGGATCTTGAATTTTGGCAAGCTGGTATGCCCGTCTGGTGGAAGCGCAGGTAATTTCGTATATGTTATCGTTGAATTCAATGAGTTCTTTTAGAGGAAAAATCATAACTTGTATTATACCATGTACCGAAAAAAAAGTCAATAATGCAAAAAAACGTAAATACAGGTAAGACCGGCCGCCGGTAATTTCTTAAAATTAAAAGTATAAAACCCGAAGTTTTTGGCAGGGGCTGTAGACTAAATCAGGTTAAATAATTATACTATCGGCACAACAGGTGCTGTTGCCGGAAAGTAAATCTTTTCGGTACTTATTGCCATGAACCGAGAGCAGCACCGGCTCAGAATTTTTTTCTGCCGCACAAACAACAACCCCGACGCTCGCATCGGGTACAGTGCTCAATGTTTCGCACTGTATGTTCTATAAGGTGGTTGCAGTCGGCTTTAATACCCTCATGTTATGACGCAAGCGTCGGGGTATTAAACCCTCCGCACAAATAAAATACATTAAAAATTCAACGTTGACATTATTATATCGCTATATCGGGTTGAAAAGGGAGAACGTATGTGCTTTTGTAAGGCTGTAACCTTTTTTTCCCTGTATTATTTATTTTTTCTTAGGAGTTGTTTATGAAAAACCGTTTTTCACTTCAGTATAAACTGATTCTTATTTTCGGGATATTGATTTTAACGGCCGGAGTTATAGAGGCCGTACTTGCGGTGCATACAGCACGGAAAGCCATAACCGAAAAAGTCGAGACCCATCTTATTGATAAGGCAAAAGATGTTGCCGAAATTATCGACGGTAATATCACCTCGTTTTTTCAATTTATCGAAGGTATTGCGCGAATGCCGCAGCTGCGGGACGAGTCGATACCATATTCCGTAAAATTGGATCTATTGAAAAAAGAAGCCGAGTTCAATCCCCGTATACAGTCTTTACAGATAACAGATCTGAAAGGAATGACTCATCACGAGGACGGTCTTGTTGACAACAGCAGTAAGATATGGTTTCAGGCTGCGCTAAAAGGAGGCCGGGGTATCGCCGATCCGTTTCCTTCCGTATTCAATAAGCAGTTAGTGATTATTTTTTCGGTTCCGATATATAGAGACGATAATACCGTAGTGGGAACTATAGATGCCGTTGTCGAGGCACGACATCTCTCTGAAGATATCAAGGGCATTACAATCGGTAAATCGGGCTATTGTTACATTGTAAATGCGATAGGAACGGTCATTGCACATAAAACGCTTTTGCTGGTTGAAAATCAGGCGAATTCGCAGGATAAGTCAAAGACAGATAAAAAACTCGAATCGCTTGCACGTTTCGAAAGAAGAGCCCTTGCTTCAGACGAATCTTCGGTCGGCAATTATGAATATGAGGGCGCTTTTAATATCGCCTCTCATGCAAAATTGAAAAATGCGAAGTGGATGGTGGTTATAAAAGCTCCCTATAAAGAATTTATGGGCTCGATCGATGTATTGCGCCGTTCGTTGTACCTTATCGGTTTGATTATTCTGATTTCTTCTTTATTAATTGTTTATTTGCTTGCCCGTAAAATCGTCAAGCCGATTCAGACGGCTGTGTCTGCCTTGCAGAATATTGCGCAGGGCGAAGGCGATTTGACGGTGCGTTTGCCCGTCAGCGGAAACAACGAAATTACCGATATGTCCGAATATTTCAATGAGACGATCGAAAAAATAGGCCGATCGATTAAATCGGTCGGTACGAATAGTATCACAATGGGAGAAATCGGAAACGAGCTCGCCTCGAATATGACCGAAACGGCCAGCGCCGTAAACGAAATTAGTGCGAATATAGACGGGGTTAAACAGCAGGCGCTTACACAGGCTGCCAGCGTTACCGAAACTGCCGCCACTATCGAAGAAATTGTCCGTACGATTAAGCAGTTGAATAACAGTATCGAAACACAGGCGGCGAGCGTAGCACAATCTTCCGCTTCCATTGAACAAATGGTTGCGAATATCGCTTCCATAGGGCAGACGCTCGGCAAAACCGATAATGCGGTTAAAAGTTTAACGGAGGCTACGGGCGACGGCAAGGCGACACTGGTAACGTCCAACAGTGTTACACAAAAAATCGCCGAAGAGTCGGGATCGCTGATGGAGGCTTCAAGCGTTATTCAGCACATTGCATCACAGACCAACTTGCTTGCAATGAATGCAGCCATCGAAGCAGCCCATGCAGGCGAGGCGGGTAAGGGTTTTGCCGTTGTCGCCGACGAGATCAGAAAGCTGGCGGAAGAGTCGGCCACACAGGGCAAAACGATAACGGCGACGCTTAAAACCTTGAGTACGGAAATCGAGTCGCTTTCCACTTCTTCTAAAACGGTTGAAGAAAAATTCAATATCATTTTTGATTTGGCCGAGCAGGTCAGATCGATGAGTACCCGCCTGACCGAAGCCATGCGTGAACAGGAAAACGGCAGCAAGGAAGTTTTAATTGCTATCAAAAACATTAATACGGTAACAATGGAAGTACAGGCCGGTTCGGAAGAAATGCTCAAAGGCGGTGAAGGCGTCGCCGAAGAAATGCGGAAGCTCGACGATCTGACCCGCGTTATAACCGATAGTATGAATGAGATGGCCTCCGGCGCGGTACAAATTAACAATGCCGTGCAGGAAGTTAATGAGATTACGCAGAAGAATAAGCGGAGTATTGAGAGTCTTGCTACAGAGGTTGGTAAGTTCAAAGTATAATCTTTTGCAAATAGGCGGGTATCTGCGTTGTCGCTTAACAAAAAACAGTCCTCGACGTACATCAAGTACGCCTGCGGGTGTTTTTTGTACGCTCCTAGCATCTGCCTCGCCTATTTGTAAAAGGCTTTCCGGTGTACCGCATATCCTGTGCGGTGATTCCTCCTTAAAAATCCCCCGGTTAGGGGTGCTTTTTTCTTTTTCCGATAAACGGTGTATACACCTGAAAAAAGTACTCCTATGACCCCGAAAAAAGAAAAATTCGGCTTAAGGGCTTCGCCCTTAAGAATCCCTGCATACACTGACGGCATCATCTGCCGTATGTTCTACACCGTTTTATTCCACATAAAAAGAAAACGTTTCCGTTTTTTCGTTTCCGGTTATGTCTCTGGCATTTACGGTAAGCTCGGTTTTTCCGCTGATTACGCTGATTTTGCCCAAATACATCACGCCGGGCTTGCCGTATAACAGGGTTCCCGTTACGCCTGCATTTTGCAGGTTCAGTTCTTTCCCGTTTCCGGCCAAGACTTCAAAGGCCAACGCCGTAATATCGGCCCCATTCAGCAAAACGTTTATTCTAAGCGGAATAAAATCCCTTCCGTCCTTTTGCATACGGTCGAAAATATTCGCATATAAATCGTACGAACCCTGTTTAACGGTCCGCACGGACGAAAGGTTGAATGTTTGTCCCGCCGAATTTGTCAAAAATACGTTTTGAATTTGCGGCGGTACCGTGTCGTTAACGGCAGGCAGGAGCAGCAGCGGATTGATAAAAACGCGTTTTTCCGTATCCATAACCTGAAAAATCAACGAATTTTCCTCACCCCAGCCCGATTTCCCCGTTTTGCCTATTATCGACAGGTTGTCGTCCGTCTGTGCTCTTGAGGCAAAGGCATCGGCGCTTTCCAAATTACCGTAAACGGTTTGCAGCCCGTCCTCATGTATCAAGATAACGGCATTGCCGAGTGTGCTTGGAAAACGGTTTCGGCCCCGCTTTTGTTCTATTGTAATAAGGTGTTTTCCATACTCCGAAGCCCGCGCCGTCTGCACCGCGCCAAAAACAAGCCCCGGAGAAAAATCGTTGCGGTCTTCGCCCCGTTGACCGAAAAATGTCAAAAAGGACGGCGTTTCCGTCGGCCACTCCAGGGCAAAGATACAAAGCGAAGCGAGCAAAAAAGCCGCCGCATATATGCTTTTTTTCATTTTAATCCCCTTATTTCGAAAGCCAAAATTTTATTGTTTGCGCCCAGATACAGTCTGTCTTTTCTCCGAATTAAAAAGGCGTCGTCTGAGGTAAAGGCTGTTTTTCCGATAATAAAATCGGGCAGGTCGGACATCAGCAGGCTGTATTCTCCGCCGTTTTTGACCAGAGCAGTCAAAATATTTTTTTTCGGTTCTATTCCCGCATCGATGATCGTGCCGTATTCTTCGATAAAGGAGGTTTTCAGTTCTTTGCCGTCCGTTATACCTATTCCATCGGCAGACTCAAAAACGGCAAAGCGGCTCTTTTCTTCAAAATCGGCAAAGACCTGTCTGCGCACGTCTTTTTTCAAAAAGGCGTGGTGCACAATTTTATAATGATTGTCAATGACACTTATCAGAATAAGCCTTTGCTGCTCCAAACCGCATACGCAGATAATCTGTTTTCCGTCGTCGGAAACGGCGGCTCCCATTATAACCTGATATTTACTTCCGCCCGGATAAAAATTGAAGATATTGTTTCCCGCAGAATCGATACAGGAGAGCATTCCATCCGAATGACCGATGACGGCACCGCCCGCAGAGGAATCAAAGGCGGTTATCGGGGCAGTGTGAATGTGCCGCCATTGTTTTGAACCGTCCTGACCGTATTTTTGTACGGCGCTTCCGCCGGGTTCAAACAAAAAAAGGCGGTCGTCATCGACAAAGACGAAACCGGGTTCTTCTATCGCAGTAATCGGAGTTCCTTCAGGCGAATAAATTTGTGCGGAAGCGCTTTTTTCGGAATAGACTGTCCAACCATAAGACGAAAGACTAATCCGTTCCCGCACGGGTTCCGATTTGAGAATACGACCGTCTTCGGCAAAGTAGCCGAAGTAATTGCCCAAGATAAAACCGACGGGGCTTTGATCCGCTTCGTCCGTGCGGGGAGCACCGGCCGGCTGCGGATCTGCCTGAAAACCGCTGAGCCCCGCAGATGCAGGCAGGACGGAAACGGCCCATTCGGGCATAAGGTAAATATCGCGGCCCATCGGCATGGGGGTGATGAAAACATAAAAAAAAGTGAAAACGACGGCAGCAAAGAAAATATACTTATTTTTACCTTTAAAAAACATAGGGACTATGATATACTAGTTTTATGGAAAATTCAAGCCGACTTATCGATTTGTTTCGGGAAGCCCTGAATGCGGCGGAGCGGGCCTATGCACCCTATTCCGAATTCCGTGTGGGCGCAGCCCTTTTGCTGGAGGACGGAAGCGTAGTAACGGGTGTAAATGTGGAAAATAGGTCCTACGGACTTACGAACTGTGCCGAACGCACCGCTTTTTTTAAGGCCGTTTCGGAAGGAAAATACGGTTTTACAGCCCTCGCCATAGCGACTCCTGACGCCGATTATCCTGTCGGCCCATGCGGGGCGTGCAGGCAGGTTATTTCGGAATTTATGCCGAAAGAGGCGCCCGTGGTTTTCGGCTTTTCGGAAGATAATCTGGTCTTTACAAGCGTCGGCGAAATATATCCTTTCGATTCGCTTCACGAGTTAAAAAAATAAACGGAATCCGATTAAAAAATATTTTTTTAGTATATCTCTTTAATCAGCGAGATGGTATAAAAACCCTGTATTCTATGCGGCTTCCGCCGCCGGGTTTTGCACGCAGCACAAAACATCGGACGCTAAACCGCTGCGGGTCACGGTGCCGGCTCCGTTTTACACGAAGCACAAAACATCATAGGCTTAAAAACCCTGCGTTTCCTGTGCGGACTGCCGAAGGCTGCCGGCCGGTTTTGCGCTGCGAAGCCCCCATTACACCTCCTGTGCCGGTAACCGGAGTTTTACCGGCGGTAAAGCCTTTGTGCTGTTAAACGGTCTATCCATATTCGTTAAAAAGAAGACCGATTTCTAGCCATTTTGTATCCTAAAGTCATATAAGGACTATAGGAGGTCGAATATGCCAAGAAAACCTTTTGAAGAA
>CAUTPO010000040.1:0-15992 GCA_963540475.1 uncultured Treponema sp. | reverse complement strand
GAACATCGCATTTCAAGGTAACCGGTTCTGAAACTGAAGTTTCCGAACCGGTTTATTGCAAAGATTATGGAAATTACTTTTAAAGACCTCGGACTTGATGAGATAGTCCTTGAGGCAGTTGCGGCCAAGGGCTTTCAGGAGCCGACGCCCATTCAGGTTTTGGCGATCCCGCGCCTTCTTTCAGGAGATGCCAACGTCATCGCAAAGGCGCGCACGGGTACGGGCAAAACGGCGGCCTTCGGTTTGCCGCTTATTCAGGAACTGCGGGCCGGTACGGGAAATCTCCGCGCCCTTATTTTGGTTCCCACACGGGAACTCGCCGTTCAGGTGGCTGCGGAATTGGAATCGTTTAGAATAGAAGAATACCCAAGGATAACGGTTGTCTACGGCGGCGCCTCTATGAGTCAGCAGCTGCGCAGTTTAAAAGCCGGAACGGAAATTGTCGTCGGAACGCCCGGCCGCATTATGGATCATTTGGAACGGGGCTCGCTTAAACTCTCCGATATAGAATATTTTATTTTGGACGAGGCCGACGAGATGCTGAATATGGGTTTTATCGAAGATATCGAAAACATTTTTTCCCATGCAAACCCGGAAGCCCGCATTTTAATGTTTTCCGCGACCATGCCCAAACAGATATTATCGATAGCCTCCGACTTTATGGGCGATTATGAAATTGTTGAAGAAGAAGCACAGGAAGAAAAAGCCTCGCTGACCGAACAGTTTTTTTGGATTGTGCGCGAAGGCGATAAAACCGAAGCCTTGGTCAGACTCATCGATAGCAGTGCCGATTTTTACGGGCTTATTTTTTGCCAAACCAAGGCAGACGCCGATGCGGTTGCAAAAGAACTTGATGAGCGGCACTACGAGGCGGCAGCCCTGCATGGCGACATTCCCCAAAGTCAGCGCGAAAAAATTCTCGAACGGTTCCGTTCCAAAAAAACGCGGATTTTGGTGGCAACCGATGTCGCAGCCCGTGGTATCGATATCGAAGGCATTACCCACGTTGTAAATTACGCCGTGCCGTACGACGGGCCGACATACACACACCGAATCGGCAGGACGGGCAGGGCAGGGGCCGCGGGGATCGCAGTCAGCTTTATACGCCCCAACGAGATCCGCCGCATCGACTATTTAAGAAAACACGCCCGCGGCGAATTAAAAGAGGGCACAATCCCTTCGATAGAAAACGTCATAGAAACAAAACGCACGCGCATATTGCAGGAAACGGCGGGGCAAGTACAAAGATATGCCGCGGAAGAAAAACCCGAGCAGGGGTTTGCGGCTTTTGCAAAAAAACTGACAGAATACGCCGACCCCGAAACGGTTTTGGCCTTTATCCTGCAAATGCAGTACAGCGCAGCTCTTTCTCCTTCCCGGTACAAAACGATAAAACAGGTCAAAGGCGGCCGCAGCAGGCAGGGTGTAGACGATGACAGCTTAAGGCTCTACATCGGCATGGGACGCAAGGACGGCATTACAAAAAGAAAGCTCGCCGAATTTTTAAGCCGGCTCCTGTCTATTCCCGAACGCTTTGTGGACGGAATCGAAGTTATGGATAGGTTTTCTCTTGCAACCCTGCCCAAACATGCGGCAAACGACGCCATCAAAATGAGCAAAAAAAAGCGGGGCCTTCCGGTTATGCGCGCCGATGCAAAAGATGATTTTAGACCCTCATCAAAGGGAGGCAAAAAAAGCGGTGTACGGGCCAAGGCCGATTCTGCAGGCAAAAAAAGAAAGAAGGCGGCCGCAGGCGGCGCGGAAAAATACAAAAGAAAATCTTCCTGATCCGTATGGGCGCATTATTTTCCGTTAGAATAGAAACCTTGGGCTGCCGTCTTAATCAAGTTGAATCGGAAGCCCTTGCCGCGGAATTTTTACGATGCCGTTTTTCCCTTTTCGACCGCGAAAAAAACACGCTGCACGAAAGCGTCGGCCTTTGTATCGTCAATACGTGTACGGTTACGGGCAAGGCTGAACAAAAGGCGCGCAGGCTTATCCGTCTTTTGCTGAAAGAGCACGGCGGTGCGGTTATTTTGGTAACTGGCTGTTATGCGGAACTTGAAGCCGAGGCGATAGAAGCCCTTGACGGAAGAATGCACAGGGTTATCGCTTTTTCGGGCAAAAAAAAGGACGAACTTTCCCGCCTGCCGGCCTTTGTCTGCTCCTTTTTTGAAAAGGGGGCGGATAGTGCGGGCGATAGCATCGAAGCACTCAAAACCTGTCTTTTTGCTTTCAAAACGAAAGTTGCGGCAGGCGGGGCAGCCGGCACGAAAACCCTGTTCAAATTAAGCTCGCCCGTTTTTACCTTTCATTCGAGGGCCGGCTTAAAGGTGCAGGACGGCTGCAACAGCACTTGCGCCTATTGCAGAATACGGCTTGCCCGCGGCTCGTCCGTTTCCCTGCCTGCGGCAGAAGCCGTCGACAGGCTCCGCGAAATCGAAAAAAACGGCGCTGCGGAAGCCGTTTTAAGCGGTATCAATTTATCGCAGTATTTTGACAAAGACTGCGGACGCTTCCCCGAGCTGCTTTCCCTTCTGTTAAAACACACTGACCGTATCCGCCTGCGCATATCGAGCTTGTACCCCGATCTGGTAACACAGGCTCTTGTTTCCGTTTTAAAGCACAAAAGAATTTGCCCCCATTTTCATCTTTCGATACAGTCGGGCAGCAGCCGCATTTTAAGTGCTATGAACAGGGCGTACCGTCCGGCCGATATTGCGGGCGCTGTCGCCGCCTTAAGGAGCGCAAAAGACAATCCCTTTATCGGCTGTGATATTATAACCGGCTTTCCGTCCGAAACCGACGAGGATTTTGAGCAAACCTTTTCGATGTGCGAAAGGCTGCAATTCTCCTGCATTCACGTGTTTCCGTTTTCTGCGCGGCCGGGAACGCAGGCCTTTTCGATGAAAAACAAGGTGCCGGAGCGTATTTCAGGAAAGCGGGCTGCCCGCCTAACTGCCCTTTCGGAAAAACAGTATGCGGAATACATGGACAGCTGCGGCGGTAAAACCTTTTTTGCGGTTGCCGAACGGCCTGTTTTCGGTAAACCTCTTACGGTCGTAACGGAAAACTATCTTGTCCTCCCTTTAAAATCGGGCAAAAAAACCGATAACTATAAAGGCGGCGAAGGCCTTTTTGTAAGGGTATGCGGCGGTTTTGCAGAACTTGCGGATTTTAACGATTTATGATACAGTGGCTGCCGTCGGCCGAAAGGTCTTTTGAACATTTTACCGCCGTCAAGATGATAACATAAAGATAATAAGAGGAAGAAATTGAAAAAAACACTCTTTTTAATTTTATATATACACGCCCTTTTTCTTTTTGCGCAGCAGGTTTTGCCCGAATTGCAGCGGCCTGAGCAGGTTTCGGTACGGCTTTCAGGGATAGGAGCTCCTTTTACCACGATGGAAGCAGGGATTGATACCCTTTTTACCAATCCTGCAAGCTTTGCCTTTTTGAAAAAAACGTGGCAGGCGGGTAGGCTTGCCGTATCAGTAAACTCAAACGTACTTGATGCGGCTAATATTTTAACGGCGGAAGATAGAGAAGACGCCTTTAATTCATACTTATACAAAAAAAACGGCCTCCTTTTTGATTTTAATGCAACAGGCCCTTTGTCCCTTGCCATTGCAGACAAAAATTTTGCGGCAGGGATTTTTAACCGCACCTTTGTCTACGCAAATGTCGATACGCAGTTTTTAAAACAGTTTTTGCTAGGCGAAGAAATTTTTTTGACGGCAGGCTACGGCGGTACCGTTTATGATGACGATACGAATAAAATTGCGCTCGGCATTCAAATGAAAGGCTTTTTTCAAACCTTCGCTTATGCCTTTTTAATGCAGAATAATGAAGTGACAAAAACGGTGAAAGCCGGTTTTAAAAATTTACCGATAAATCTTTCAAACGGTATCGGTGTGGACGCAGGGTTTTTGTATAAATATGAAAACTATTTTTTTCTCGGACTTACGGTCAGAGATTTGTATACGCCGGTTTTTTCCACCGGCTATGCTGACTTCAATTCTTATGCAAAATCCCGCCCGTCGGGAAAAACGCGATATAATGCTTTTTTGCCTGATATAAGCATTGGTATCGGTTCTATGCCCATACAAAACCACGTATGGAAGACAGTTTCGTCATGGGCGTTTTACCTCGATTACAGAAACCTTTTGCAGCCGGTGTTTGACCGCAAAAGAAATCCGCTTCTTAATGCGGCCTTCGGTACTGAGATCCTTTTTCAGGACGTTCTTGCGTTGCGGCTCGGTTTAAGCGAGACATATCCCCACGCCGGCTTTGGGCTTAATTTTACATATTTTAAACTGGATTTTTCGGTATATGCAAAAGAGGCCGGCGGCAAACTTTGGCAGCAGCCCGTTCCTTACATTGATTTCGCTCTTTCTTTCGATTACTGATAAAAACTGGTTTCTTAAATGGGAATGGTGCTGGGACCGGTATAGCCGCAGTATGCCTATGGGCGTGTAGGATTCGGCTGGTGCCCGCTTCCGGTACGTGTCGAACGCGGGCGGCAGCTGGAGCATGCTGCGTTTTACGCCGCTTCGTGCCTGACGGTTCTACTACAACCCCACAACCACTGCTGCTAGATTTTGGCTTGCGGCCGGTCTCTTGCGCCCTTAGGGTTCATACTGTTATTTGTTCAGCCAAGGCAGTCGAAGCGGGTGTATGCGTTAGCCGCCCGCCTTGCGAGATGAGCCTTTGATTTGAAAAGATGCACAGGTGTATCGCGCTTAGTGCACAGTGTGCGTATATCCGCCCGATACGTCCTGTATGTGTTTTTTGTCTTCTTCCGATAAATCCGAAAAGGCGAGCTCCAATTCTGTTCCGGCAGAAACTATTTTGCATGTAGGAACTATCAGGATATTATTCACTTTTAGAGAGCACCTGTCGAGTACCTGCCCTTCCTCCAAACCGCTGACATTTGCGGGGGTGTCGGGCGTAAAAAAGATATTGGTTTCCGTAAGACTGCTTACCTTTCCCGTTATAATGGTTTCGTTAAGCGGGTTTGTAAACAAAAACTGAACCGATTTCGAGATGTCTTCGCCGCCTGTCAAAGGCGTGTTTTCGAAGATTGTTTTCATTTCAGGTATGGCGGAATCCAAATTGCCGTTTTCTATTTTTATTACGCCTTGCACGCCCATACTCAAGGCCTTGTCCGCATCGTCTTGCGAAAAGCTATCGCCCGTAAGCAAAATGATGAGAATGCGCTCTTTTGCATTCTCCCAGTGCAGGTGCTGGGTAATAACCTTCCAGTGGCGCGGAAAATCCACTGCATTTATGATGACCGCATTGGGCGCCGTTTCCTGTAAATTGTCGATGACCTTTACAGGCGAACGGTAATGAATAATTTCGAAATGATAACTAGTCAAAAGAGGCTTCAGTTTTTCCGCAGAATCCGGTGCTTCCGAAATCAATAAGGCTTTCATGTGTGTATTCTCCTATTCGGTTCCTAAATTCTCGACGATGTAGTCGTATATGGTCCATATTCCGTCTTTTGAAGCCAAAAAGTACGTAAACCGTTTTTTCTCTTTGAAATTTCTGTATTGGAACCATTCCAAAACCTTTACTTCAGCCTGTGTGTCGGTGTAACCGGTGTGTTCTATTTTGAAATCCGAAGGAATAACCGTAATTTCTTTATCTACCCGTTCCTGACTAAGCTCGTGTTTATACAGGTCTATCATATTCATTCTTCCCGCTTCCGATTCGGCTTTGAAACGTTTGCTGCGTGAAGGATCCCGCATGATCATTTTCTCGAGGTCCATATACAGAAAAAACTGTTCCCAAAGAGAGCGCTGCCGTGCTGTGAGCGTATAGGTTATGACCTGATCCGGCGGAATGGGTTTTGTCTGCAAAATATCGCCTGTGGCAGGACTTACGGGCAGGGAACCGAGTGCTGTGGCCGAGGGGGCCGGTTTTATTTCCAAACTCAGCCTGTTCGAATTGATGTGCTGTTCGGAGCTGTCGGACATCCGTTTTAATTCGGGGAAAAAATCCGCGTTTAACAAAAAGACGCCCGGCTCGGTTATATCGATATAATCTTTTACATTTTCGATAAACGAATATGTTTCGCCCGGTTCTATGCTGATTTCTCTAAAATAGATTTGGCGGTTTGTGTTGCGTTTACGCAGCCAGTTTTGCGTGTGTTTGAGCTTTCTGTTTTTTGTGTTTATAACGGAAAAGTCCACACTGAAAGACCTGTCGTCTGCAAGTTTGAACCGATAGGTTTCCGCGCTCTTATTTGTTACGGAAAGCTGAACGAAGATGGGATCGGAGCTTCCGTCTCCCGGATAGTATATGCGCCTGTCGTAAAATTTTATCGCGACGTCGGTTTTTGCGTTTACCGCATTCATTTCCATATCTTTTTGGGCAAATACAAACAGGCTAAAAACAATACAATAAAGTACTATAACAATCTTTTTCATTACGGCTTCCTCCTGACAAAAAGCTCGATAATTTTTATGGGTTAAAAATACGTATCTCTATATTCTCGGCAGAATTCCCCGTTTTCCTTTAATCTTAAACCGCTGCATGCGGATAATCGTTTTCGGCACATATCCTGTCCGGCTTTTCCTGCAAGCGGAAAGTTCCGATTATGCGGGCTTACGGTTTTGGGCTTATGTAGCCGTCCGCTTTATTTGCCGTATCGCCCTGCACAAAGCGGCATTTGTACGGTTCGGCTTCTGCCTTAAAGCCGGCCTTAAAACGGGGAATGACCGGTATTCCGCACGGCACTCCGTTTACTCTTCATCCGTCTTTTCGAATAAAAACAGGTCCTTTATTTGATGAAAATATGACGAATCGAGGGCCGATTTTTTTTCGTTTTCCGGTTTTACTTCTATATTAAACAAAAAGGTTACCGTATCGAAGCCCTCCTTTTCCGCCGTGATGACGAACGGAATCTTTCGCGGTTCGTTTTTTTCGCTGCCGTCCAAAGGAATCGATTTTGGACAAAAGGTAAAAATGCCGGGCGTTTTATCCGAAATGGTATACGGGTTATCCCATAAGATGTTCGTCTGGCGTACTACCTGATTATCCGATTTTAAGGTTACTTTTACGTTATCCATCGGTTTGAAATTGTTGCCGTTTAGTACCTTGCCCGTAATTGCGGGAAAGTTGAAAACGGGACCGTCGGGTTCGGTTTCTTCGGCTTCCGTTTCGTGGGGCCGCCGCGTAGAAAGAACCTTGCGCATCCCTTCCATTATCAGGGCCGTTACATCGGTTTTTATTTGAGCTGTTTCGTCTTTTTCGAATTTTAAAAAATGCGCAAGGCCTCGGCCGGATTTTATGTAGCGCGGTTTGATCCGGTTTAAAACATAACACATAACATCGCGGCGGCATTGTACACAGCTACACGTAACCCAGCTTTCCTTTTTTTGTTCGGCCTCATCAAAAAGCTTGTTTACCTCGGTGTAAACAACATCTTCCATTACGTTGTGGATAATCATAAATATGCTCCTTTTGGCTTACCGGGTTTTTATGCTTCCGATCGTTTCGGTTTTTCTTAATATCGCAGTTTCCGCCTGCGGTATTAAACGGACGGAGTTGAGCGGCTGTTTTTTTCCGAAAAAAACGGTCTATTCGAAAAATCCCTGACATTCTTTGCCTTTATTCTATATTATATTTAAAAAATCGGCAAGCCGATTGCTGCCCGTATTTGTTATTTTGCCGTAAATTCTTTCCGATACGGCGATTCTTATTTTCCGTAAAGAAGGAACCAGCGCTCCTATGAATTCTTCCGAAAAAACGGTGGAGCTTTTACGGAATTGTTTTTTTTCATCTTCTATAAAGATATCCGATTCAAAGGATATGCGCTCAGGAATATCGATTAACACCTCTTCGTTTTCAGTTTTCAGGTTTAACAGCCGCGAAAGAAACTGTGCCAAAACAGCTTCTTTTTTCGTTCTTTCTTTCAGGTTTTCCAGTAAAGCGAGGTTTTCGTCCGCCTCGTCAAAGGGCATTTCTTTTACTATCTTGTACAGCCTGCCCGCCTTGACTTCCTCCGCCGCTTTTTTTTCGGCATAGTTACAGCCTTCGATCATGGCGAAAAGCCCTGCGTCGTCCAGATTGTATAGGGCCTCAGGCGAAAAAAGCCTGCGTTCCAGCCCCGCATACACGGCCTTTTTCATCATGGCGGTTGCGATACGGACGTGTTTATGCCAGTACACAGCCTTGTACATAAGATACTTTGAAAACAAAATACTTTCTACGCTTATTATCGCCTTCGACTCCAGCTTGATTCCGTTTTTTTTATCGGGTAAAAGCTGGGAGAAGATAAAATCCGTGTCCTGAATGCCGTAGGGTACGCCGCAGTAAAAGGCGTCCCGGTTCAAATAATCGATTTTGTCGGGGTCTAAAACGCCTGAAAGCAGCTTTTGGAAAAACCGGGTTTCCGTATCCTGCGTTTTTTCCTTTGTGATGATGGCGGCCGTTTGTTCCGGTACGGCCCCCGCTTTGTGTATAAGGCTTGCAAGGGGCTCGGACAGGATCAGCTCGCCGGTCAATATCTCGTGCTCCTTTAAATCGAGTTCTTTTAAAGAATGCGTAAAAGGAAAGTGCCCCAGATCGTGAAGCAGGGCAGCTGCCAAAAACGACCGGATACCGCCTTTGGTAACCCATGCCGAAGCTCCCTTTTGCAAAAGAATGTCCAGCATGTTCAAGCCTGCATTGTATACGCCAATACTGTGAGCCGCCCTTGTATGGCTTGCGCCGGGGTATACCAGTTCCGCAGGACCGAGCTGCTTTATATTGTAAAGCCGTAAAAAGGCGCTCGACTTCGTAATATCGTACAGTTCTTCGGTCAGCCGGATATGGTTCCATATAGGATCCCGCACAAGTTTTGAAAATTTCTTTAATTCCATCATAAAATCCATTGATACTTTAGCATAAATTTGCTATACTTGTCGAGAACAATCGGTTGATTATTTTTCGAGGTCTTCAGAATATGGCCGAATTTGCCGATACTCATAACAGTATAATTTTTTTATAAAAAATCTTACGTTCGGTTTGACAAATAATGGTTTTTCAGATATAATCGAAAAAGACCTAATTTAGAAACGAAACAAAAGGAGTTATAAATGAAACATGGCGGTTTAATTTTGGCGGGTGTGGCCTTTGCGCTCATATCCGCATTCGTTCCTCTTACAGCTGATGAGGAAACCATTAATTATCAAACGTATATGGTTGATACCTTCGATAATCCCGAAGGACAGGAATGGGCTTATCATGCTGTAGGAAGTAAATTTGTTACTGACGGCTTTCCCATCTTGAAGTATTTTGACGGTATGCCCAGATCCATACGCGTTATGCAGGATAAGGACGAAAATGCCAAATACCTCGGAATTCAGTTTAAGTTTAACAGAAAGGGCGATAATTGGGTCGATATTTTCCCGACCAAAGAGGGTGCCAACGGACGCGAAGCTTACGAAATACCGTTTAAGGGTAATATTCAGCGCTTTGATATGTGGGTCTGGGGTGCAGGTTATTATTATGAATTGGAACTTATCGTACGGGATTGTGAAGGAAGAACCCATACGCTTCCTATGGGCCTTGTAAACTTTAAAGGCTGGAAGAATATGCACGTATCCGTTCCCTCGAATATTCCTCAGTCTTCCAAATACATCGGAAACAAACATCACATGGCTTTTGTTGCTTTCCGCATACGGACAAGACCGACCGAAAGGGTAGACGATTTCAAAATATTCTTTGATCAGTTTAAGGCGCTTACCGACGTATATGTCGATTCTTATGACGGCTATGAGCTGCTTGAAGCCCCTTTTGAAGACGGACAGAAGCCCCGAACGGGAAACCAAACTGGAAATGAGGAGAATAAATAATATGAGAAAGTATTTTGCTTTAATTTTATTTTTGACGGGTTTTGTCTTCTGTGCTTTCGCTCAACAAAACAACGAAGGCAATAACTTTTCGAACCTTGATGCGGCCGATCCCGCACTGGTAGGAAACGAAACGGCGGAACAAAGGATCAAAGAAGTTTCGATTGATAAGTTCGAAAACGAAGGAACTTGGACCGTAAGAATGTCGTCTGACGAGGGTATTATCCGCGCACGCCTTTTTGATGGAAATCCCAAAAACAAAAAAGCGATTCCTGCCGAAGAAGGACTCAATATTCCGGATAACAAGGTGTTGGGTGTAAAGGTTTCTTATTACCGAAGAGGTCATAATTCCTTTGAAGTTGAAGCTGTAAAACCGCTTCCCGTTGAAGGAATTGCAAAGACTGCCAGCGTTTGGGTTGTTGGAAGAAGCTATCCCCATAAGATGAAATTTATCGTGGAAGATTTCTGGGGTAAAAGATTTGAACTGTATGTGGGAAAACTCAATCATTCGGGGTGGAAACTAATGACGGTTGCCATTCCCCCGCAGAACGCTTCGGGAAGAGCCGGTATTGTACAGAAAGATTATCACTATGGAACAAGCATGGGATTAAAGGTTGTCGGTTTCCGAATCGAATGCGATCCGCTGGATGCTTACGGTCATTACTATATCTACTTCGACGATTTGCGTGTTGTAAGCGACTTGTATGAAGTCGATATGCGCGATGAAGACGATATGGCTGACACTTGGTAAAATAATTTTACTTACATAAAATTATCCGATAAAATTCGGTTTAAAGATTTTTGAAAAGCGGTAAGCCGTAAACGGTTTACCGCTTTTTATTTGTGCGGAGGGTTTAATCTCCCGACCCTTGCGTCGGAGTTGTTGATTTTTGTAAAAGTACTGTACAGCTGTGATTCAAACAGATTGGTTTTGATTTGCTTTTTTAGTCGGTCTTTTTTTTGTTTTTTTAAGGCGCGAATACACAACAAATCGGCCGTCTTTTCCTACGGCTTTTATCAATCCGGCCTTTTTTAAAAAATAACTGGTATACGAAGCATATTTTCCGGCGCCTATTTCTTTTAAATCCTTGTTTGTAAATTCTTTTGGTAAGAGGTTTAGGACTTTAAGGCAAATCTGCTGTAATGATTCGAATTCTTCGGTCCGTATGATTTTTATCAGTTTTCTGTCCGCAATTCTCGGATTTTTAAAACGGCTTTTACCTTTTTTATCGTCTATTTTTATGACCTCGCTTTCGATATAAGCTATTGTAAGGTGTAAGTTGTCTTCGTCCGTCAGATAATAAAGGCCCGATATTTCTTTGAAAATTTGAAAAAAACTGCCGTGTTTGGGACTTTTCCGCATTCTTCTTTGGGAGCCGTCTTCATTTAAAAGGCGCATCAGCGTATTTTCCGAAATGGGATATACGATTTCGACGCCGTATTCGGGCAGGAGTTTTTCAAGTTTTGTGCGCAGGCTTGTCAGGTTAGCGGTTTGTATTTCTATTACGGTGTTGTTTTTGCACAGGATATCGCAGATAAAACCATTGACGGCTTGTTCGGTTTTTCCGTCTTCGGGACAAAAGCTTTCTTTTAGCGCTTTGTGCAGGGAGCTTTCATTGTAGGTGCCTATCATACGGTGTAAGCGGTTAACTCTTGTGCATTCAGCTGGCTTAGGATATAGACGGTTTTTACCGTTCCGCGTTCTTCGAGCGTTCTTTTGCCTGCGATTTGGTATGCGATCATTTTGTTTGTGGGTAGGGGCCGGTGCAGGACGGTGCCGTTTATGTCTATAAGCTCGCCTATAGGCAGAGGGCCGCCTGTTTCCTGCATTTCGCCTTCGGGAAAGACGATGTAGTATTCGTATAAGGTCATTGGGTTAGTGTATCATATTTTTGCTTTTTTTTCTATCTGATTTTTTCGAAAAGTAATTCGTGTATTATATGTTTTTTTTCAAGCCCTTTTTTTTCAAACTTTGTTATCGGCCGCCATTGTTGCGGTGGGGCAAAACCCTCGTATTTTGATTTTAAAAACGGGGTCGATGAAAGTTGTTCGAAGGCATCAAAGGCGTAATCTTCCCAATCCGTTACCATATACAAAAAGCCGCCCGTTTTTAGTTTTGCAGCTAAAAGATCGGTACGAGGTCTTCGCACGAGCCTTCGTTTGTGATTGCGTTTTTTTTGCCAAGGGTCGGGGAAAAAAATGTGAAAGGCGGAGAGGGTCTCATCTGCAATCATTGTTTCCAAGGCCTCGACGGCATCGTGCTCTATTATCCGTAGATTTTTCAATTTTTTTGTTTCGATTTCGCCTAAGAGTTTTCCGACCCCTGCTTTAAAAACTTCGATGCCGATGTAGTTTGTATCGGGATTTTTTTCTGCAATTTCGGCTGTGGCGGTACCCATACCGAACCCTATTTCGAGGACGACGGGGTTGTCGTTTTGAAACACGCTTTGCAGGTTTATTTTTTCTGTGGTGTAGGGGAGACACCATTTTTCGTAAAAAGCGTCATAGTTTCTTTTTTGGCCTTCGGTTATGCGGCCTGAGCGCATTACAAAGGTTTTTATCGGAGTACGGGAGGCGGTATTACATCGGCTGCCGGTTTGCCGTGTTTGTGTACTGCTGCACGTGTTTGCGCCGTCCGGACAGGTTTTATCGTTTTGGGTTTCCATTGGTTCTATATCCCTTTAATATAAGGTATAAAATGCAGTCAGATAGGCGGCAGAACCTTCCGCATTTTCGGCCATACATTGTATGTAGCGTGCGTCGGGGTATCGCTCCTTGAATGTGTTCAAATCGCCTTCCAAAGCACCCTTCTGCATTCCGTCCGTTTTTTTTACAAAAAGAGGCTGCCTGTCGGCCCCGAGGAGAATAAGCGAATAAACCGTATAATGCGAATTTTTATCGGCCGTTATGCGCCATTTGTTGTCTGAAACGGAAAAAGAAAAGGGCGGGGGGTTCAGCGGTAATCCGGCGGTAAGGTTTATCGTTTTTACGGTTTGGTTTCCGGCCAAATCTTCTGCAATGATCGAGTAAACGCCTTGTGGAACTCTCCCGCGGGGCGGGGTGAGCTTGTTCGAGCCTATCCAAAGACGGGTTTGTTTGTTTCGGTCCGTTTCGTATTCCGAAACAAAAAACGAGGCGTTAAAGCGGTTTATCGACCATTGTAAGCCTGTATCTTGATGAATTACGGTGATGGTGTTGTAATCGTCCTTCCCGTCTTCATCAAGATAGATCAAAAAAACCGAAAGCCGTTCCGCTGTTATCCGTGTTTCCGTTTCGATTTGCAGCCGTTTTACCGAAATTTCAGGTACCGACGGCGCCTTAAACGAACAATGAAAGAAAAAAAAGCAGATAAACGAAACCGCAAAAACCTTTCTAGCCGTTTGTTTCATGTTAAAACATAAAGGACATATTGATAATTGTAAGATCCGAGTCAAAACGGTTTGCACTTGATTCGAAGCGGACATTGACTTTTTCGCAGGCTTCGCTGAGGTAGGAAATGTAGTACATTCCCAAATTCGAGTCCTCACTGCCTTCGGGCAGGGTTCTGTAAAAATCGATAAGGGAATTTTTATCGACATTGGCTGTCTTCTTATCGTTGAGAGAGGACAGAACGGATTCGGTATTTTCGTTTTTGCTGAAAAGCGTTATTTGCAGCTTGCCCTGAGTTCCGATCGAAGCCAAACCGCCGCTTCCGATCTTCCACGAAATGTATACGAGTTCCTGCTTGCGTTCGAGCTCCGTAACGACCCGTCTGCGTATAGCGGGGTCAAGCAAAGCGTCCTGCGGGTCATCGAATTCGGGAAAGAGAATACCGGTTTCTTTTCGCAAATTCATATTTTCTGCGCTGAGTACCAGCTCCATCAGCATGAGGGCGATGTACTCCGCAATTTTTGTTTTATCCATGTATTCGACGAGAACCGTTCTGATGGTTTTAACGATTTGGTCGAAGTCGGGATAGGATTGAAATTTTGTGATGATAAACCAGATAAATGGCCGCATATTGTTTAAAAACTTTTCGCCTAAAAAAAGCTGAACATTTTTTTCTTGGGGAGAAAAGTCCTTGTTTTTCATAATGAAAGTAAAAAGCGGGTTTAAGATTTCCTGTTTGGTGTCGTATATTATTTTTTCGTTGCTTTGCAGCACCTTGCCTAAGAATTTTTCGTTTATCTTTGTTTTTTCGTCCACAATACTTGCTGGGTTTTGCCTGTTCCATTTTTTTATGGCCGGAGAACCGATAATCTGTTTAAAAATATAATCGTCGTATTGTTTGTAAAGGAGGGTATATACGATGAGTTTGGAAATGTCCATTACCTCCTGCCTTGAAGAAACGAATTCCGGTTTCGATATTTCTATTTTCGAAATATAGTCAGCTAAAAGCAGCCGCTGAACCGTTTCCGGCGTAAACCGTTGCAGGTAAATGCCGTATTCTTCCATATTATCTGCAAGCTTGAATTTTAAGAGCTTTTTTTTTCGTTTTATGAAAAAAGTAGAACCTTCTTGAGTTAAGACTAGTTTTAGAGGCAGCTCTAAAATGCGTTTTTTCTCGCCTGTTGCCATAGTTTCTCCTGATTATCAGCCGTTTGACGCTGTTTTATAATGACGAAAGCATTATGCGGACGTCCGAGGCGTTTTTGTAATTTTGGTTTTTGTTCAAAAGGGTTTCCAAGATAATTTTTGCTTCCGCTTTTTTATCCATACTGATGTACAGTTTGCCCAATTCGTAGTAGGAATCCCAGTTTGAACCGTCCAGTTTGATGATTTGGGAGTATACACTCGCCGCATTTTCTTTCATATCGGCAGAAATGAATGCCGCCGCAAGATTTTGCTTTGCGGTTATGTTTTTCGGCTGATTTTTTGCGGCTTCCGTATAATGGGCTATGGATTTTGCAAAATCGCTTTTAAGTCCGTATACCTTGCCGAGGTTTGTGTTTACTTCGAAATTGTTCGGTTCGAGAGCATACGCGTCCCGCAGATATTCTTCTGCATCGTTAAGTCTGTTCGAATCAAGGTATATTCTGCCTAAGTTTATTTTGGGTTTTGCATAATTTTGATTTTCCCCGATCGCTTCCAGATAAAATTTTCGGGCTTCTTCCCGTCTGCCGTTTTTTTCCAGCGCAAGACCGTAGGTGTAAAGAAATCGTGCGTCTTTCGGTTTGAGATCGTGCGCTTTTTCGGCATTGGCAAGGGCTTCTTGTGTTTTGCCCAGATCGATTTGAACGGTGGCAAGATTATAATAGGTTAAAGCATCGTTGTCGCCTAGTTTTACTGCGTCTTTAAAATACTTTTCCGCCTGTCCGTGTTGCCCTATATCGGCATAAACTTGAGCCATTTCCCGCAGGATAACCGTGTTTGACGGCTCGTATCCGATGGCTGTTTTATAATGGTCTATCGCCTGATTGAGTTTTTTTTGAGCCTTTTTTATGCGTGCCATTTCCAGTATGGCCTTTACATAATCGGCTTTGATCTTGACTGCCGAGGAAAAGGCAGTGTAGGCGTCGTTATCCCGTCCGAGTTTTTTATTGGTGATACCCAGATTGAAAAAGGCCGATTCGAACCCGGGATTTGATTTGGCGCTTTTTTCGAACGCTTGTTTTGCCTTTTGGTACTGCCCCAAGGCATAGTATTTTTTCCCTAGTTCGTAATTGTAAAGATAGTTTTCGGGGTCAAGGTTGCGGGCTTTTTCGAGTTCGCTAAGCGCCGTCTGTTCTTGCTTTTGTTTTTCCGCAATTTGAGAATAGGTATAATGCGCCTTTGCGTTTTTGTTGTCTGCGGCTACCGATTTTTTTATATAGTTTTCCGCTTCGGATACGGCCTTTGCGGCATTGGGCGATGACGGATTTGCCGAGGCATAGGCGTTTAAGGAGTCGGCCATTTCGAAATATTTTTTAGCTGAGTACCCGGGTTCGTCTTGCGGCATTTTGGCATCGGCCTGTTTAAAGGCTTCGCTTGTTTCTGCGTAGTTTCCGCTTTTGGCTGCACGGGCTCCGCGTTCCACCAATGTGCCGACTTCTTCCATTCGGTGTTTTTTGTCGGCTTCTGCCTTTTCAGCGGCGAGTTTTTGGGCCGCTGCCTCTTCTTTGCGCCGTTTTTCCGCAGCCTGCTGTTGTTTTACGGCGGCCTCCTGTTCGCGTTTTTGTCGTGCTAATT
>CAUTPO010000039.1:0-16038 GCA_963540475.1 uncultured Treponema sp. | reverse complement strand
ATGGTACCGCTTAAAAACACTTCAAGTTTGCTTGCGCAAACGTTGTTTATTATATGTGCTTTTTCAGGCTGGCGCCTTACAAAAGCACTGAAATACAACAGTTTTCGAGAATTGATATTCTCTTCAACTGTTGAATTTATATGGAGGTTTGTTATGATACATTGTAATGATGGAAAAATACGCGCTTTGCTTGCTGCTGCCGTATTTTCTGTTCTTTTTTCTTCGTGTATGACGGCGGGAGGATATATCAATAACCGTTTACCCGATAAAAAGAAATTCGGCCCGCCTGATACGCATACGCTTATCTTCGGCTATATGGATATCGAAGGTATATCGGATGCGGACAGAAAAATGGCCTTGGGTATCGGTATGCATGATATTGAAATATTTGCACAGGTTAATCCTGAAAAAGAAGCTTTTTTTGCCGTGCCGCTTTATTTTAAGCCGAATGTCTTTTGTTTTCCGCCGCTGGAGCAGGGTATATCATTACGGCTTTTAAAATCGAATTACAGTATAAATACGGTTATGTATGGAAGACCGGCAACCGTTACTTATAATTTGGACTCTTTTTTCGGAACGCCGGACGCTTCTTCGCTGCAGCACACTGCGGCAAAGACGGGGCTTTACTATGCAGGTTCGTTCACCCGCAGCAAAGGCAGGTATACGCGTACCGATAACCGAAACGAGTTGGAAGCGCTTAAAATAATACAACCGTATTTTAAGGGGACGGTATGGCAGCCTGTAATAGAAGAAAGAATAAAGGAGCTTGAAAAATGAAAAAATACATATTGATAACGGTTTTTGTGTGTGCGGCGCTTTCTTCCGTTTTTGCACAAAATTACCGCAAACCGAAAAAGGGCGAAGTTGTGCTGGTCTTTTCTGCAGAGGTAATTCCTGCCGTAAACAGGGAATTTTTTAAAAACTATTTGGAAACGCCGCACGCTTCTTGGTTGTCGTTTGCGGTATCGGAAAGCCGCGGAGCCTTTACAAAAGGAGAGCCCGGCGACACCGTTTCGGTCTTTTTTGAAGAAAATAAGGACTCCGATAAGGAAGGCGCTTCGGCTCCTGCCGGCGACGGCCTTATTTCCGTAACCGTGAAGGTCGCCAAGAATAAAAAGGCGCTTTATTTGGATTACTGCACCTACAATTTTTTCGGCGGGAATGTTTTCCGCTTCTTCTTTCCATTTTTTGTTATGATAACGCTGCCTGAAGACGCACAATATCTTTATTTGGGACATTTTGAATACAGGCGCAAGGGCGGTGCGGCCTACGAAATTACCGATGTAAAAAAGACCGATAATTACGATACTGCCGCCAAGATCATAAAGGAGCGCTATGGGGACGATGCCGAACTCATTCGGGCTCCCTTATCTGCCCGCCAATAGCAGGTTCACCGCCGGCTCATCTTTGTGAATGCAGGATTGGCCGGCAGTACCTTGAAGGCTCTTTCGCACTATGGAATTGGATTTGTATGTCGATAAGGACGGCAAAAAGCTTAGATGCGGTTATACAACAGGAAGCTGCGCTGCCGCGGCGGCAAAGGCTGCTGCCCTCGTTTTAAAAACGGAAAAAGAAGTCAATTCGGTATACATAGACACGCCTGCGGGCATTGTGCTGCAGCTGCCCGTTGAGCAGTGCCGGTTTACCGCCGAAGACGGAAAACCGGCAGCCTTTGCCGCCGTCAGAAAAGACGCCGGAGATGATCCTGACAGTACTGACGGTATACCGATTTATGCCCGGGTTTCGGCAGGCAGTGCAGGCTGTGTGGAAATCGACGGCGGGGAGGGCATAGGCCGGATCACAAAAAAGGGGCTTTTCGGCAGGGTAGGCGAGGCTGCGATTAACCCCGTTCCCCGCCGAATGATACAAGACGAGGTTCTAAAAATTCTTCCTGAGGGGGCTGAGGTTCTCATTTTTTCTCCTGAAGGCAGGGAAGTTGCCAAAAAGACCTTTAACCGTAATATCGGCATTGAGGGCGGCATTTCCATAATCGGGACTACGGGAATCGTGTATCCGATGAGCGAGGATGCCATAAAAAAAACGATTTATATGGAAATCGATGGTGTTGCCGAAAACGGCGGTACAAAAGCCCTGTTGCTCGTGCCGGGGAATTACGGCGAACGCCTTGCAGAACGGCTCAGCTTGACCGCTCCCTCCGTTAAGGTTTCGAATTATATCGGCGACAGTCTTTCGTATGCATATTCTAAGGGCTTTAAAAATATTACGCTTTTAGGGCACATCGGCAAATTTTCGAAACTGTCAATCGGCATTTTCAACACGCATAACCGCACGGCCGATACCCGAATGGAAGCCTTTGTTTATTATCTTGCACTGCACGGCTCTTCTTCCGATATTCTAACCCGCGTAAACGGATTTTTGACTGCCGAGGAATGTTTTAATTATCTTATCGAAAACGGAATGCAGTGTATCGTTTTCGATATGGAGCGGGGCGCCGAAGCCCGAATCAAAAAGTATTTAAAAGATGAAACGGTTTGCATACGGGTTTTAATTTACTCGATGAAGCACGGTCCGGTTTCGGAATATGGGGATTTTTAAAAACTTAAAAATAACTGTATGGAAAGAAGCGGTTCTGTTTAAACCGCCGAAACGGGAACGAAAGCGGATGATGGGAGTCGAACCCACGTCTCCAGCTTGGAAGGCTGGGGTAATAGCCGTTATACGACATCCGCAACGAATGAATAAAGTATACCCTCTTTTACGGAACTTGTCAAGGGCCGAATGCAAAGTTTTTTGGCGGTTTATCCCTTTTTCCATAGCCCCCCCCGCTTCGGTTTACCGTACCGGTGATTTTCCTTGTATCCTCCATACTATGCATTTTTTTGCCTTTCTTCCGGTTAAAGACCGGCTTATCAAAAAAACGATTAATCCGCTTCGAATTCTCCTTAAAATGCTTGCCCTCTCTTACATATATGCAGTATATTGTTATCAAGGAGAAATTTATGTCAAAAAAAGCATTTGAACACATAGACAAACAGAAAATGCAGCCCCTTATCGATATTAAAAAAGAATATCTTACAGGAAAAATCTCGATGGAGGACGCTGCAAAACGCGTAAAAGACACATACGGGTCCATTACGCCTGAGGAATTTGCATACACCGAACAAACCCTAAAAGAGGAGGGCTTTTCCGATGATGCAATTCACGAACAAATGGATAATCTTATCTCACTTTTGGACGGAGTATTGGAAAAACCGAAGCTTAAACTTTCGCTCGGCCACCCCATTCAAACCTATATTTTGGAAAACAAGGCGGTAAAGGCGCTTTTAGATGAGATAAAAGACTTGCAAAAGCAGCATTCGGCGGGAACCTTCGATAAGGCGGAATGGGAGGCGATTTACAATAAGCTGAATCAATTTAACACCCACCTTGCGCGGAAGCAAAACCAGTTGTTCCCCAAGCTCGAAGAAAAGGGCTTTGACCGGCCATCCAAGATTATGTGGACATTCGACAACGAGGTAAAAAAAATAATCGGAAAGGCAAAATCGCTTTTGGAAAGCGGGAATACGGACGAATTCCTTAAAACACAGGAAACGGTCATAGAGCTTACTGAAGACATAATCGATAAAGAGGAATCGATTTTGTTTCCCACCGCAATGGAACTTCTTACCGATGCGGAATTTGTGCAGATGCGCAAGGGCGATGACGAGATCGGGTACTGTCTTATCGAGAACCCGCCGCCTTACGGACAAGATTCGCCGTCCGCACCGGGGGCGATGCCGCAGAATTTTGTTAACGAATTGGGTGCCTTGTTTTCAAAGTACGGCTTCGGCGGGGAAGGCGGTGTGCTTGACGTAAAACAGGGAAAGCTCACCTTGCAGCAAATCAATTTGATCTTTCAGCACCTGCCCGTTGACCTCTCTTTTGTCGACGAAAACGAACTGGTAAGGTTTTATTCGGATACGAAACACCGGGTGTTTCCGCGCAGCCCCGGCGTCATCGGGCGGGAAGTTGCTAACTGCCATCCGCGCGAGAGCGTTGCAACCGTTGAGCGGATTATAAAGGCTTTTCGTTCGGGCGAAAAGGACGAGGCTGAGTTTTGGCTGCAAATGGGCGGAAAATTTATCTATATTCTGTACATTGCGGTGCGCGATGAAAACGGGGTATTTAAGGGCGTACTCGAAATGATGCAGGACGCGACACACATACGGAGCCTTGAAGGAAGCCAGCGGCTTCTTTCGTGGGATGAATCCGGGGCGGAGGCTTTCGAAGATCGAAAAAAAGAGGCTTCGGTGCCTAAAAACGAATTCGGCCTTACAAAAGACAGCATTATAGGCGATATCATAAAAGCTCACCCGTACATAAAAGAGTTTTTGCCGACGGTATCGCCGAAATACAAAAAGCTCTTAAACCCCGTCGCTTTTAATATGATCGCAAAATTTGCAACTCTTGAAATGGCGGCTGAACGGGGCGGTGTGGATTTATCCGTTCTTATAGAAAAAATCTGCACGAAAATACGGGAAACGGAGAGGTGCTCCGTATCTTAAAGGCTGCCGGCCGAAACGGTTTACGGCAGATGTGTGCCTACATTCTGCCGTAAGCCAAAAAACCGGGAGGGCGGCCGCACCGGAAATAAACTTCTTTGATAAGTTCGTTGCCGGACAGGTATATTCAAGATAGCCTGCATTAAAACTGAAGATTCTAAACAGGTTTAATGAAACTGCGGGCTTTTCTTAAAGCCCTGTTATGTAAAACTTTTTAGTAGAATTTTGCGTATTTTTTAATGAAAGGGTATCTCATCAGGCGGAACAAAAGAATAGACCTGTTCGATAACTGTGTCTTCGAACAGGTCGACGAGTTCTAAATCGTACAAATAGCACGATTTAGAACATCACATTTCAAGGTGACCTGTTCAGAAACGGAAGTTTCCGAACAGGTTTAATAATCAAAAAATAGCAGGCTGTGAATACACCTTTTGCAAGCGGTAAAAGAGCGGTTGAGCTGCCTGTCTTGTCTGCAAACACCCCTCAAAAGACGTGCTGTTGCCCCGATAAAACCTGTAAAAGGACTTGACAGCACTATATATAGTGTGGTATCTTTCACAAAAAGTGACGGGACACTATAAACAATCTTAAGAAAAAGTTTTTAAGGAATCCGCACATAACGAGTACGATTAATCGAAACGGGGGCGGCTATGAGATGTCCGCATTGCGGAAGTTTTGACGATAAGGTTATGGAATCAAGGCTGCTGGCTCAAGGCGAATCGATCCGCCGCAGACGGGTATGTAATTCCTGCGGTTACCGCTTTACCAGCTATGAACATATCGAGGAAAAACCCTTTATGGTCATTAAAAGGGACGGCCGAAGACAGCCGTTTGACCGTAAAAAAATTGAAAAAGGCATAGAAAGGGCCTTGGAAAAACGTCCCGTTTCCGTAAACGCCATAGAAAACATCGTTACCGAAATAGAAGATCAGGCGGCGATGGTTTCGGGAGTAAGCAAGGAGATAGAAAGTTCCGTTTTGGGCGAAATGGTTTTGGAGCGCCTTTATTCGATAGATAAGGTTGCCTATATCCGTTTTGCCTCCGTTTATAAAAAATTCAGTAATTTAGACGAATTCATTATAGAAGTTAGAAAGGTGGGAAAATATGGAAAATATGACGATGAGTCAAACGGTGTTTCCTGAATGGAAGTCTTTTCTGGGCATCGGCGGCAAAGACGAGCCTGAGGTGCTCAGATCCGTCGTAAAGCGTTCGGGAGAAATCGAGGCATATAACCGCAAAAAGATTGAAGCTGCTATCAATAAGGCAATTTCGGCGGTTGACGGCAGGGTGAATAACAAAAAGGCCGTTTTTTTGACCGATAAGGTCGAAGAAAAACTGAAAGCGGTTATGGCGAACCGTTATGCTCACTCGATCCCCGCGATCGAAGAGATTCAAGATATCGTGGAGCTGGTCCTTATAGAGCAGCAAGAGGCCGCCCTCGCAAAGGCCTATATCCTATACCGCGCAAAACGGGAAGCTGTCCGCGACACGGAAAGCCTTATGCTCAATATCAATAGTACTATGGACGGGTATTTAAGCCGTTCCGACTGGCGCGTAAAAGAGAATGCAAACGTCAACTTTTCTTTAGGCGGCCTTATTTTACATAACTCCGGTACCATTACGGCTAACTATTGGCTTAAAAATATTTATACGCCCGAAATTGCCGAAGCGCATAAGACGGCAGCCTTTCACCTGCACGATCTATCGATGTTTTCAGGCTATTGTGCCGGCTGGTCGCTGCGGCAGCTGATCGAAGAGGGGCTCGGCGGCGTGCCGGATAAAATTACTTCAAAACCGCCGAAGCATCTTTCCACGCTGATTCAGCAAATCGTCAATTTTTTAGGCATTATGCAAAATGAATGGGCCGGCGCTCAGGCGTTCAGCTCCTTTGATACGTATTTGGCCCCCTTTGTAAAGGCCGACAGCCTTTCGGATGCAAGCGTAAAACAGTGTCTGCAAAGTTTTGTATACGGCGTAAATACGCCGAGCCGCTGGGGTTCACAGGCGCCCTTTACCAATATTACCCTCGACTGGGTATGCCCGCCCGATTTGGCCGATAAAAAGGCCGTTGTCGGCGGGGAAAAAACCGGCTTTACCTACGGCGAGTGCCAAAAGGAAATGGACACGATTAACCGCCTTTTTATAGAGCTGATGCTGGAAGGTGATGCGGCAGGGCGGGGCTTTCAATATCCCATTCCGACGTACAACATTACCGCAGACTTTGACTGGTCAAGTCCCAATGCCCGCCTTCTTTTTGAAATGACCGCCCGGTACGGCACGCCCTATTTTCAAAACTTTATCAATTCCGATTTAAACCCCGGTGATGTGCGGTCGATGTGCTGCCGTCTTCAGCTGGATAAGAGGGAACTGCGAAAGCGAGGCGGCGGGCTTTTCGGTTCGGACGAATTTACAGGTTCTATCGGCGTCGTTACCATCAATATGCCGCAGATAGCCTACCTTTCCAAAACCGAAAAAAACTATTTCGACCGGCTGGACTACCTTATGGAAACGGCAAAGCAGAGTCTTCAAATCAAACGGAAGGTCATCGAAAAGCTGCTTGAAGGAGGTCTTTTCCCGTACACCAAACGGTATTTAAAGCATTTGAATAACCATTTTTCAACCATCGGTATTTGCGGAATGAACGAGGCCTGCCTTAACTTTTTGGGTGAAGATATAGCGAGTGAGCGGGGCAAGGCCTTTGCCGAAAAGGTTTTGACTTATATGCGCAACAAACTTGCCGACTTTCAAGAAGAAACAGGCAGCCTTTTTAATTTGGAAGCGACGCCTGCCGAAAGCACCTCGTACCGCCTTGCCAAACACGACAAGCAGCAATTCCCCGAGATTATCGCTTCAGGCGATGTCGAGCCGTATTATACCAACTCAAGCCAGCTGCCGGTCGCTTACACGCAGGACGTGTTCGACGCCCTCGATCATCAAGAAAGTCTTCAGCGCAAATACACCGGCGGTACGGTTTTTCACATATTTTTAGGCGAGGCAGTTAAGGATTGGCAAGCCTGCCGCGACCTCGTAAAAACCGTGGCGTCCAACTACCGCATTCCGTATTTTTCCATTTCACCGACCTTTTCCATTTGCCCGATTCACGGATACCTTGAAGGCGAGCATTTCGAATGTCCTAAGTGCAAACGCGAAAAAGAGGCCGAGCTGGAAGAACGGCTTGAAAGGCTTGTAAAAGAAAAAGAAGCGCTTTCGGCCGCCGAACGGAGAGCGTAAAAACGGTTTGTAGTTTTAATCATTTAGTTTAATCGTTTAATTGAATAAGAGGAAAAAATTATGAAAAAAACAAAGAATGCAAAAACTCCCGACCCTGCACGGATAGCGGGTATGCTGCGGACCCTTATCATTGCAGCTATCGCAGTTTTTGTGCTGTTTTCCGCAGTAAAGATTATCCCGACGACGGATAATGGGGTAGTAACGCGTTTCGGCAAATACAATAGAACCTTGACTCCGGGGCTTCAATTCGTCATTCCCTTTGCCGACAGGGTATATAAGGTGCCCGTTACGACGGTTCAAAAAGAAGAATTCGGCTTTCGGACATACGTTTCCGGCGAACGCAGTGAATACGAAAATTCCATCACCAGTGAATCGCAGATGCTGACCGGCGATTTGAACATTATAAACGTGGAATGGGTTGTCCAATATAAGATAGTGGATCCCAAGGCCTGGCTTTTTAACGTGGAAAATTCCGAACGCATCAAAACCGTCCGCGACGTTTCCAAGTCCGTGGTCAACAGCCTTGTCGGCGACCGAGCCATTATGGACATAATCGGGCCGGAACGGGACAATATTCAGAATATGTCCAAGGAACTGATGAACGAAAAATATGCCCAGCTCGGTTTGGGTATTTCGGTTTCTTCCGTGCAGCTGCAAAACGTTGTACCCCCGTACGAGGTACAGGCCGCCTTTGAAGACGTAAACATTGCCATTCAAGATATGAACCGCCTTATAAACGAAGGAAAGGAAGCCTATAACAGGGAAATACCCAAGGCAAAGGGCGAGGCCGATAAGATGATTCAAGAAGCTCGCGGTTATGCGTCCGAGCGGATTAATAAGGCGGAAGGCGATGTCGCCCGCTTTAACGCAGTGTATAGCGAGTACGTAAAGGCTCCCGATATTACGCGGCGCAGGCTCTACCTTGAAACCCTTGATAAGGTCTTTGAAAACAACGAAAACCTTATCATTGTCGATAAAAATTTGAAGAACTTTTTGCCGCTTAAGGATCTAAACAAGGGCAGGTAATTCCTTCAAAGACCTTGGTCTTCGCAGGAACGATATCCGTGCAAAAACATTCGGTTAAAAACATAAAACCGTAAAACTTTAAAATGGGAGAATGGCTATGTATAATCACGAAAATTCGGAATTTGAAGGGACGGGCGACAACAAAGCGCAGTCCGCAAAAAAAACTGCCGGTACGGGCTTAAAATTCGGCATTCCGCTCATACTGCTCGTTGCCGCCTGCATCATCTTTAATCCGTTTTATGTTTTAAACGAGGGAGAGACGGTCATTATTACGCAGCTGGGCAGGGTCGTAAAAACGGAAACGGTGGCGGGGCTTCATTTTAAAATCCCTATGCTGCATACCGTGCACAAATACACGGCAAAGCTATTGAGAATCGACGGCGATCCCCAAAAAATTCTTACAAAAGAAAAACAATACGTGGTCGTAAATACGACAAGCCGCTGGCGCATTACGGATGTACGCAAATTTTACGAATCGCTGGTAACATACGGAACGGCTTTTTCCAGGCTTTCCGACATTGTCGATTCTTCGGTACGCGACATTATCACCATTAACAGTATCGACAATGTGGTGCGCAGTTCCAATATTATCAACGAGAGCACCCACGAAGAACAATTTAACATTGAAGATGCCGAGCTAAAACTCGATAATATTACGAACGAAAAAACCGTTTTTAGCGAAATCGATAAGGGCCGTGAAATTCTGGCTCAAGAGATTCTGAAAAAGGCAAACAGCCAGCTCGGAGAATTCGGGCTTGAGGTAATAGACGTTATCTTCAAACAGATAAAATATTCCGACGAGCTGCAAAACTCGGTTTTTAACAGAATGATCAAGGATAGAAACCAGATTGCGCAGACGTTCCGCTCTACGGGAGAAGGAAAAAAGGCCGAATGGCTTGGAAAACTCGAAAACGAAAAAAAGACGATTTTTTCAAAGGCCTATTCCGAATCGGAAAAGGTCAAGGGCGAGGCGGATGCGCGGGCGACTTCCATTTATGCAAATGCCTACGGTAAGGCGCCTGAGTTTTACAGTTTTTGGAAAAGTATCGAAATTTATGGGAATTCGTTACCGCAGACGGAAAAGGTTCTTTCGACCGATATGGAATATTTTAAATACTTATACAGTCATTAAATTGTTCCGATAATAGTACATAGGAATTTTAAAAAATAACGGGCTTTTTAAAATGCTTTCTGATTTTTTAAGGCTTTGAAGGCCGTTTTAAGCCGTTTTTACATAGTGAAGTTTTATATGACGGAGGAAAAAATTGAGAAGTAAAGGTTATTTGGGACGGATCTTGGTTCTTATTATTTTGATTATATTGCTCAGCTTCGGCGGACTTTTATGGTTCGATTATTTGGGGCTTGTCAATACGCGCGGTATGTTTGCCCCGATTTATTCGCTATTCGGCTTGCAAACTCCTGTCGGCGTGGGAACGACGGGCGGTAATCTGCCGGCTAACCTCGATAACGACCGTTACGAAAAACGGCTTTTAGCCCTTGAAGTGCGTTCTCAGGAACTGGACAAACGGGAAGAAGACGTCAAACTGAAAGAAAAAGAAAACAAGCAGGTTTCCGAAGAGCTTGAAGACCGGCGCAGCTCCATAGAAGAAAAAGAGCGGAACTTTAATTTGATGCTGGTAGAAACCGATGACAGAAAGGCGAATATCCTGCAAATAGCGCAATATATGAACGGTATGCGGCCCGAAAAAGCTGTTGCCAATTTATTGGAAATGGACGATCAGGATATTATCGATGTTTTGCGCGCGGCTGAGGGTATTGCCCAATCCGAGGGAGCCCAGTCCAGCGTTTCGTTTTGGTTTTCCTTAATGCCGCCGGCACGTGCAGCGGAAATTCAAAGAAAGATGGCAAACAAACCGGTTACATTCCCGTAAGCGATTTTTAAAACAAAAATGTTTTTTTCCACGCTTTCTTTTGCCTCTTTTTTCGGCGTACTGTTTGTTCTGTATTGGTATATTTTCCG
Source organism: uncultured Treponema sp. (assembly GCA_963540475.1). GTDB lineage: Bacteria > Spirochaetota > Spirochaetia > Treponematales > Treponemataceae > Treponema_B. The sequence continues at coordinate 5,298 of CAUTPO010000039.1, read as the reverse complement.
TAAAGAAAGACAGCGTAAAATTCTTTTGGTATCGGCCTCTTATGTCTTTTATGCGTTTTGGAATTGGCGTTTTTGTATTCTGCTTTTTGCGCTTTCGATCGTGAACTATTTTTACGGTTTTTTACTCGAAAAAGAAAAAAACTACAAACCGCGCAGATGTATATTTATCATTATAACCGTATTAAACGTATTGTATCTTTGTTTCTTTAAATACCTATATGGGCTCCTTTCTTTTTTTAACGGATTTTTTCCCGATATGTATAACGGTTCTGCCTTTTTGACGCACCTTAGGGCCTTGAGTATTTTACTGCCGATAGGTGTTTCTTATTATACGTTTAAATGTATGAGTTATATTTTCGATATTTATCTGTGCAAGATGCGGCACGTAAAATCCCTGTGGGATCTTTTACTGTATGTGTCGTTTTTCCCGCAATTAACTTCCGGTCCGATTGTACAAGCAGAGGATTTTTTTAAAGAATTACCGAAAACCTTAAACTGCGATGCCGATAAAAATTCGCGGCCGATAGAACTGGATCGGGCGGTACTCCTTATTATGAGCGGCTTATATAAAAAGACGGTTATTTCCAATTTTCTTACCATTTTGGTTACGGATAAAATATTTTCCAATCCCTCTTTTTATAATACATGGGAATTGCTTTTTGGAATGCTGTGTTATACCATAATTATTTATGCCGATTTTTCCGGTTACAGTGATATGTCGATAGGCATTGCCTTGCTTTTAGGTTTTAAAACCCGCGCCAATTTTGACCGCCCGTATATTTCAAAATCGGTCAGCGAATTTTGGAGAAGATGGCATATCAGTTTTTCTTCATGGCTGAGAGACTATCTTTACTTCGGGCTGGGCGGTTCCCGCTTCGGCTTAAAAAGGACCTTGTTTGCAGTTTTTTTTACGATGCTTATGGCGGGGCTTTGGCATGGCGGAAAAATTACCTTTATTATCTGGGGGGCAGCACAGGGGCTGCTGCTTGTCATCGAAAAGATATTTTATGAAAAACAAAAACACAAGACCGGTCGGCGCAGCAAAACCGCCTATGAAAAGACGGGTAGGGCAGCTGCCTGCAAAAAAAATACGGGACTTGTTTCCCTGATTAAGATGTTGTTTGTTTTTATGTTTGTAAATGTGAGCTGGCTGATTTTTTTCTCTCCTTCTCTTTCCGAACTGCAACTGTACCTTGTTTCGTTAAAAAATATAACACAGCCTTTTACCGTCATAACTCCGTTTATCCTAGTCGTGTTTTTTGCAGGCCTTTTATTGCAGGCCCCTTCGGTTAATTTGAGAAACAGGGCATTGGAAATATATAAATGCCTGCCCATTGCGGTAAAGGCTCTTTTTACCTCTGCTTTTATTGTATGTATGTATGCCGTTTCTACCTCAGGCATTCCCTCTTTTATCTATTTTAATTTTTAAAAGGGCAGGGCCGAAGATGAATGTTTTAAAAAAAATCATAAACGTAACGGTATACAGGTTTTTCGGAAAAAGAGGCGCGGGATATTATTCTGCAAATCAGGCCTTGCTCTTTTTTATTTTTTGTCTGTTTTTTATCGGTTTGGTATTGGGTAAAACCTTGGAAAGTTTTTCGTTAAAAATAGACAATAAGTATCTTTCGGAACTGTTTATTGCTGCGGTAAAGCCGGTTTCGGATATGGCTTCAAAAAGCAAAACGGAGGGCGCCGTTCCCAAACTCAGAACTGCATTTTTGTATCTGGCAGGCCTTGAAAAAGAAAACGGTTGGGACGACTTTTATTACAAGGTTGCAGAAGCGGAGAAACCGGAGAGTACGGAAGATGCAGCTCCTCTATCGAAAGAGGATGCGTCCGTTTTAGAAAAAACGGGACCCGTGTTTAAAAAAGAAAAAACGGCCGTAACGAAAAGCGGGAAAACGGCGGGTGCACACGAACTTAGGCAGAGGAAGGGCGAAGAAAAAAAGTTTGCCGAGAATAAAAAATATGAATCTTTTAAAGACGCCAAGTCCGAAACCATAAAACCCGAGGCAAAAAACAACCGGCCCGAAAGCGGCGGTTTTGCAGGTGAAAACGCTGCCGCAAAGGCTGCGGAAATTGAGGAAGCCCCTCTTACCGTTTCGAACAGCGAAAAAAAAGACGCCGATGCCGTTCTATCCGAAAATGAAAAAGCCGAACTTTCCGCCGCAAACGATACACCTGCCGCTCCTAAAAATGATGGTCTGCCTGAAGAAGAACCTCGCGAATCCCCGCCTGAAACGGATCTTGTGGAAGATAGCCGGGATATGCCTGCCCCCAAGGCTCATATATATACATATACGCCTGAAAAGCCGTTTAGAATTTTGATGATCGGAGATTCCCAGATGAGAAGTATTGCAGGCGGGTTTATGCGGCTTACGGGAAAAGACGGGGCAATACACATTACCGAAATATCGATTCATTCTTCGGGATTTATCAGAAGTGATTATTATAATTGGGTTAAAAAACTTGAAAATGTTTTTCAGCAGAACAAAGATACCCCCTTCGATGCGGTCGGTATTTTTTTGGGTATGAACGATTATCAAAATTTTTATACTTCCGAAGGAAAGGCCCTTGTCAAGGAAACACCGAAATGGGAAGCTGCCTACAGCGAAAAAATAAAAAGGCATTTGAATGTGATGTTGAAAAATACGAAAAAAGTATATTGGTTCGGTATGCCGGTCGTACGTAATAAATCGTATAACGAAGAACTTTCATACATAGAAAGAGTACAGACGAAGGTTTTTTCCGAATACAAAAATGTTAATCTCATTAAATTTTCTTTGAGTTCCGAAGCTCCCGGAAAAGGTGCCCCTTATTCCGATATTGTCAAAACTCCGGACGGGAAAAGAATAAAGCTGATGCGTGATGACGGAGTTCACTACACAATTGCAGGCGGTGAATATATTATGAATTCTTTTTTAAAACTTTTGTACCGTCAATGGGATATCGAACCCATCGAATCCTAAAATCATAGCGTATGGATGCCGCTTTTTTAATTGCTCTGTTGTTTATAATCTACCGTTTACGGCACGATAGTAAGCTGTGCGGTTCTACCTGACTGTGTTGCCTCTGTCTTGCAACTTTGCGATTATAGAATGTTTTCCCGGTTTTTGCTATAATCACATTCCTTATGAACGAATTTACTGAAGGCCTTAATCCTGAACAATACAAGGCCGTAACGACTGTTGAAGGTCCCGTGTTAATTATCGCAGGGGCTGGTTCGGGAAAAACCCGCGTCATCACTTTTAGAATTGCCTATATGTTGGAGAGGGGTATTCCCCAATCGCAGATTTTGGCTTTGACCTTTACCAACAAGGCCGCCCGCGAAATGGAAGAGCGCATAAAGGATCTTACCGGCAAAAAGCTGCAAAACCTTACCGTCAGTACCTTTCACGCATTCGGTGTTAAGGTTTTGCGTGCCCATATCGAAAAAATCGGCTGGCGTTCAAACTTTAGTATTTACGACGAAACCGACAGAAATCAGCTTATAAAAGACTGCGGTAGGGAGCTTAAATTTTCCGCCGATGCTTTGGATGTGTATAAAACAGGTGTTCTTTTTTCCAACATTAAAATGGGCCGTAAGGACTGGATGGATGAACACAGCTCGTATCGGGAGCTGTATAAAGAGTATCAGGAAAATTTAAAAATTTATAATGCTGTCGATTTTGATGATCTGATTATGCTGCCGATAAAAATTTTTAAAGAATGTCCTGAGGTTCTTGCCGAATATAAAGAAAGATACCGCTATATAATGGTTGACGAATTTCAGGATACGAGTACCCAGCAATATAATTTTATGAAAATGATTGCAGGTGAAAATGTCTGTGTCGTCGGTGATGATGATCAGTCTATTTATTCTTGGCGCGGAGCTAGTTTTGAAAACATCAAAAACTTTGAAAAAGACTTTCCCGGTTTAAAAGAAATAAAATTGGAACAAAATTACCGTTCCACCGGTACAATTCTTGCGGCGGCAAACGGCGTTATTTCTCATAACATAAACCGAAAAGAAAAAGCTCTCTGGTCGGAAAAGGACTCAGGCCGCCCCATCGAAATTTTTATTCCCGAAAACGAAGCTGCTGAAGCCGACTTTATTGCGGATATGATTTTAAGTTTAAAAGAAAGGGAGGGGTTTAAGTATTCCGATTTCGGTGTTTTGATAAGAGCCAACACCTTAAGCCGTGCCCTCGAAGAAGCTTTTTTGGATGTAAACATTCCGTATAAAATGTCGGGGGGTACGGGCTTTTTTCAGCGAAAAGAAATAAAAGACATTATCAGTTATCTACGGGTTATTGCAAATCCCGATGACGATGTAAATCTCTTGCGCATTATAAATACGCCGCGGCGCGGTATCGGCAAAAAAACGATAGAGATTTTATCGAATATTGCCACTGAAAATAAATGCTCGATCCGTACGGCGATTGCTCTTCTTTTGGAAAACCCTGTTGACGATATGCGCGGCAAAGGCCTTGCCGACGTGCAGGAATTTGCGGATATGATAAGCGAATACCGCTCTCTTCTTTTATCGGGGAAGGGGCTTTCTCAAAAGGTACGCAAGCTGATCGACCATATCGATTATAACGGGTACCTTCTTACCGAATATCAAAAAAGTGAAAAAGCCGCACAATTTAAAATGATGAACATAGAACACTTTTTGCAGTCGATCGATTCGTGGGAAAATAACCCTGATAATTGGGGTGCGGGCTTGTACGATTATTTAAACAGAATTACCCTTTTAACGCGGGATGATGCCGAAGAAGATAAGGGTGAGGTAAATATTATGACTATTCATGCGTCAAAGGGACTGGAATTTCCCGTTGTGTTTATTGCCGGTGCGGAAGAGGGACTTATTCCCCATGCGAGAAGTATCGAAGAAAACGGCGGTGATGTCGAAGAAGAGCGCAGGCTTTTTTATGTAGCAATAACCCGTGCCCGTCAAAAACTTTTTATTACCAGCTGTAGAATGCGGCGGAAACAAGGCGGCGTATGCGAGGGCTGTCCGTCTCCCTTTTTGGAAGAAATCCCCGCAGATCTGGTACAATACCACGAGCCCGATCAGTCCGCCGAGGAAGAACGCATCGCAAATATTTTCACCCAAATGAAACAAAAGTTTTCGATATAAGCTCGTCAGCATACAAGATGCATTTACGGTAGAGGTTTTCCTTGCAGCGTATTGTAGTGTCTTGCGGATAATAGATACGGTTTCCTATACTTGTTTTTTTAATTAGTTTTTCTTTTTTTCGCTTTCGGTGCCGGTAATTCATCATACATTGCATTAAACAAGCCCGTTATAAATGC
>CAUTPO010000038.1:0-16691 GCA_963540475.1 uncultured Treponema sp. | reverse complement strand
CACGGTAATGGTAGGCTGTTCACACCTATAAGGGTGCTCCGTTCACTCCATGAAGTACGTCCGCTTCGGATTAGGGCCGGCAGACCAGACGAAAGCCTTGCGTGTTGTCGCTGGTGCCGCCGGGGTTGCCGTTGCCCCGAGAGCCTACCGTGCAGCCGTCCGCATTGTCGGAGTAACGGCCGCCGCGTTTAACACGGTTAGGACCCGAAGAAGCGCCTTGCGGATCCGTTTCGCTACCGGCCGTTATCGCGCCATGTCGATCCCAGCACCACTCATAGGCATTCCCGCTCATGTCGTATAAGCCCAGAGCATTCGCCCGTTTTTGTGCTGCTGTATGGGTTTTACTTCCCGAATTAGCGGAATACCATGCAACTTCTTTTGTTTCGTTCGTATCCCATTTATCTTTTGCGCCGCTTGCACTGTTCAGTTTGGTAAGCCATACGCTTCCGTATTGTTCGGCATTTGTGTGGTCGTTTTCCCAACGGGCGGCGTATTCCCACTCGGCTTCGGTGGGCAGGCGGAAGCCTTTTTTAGCCATATCGGCATGGGCTGCGTTGCATGCGGCCGTATCGGTTGCGTTTTTTAAGACGGTGCTGTCGCTGCTGCTTTTTCGGTATACGCATTCGGCTTCACCCTTCATTTTGTGGGTGTATGCATTGCACCAAATAATGCAGTCATTCCAGGTTACCTTTGTTACCGGCTCACTGCCGCTTCCGCTTGTGCTGCTGCCCGCCTGTCCCGCATTGGCAAACCTATACCCGTTTTCGGGCTGCACCGCCCAATCGTACACGTCTCTCCAAAGATTATACGTAACCTCCGTCTTGCCGATGCTATAGGCGCTTAAAGTTACCGTGCGCCCTGCAATAAATACGCCCTTGTAAAAGGGCTGTGCTCCGGGCATGGGGTATGTAGGGTCAGGTTTACCGGGAATGACACCGGCAGGAACCGCCGCAAATTCATAAGGAACGGGGGTATATCCGCCGCCCCCGCCGCTTGAGCCCGCTGACTGTTTGCACGCTGCCGCTGTAAAGAGCACTGCAAATATCAAAGCGTATAAAAAAGACGTTTTTAATTTTGTCATAAAGACCTCCAAATAAAGTGTTTTTTAAGGGGATCGGTGCTCCCCGCTGAAAAGAATGTACATACTTGTACATTATACCTGTTCGATAAGTTTGTTATCGAACAGGTATACGATGTTCAAAATTGCACAAGGCAGCACGATTTTGAACATCGTATTTCAAGGTAAGCTGCTTCGAAACTAAAGTTTCCGACTGCACCGCAGATTTTAGACGATGCACAGGAAACGCTGCGGCTTAATATGTACTATCATCTTATTGTATTACAAACATCGCAGTCTATTATAAGTATCGTATTTTTATAAGATATATTCAAGGTAATCGGCTTTAAAACTGAAGTTTCTAAACAGGTTTAATAAATTCCCGGAGCGCAATTATATACATATCCGTACTTTTTTCAATATGAGATCGAAGAATACGCGCATAATCTTCTATAAACATAATAAAAAAAATGTAAGTTTTTTTATTTTTTTTGTAAAAGGGCTTGACATTCCGTAAATTTCAGCTACAATACAACAAGTGGTAAAAAGTGGTAAAAGGTAAAAAAAAGTGGATAATAATGGAATTATAGGCGAATATAGGAACACTATCGACGAAAAAGGAAGAATTATGTTTCCTGTAAAGGCCCGTACCGCTTTACCCGAAAACCGTTTGGTCATAACCAGGGGGATGGATAATTGTTTATGGCTTTTTCCGCCCGAAGAATGGGGTAAATTTTCGGAGAAGATAAAGAAGTCCGCTTCTTTGTCGCAGGCCGGCTCCCGCGCCGTGTTGAGGCGTTTGACCGAACAGGAAACGGAAATAGATAAAACAGGACGAATCTCGATACCTCAAAGTTTGCGCGAGTATGCGGGACTGGAAAAGGATTGCATTATTTTGGGGCAGTATACCTATTTTGAGTTATGGGACGTACAAAAATACGAAAGATATTTGGCAGACAGCGAACGGGATTTTGCAAAGGCCTTGGAAGCCTTGGGTGTGTGATTGTATGACGGCCGTACATAAACCCGTATTGCTGAGCGAATGTCTTGAGCTGTTAAGGCCGTGCCGTTTTGATAATCTGTTTGTAGACGGAACATTGGGAGAAGGCGGGCATACGGAAGCGTTTTTGACGGTTTATCCGCAGTTGGAGGTTATAGGGGTTGACGCCGATCCCGTTATTCAGGCAGCCGCGAAGGAGCGGCTTGCAGGATTTTTAGACCGTGTGCGTTTTGTTTCGAGTTGGTCGGACGATTTTTTTAACGATTATCCGGCCGATTTAAGGGCTCCGAATCTGATACTGCTGGACTTGGGTATTTCGGTTTTTCATTATACAAAGTCGGGCAGGGGGTTTTCTTTTAGTGCTGACGAGGCGCTCGATATGCGTTTGAATTCGGCATTAAAAGAAAGCGCCGCAGATATTGTAAATACGTATTCCGAAAAGGCCTTGGCCGATTTGATTTTCGGGTACGGCGAAGAGCGGTATTCGCGAAGAATCGCGGCAAAAATAGCGGAAAAGCGGGTGCTTTCAGTGTTTGAAACGGCTAAGGAGCTTGCGGATTGCGTTTACGATGCCGTTCCGGGTTCATACAGGCACGGAAAGCTGCATCCTGCAACGAAGACGTTTCAGGCGTTGCGGATTGCGGTAAACGGTGAGCTAAAGCGGCTTCCGTTTCTTTTGGAGGCGGCTTTTAAAGTGCTCGCTCCCGACGGGCGGCTGGGGGTTATTACCTTTCATTCGCTTGAAGACCGGATTGTAAAGGGGTATTTTAGGGATTTGGCTAAAAACTGTACCTGTCCTGCGAATATGCCGATATGTAAATGCGGGGGGAGGGCTCGGGCTGTTCTTGTGAACAAAAAGGCCGTAAAGGCGTGCGAAAACGAAGTTAAGGAGAACCCTCCGTCGCGCAGTGCCCGGTTGCGGGTTATACGCAAATGCGGAGAAGATTGAAAGTATGAAAAAATTAAGCGCCGTTGCTTTAACATTGTTGATTCCTCTTTTATTGTTTGCCGTCGTGCTTCAATCTTCACGGTATGTAAGCGTCGAACGGGAAATAAGGGATTACGATAGAGAACAGTTTAAGCTTATAGAAGAAAATAAGCGCAAAATATCGGGAATTTCGATTTTGTCGAAGCCTGAAAGAATAGAAAAGATTGCCGTTGAAGAACTGGGAATGCGTAAGGCCTTGTCGGCAGAAATTTTGCGGATAGAAATATCGAAGGAGCGAAGAGGTGGGTGATTTCCGTTCAGGCGGTGCACATACGTATATTCTCATGCCGTTTAAGGATCTTGCGGAGAGTGCGGACGGATCGATCCCGTTCGACTTTACGGCCGATCACGCTTTTTCGTCGGTCGTAACCGACAGCAGAAATGCCGTGTCCGGCTCGCTTTTCGTTCCTTTGCGCGGGGAAAATCGTGACGGGCATGAATATATCGAAGCTGCTTTGAAAAACGGAGCGTGCTGTTTTTTTGCCGATTATGCATTTATCGAAGAGAAAAAAAATGAGACTGTTGTAGAAAAGCTGTGCAGGGAGTACCGCTCATGCTGTGTAACCGTTAAGGATAATCTGCGTGCCTTACAGTCGGCTGCTGCACGGTATTTGGCCGAATTCCCGAACCTGTATAAGGTCGGGATTACGGGTTCGAGCGGCAAAACGACGACAAAAGAGATTTTAGCTTCGATTTTTTCTCAAAAGTATAAGACTGTATGCAGTGCGGGGAATTTGAATTCGGAAACGGGATTACCTCTTTCGGTGTTTTCCGTGCGGCCTGAGCATGAGGCGGGTATTTTCGAGCTTGGTATGAATAGGCGCGGTGAAATTGCGGAAATAACGAGGGTGCTTTTACCAAACGCCGCAATTATCACAAATATAGGTTCTGCCCATATCGGAATTCTCGGTTCGAAACGGGCTATAGCTGAGGAAAAAAAACAAATTTTTTCCGAATTTACCGATGGTTGTATCGGGTTTGTTCCCGAAGACGATTATACGGATTTTTTAAAAGATGTTCCGCATGGGGCGGTTTATGAGTATTCGCAAAAAAACCTGCCGTCAGTCGAGGGTATCGAAGATGAGGGCCTTAGCGGAACGAAGATAACATACAAGGGTGCTGCGGTGCGTTTTCCGCTTCCCGGAAAACATAATGTGCAAAATGCGCTTGCCTGTATTGCCTTGGCTGAGCGGAAGGGGTTTTCCGCTGCTGAGATCAAGGCGGGGTTGGAGGCTGTCCGCCCCCTGTTCGGCCGGTCGCAGATCGTAAGCGGGGCTGTTACGGTGTTTATGGATTGTTATAACGCAAACCCCGAATCCGTAAAGGCTGCCGTCGATTTTTGTGCTTCGGTAAAAACGGACGGGCGGAAGCACTATGTACTCGGTTCCATGCTGGAATTGGGGGCGGAATCGGCGGCGAGTCATAAAGAAATTTGCCGCGCGGTTGTATCTTCCGATGCCGATTTTGTGTATTTATTCGGAGACGAGATGGCGGCGGCCTTTGATGAGGCTGCGGGCGGAAAAAACGAAAAAAAAGTTTTTGTTTTTAAGACCTGCGAGGTGGACGCGCTGGCGGCTATGCTGAAACGCACCGTACACACCGGCGATTTTGTTTTGTTGAAAGGTTCTCGGGGGCTGGAGCTTGAACGCTTTGAGTCCGTATTAAAAAAAGAGGTTGAAGCAAATGAGTAAATACATTACCGTTAAAAAAAATATCGATCCGGAAAAATACGATTTTGTGTTTGCGATGATGGTGCTTTTAATGTTCGGCCTCGGATTTGCGACCCTGTATTCGGGTTCGACCTATTATGCGCAGCGTCTCTTCGATAATCATCTGTATTTTGTTGTGCGGCAGATACGGCATTTTCTTATCGGTCTTGCGGCAATGTTATTTTTTGTTTTTACCGACTTTTCCAAACTGAGAAAGGCGCTGCCGGTTATTACGATAGTCAGTTTGGTTATTTGCGTTCTGCCCTTTGTGCCGGGGATCGGTGAAACGAGAAACGGTGCGGTGCGCTGGATAAACATTGCCGGTTTTAAATTTCAGCCGTCCGAGGCCGTCAAAATAATAATGATTATCTTTTTGGCTAATTTTTTCGATAAAAAGAACGAAAAATACAACGAACCGTTAATTTCGATTTTTCCGCCGTTTCTTATGACGGCCTTGTTCGTTTTGCTTATTTATCTGGGAAACGATTTTTCTTCTTCAATTTTCATACTCTTTGTTTCGCTTTCGATGTTTTTTGCCGCCGGTATTCCGCTGCAATGGTTTTTAAAAGGACTTATCTGCGTTATTCCTATTTTGGTTTTGATGGTTGTAACGAAGGAATACCGAATGGAGCGGGTACTGATTTTTTTGGATCCGGGAAGGGATCCGCTTAATTCCGGTTTTCAGATTACCGGTTCTTTAAATGCGCTTACAAGCGGCGGTGTGTGGGGGCGCGGCCTTGGAAACGGGGTTAGAAAAATTGCGAGTGTTCCGGAAATATATTCCGATTTTATTTTTGTGGTGTGGGCTGAAGAAATGGGCTTTATAGGCGTTGTTTGTTATATCGCGATCCTCCTTCTCTTTGCGTTTTTGGGGTATAAAATCGCTTTTACGTGCAAGGACCGCTTCGGCGCCTATGTCGCTTTCGGGGCTACGACCAGTATTTTGGTTCAGTCGCTGTTAAATTGCGCTGTCGTATCCAAGCTCATACCTACGACCGGTATTCCTCTTCCGTTTTTTTCGTCGGGCGGTTCATCTCTGGTTGTTACTTTTTGTTTGTGCGGATTAATTTTGAATGCGTCCGGTTATACGGAAAAAAGGGAAAGTTAAATGGCAGACATCTTATATTCGTGGAAAGAGCAAGGCTATGCCGATCCTCTTTCCCGTGAACAAAACCGTATTTTGCAAGCTCCTTCCAAAAGCCGGATTAAATCCCTGATTATTAAGGCGCTGATTGTGCTTTTTTTGACGGTACTGGCGGCGGAGATTATTTTTTACGTTTTGATTTTGCCTGCACGTTCAAATGCGAATATTATTATTTCAGGCGGAAGTGAGTTGACATCTTTGGAGATTAAGCGGATTGCCGGGATTACGGATAATACGCGCTGGCTTGCCGTTAATTCTTCTGCCGTTTCAAAAAATCTTGTGTTAAACCCGCTTATCGCATCGGCTACCGTCGAAAAGAAGTTTCCCGATAAGGTCTTGATAAAGATAACGGAGAGAAAGCCTGTTGCCGTCGCTTTTACCGAAATACGGGGGCGGACGGTTCCGATGGAGATCGATAATACGGGCGTAGTGTTTAGGATCGGGAATCCTTCGATACCGAAAAATTTGCCGGTTATCGGCGGTCTTATTTTTAATAATCCGCGGGCCGGTATGCAGATAAGCAGTCAGTTATCCGCATTTTTTATGGGGCTGGATCTTTTGCAAAAAAAACAGCCGCTTTTACTGAACGAAATTTCGGAAATTAAGATACGCGAAAAACGGTACGGCGGATACGATTTAATCGTGTACCCGATTCGCAGTCAGCTTTCGATTATAACCGACAGGGTTCTCACCGAAGACGGGCTTCGCTATATGATGCTGCTTGTAGATGTTGTCCGCGATTTGGGGATGGACAGCGAAATTTCAGAGATAGATATTCGGGGTACCAACGCCGTGTACAAAAAGAGAGGGACTTCAAGTGAATGATGATGTAATTGTCGGCTTGGATATCGGTACGAAGAATATCAGGGTTGTGGTTGCCGAACGGCTTGAAGACGGCGGTTTGCAGGTTGTCGGTATTGGGAAAAGCTCTTCTAACGGTATGCGGAAAGGTTCGGTAACGAATATTGAAAGCACCGTAAGCGGGATACACGGCGCGATTGAGGCGGCCGAAATGATGTCGGGTCTGGATATCGACCATTGTACCATCGGTTTGGGCGGCTCTCACATCGAGGGTTTTAATTCCCGCGGCGTTTTTCCCATCTCCGATAAGGGACGCACCAATAAGGAAATTTCTCAAAGCGATATAGATAGTGTTATCGAGTCGGCAAAGGCGGTAGTTATTCCGATTGATCGGGAGATTATCCACGTCATTCCGCAAACCTATACGGTTGACAGACAGCACTGTATTAAAGACCCGCTTAATATGATCGGGGTCAGGCTTGAAGCCGATGTGCATATCATCACGGGGGCGGTAACCTCCATCAAAAATATTATTCTGTGTGTGAATAGGGCTGACTTGCAAGTGGAGAATTTGATATACCACGGGCTTGCCGATGTAAAGGCCGTTATGACGAAGGATGAACAGGAAACCGGGTCGGTGCTGATCGATATTGGGGCGGGTACGACGGATATCGTGCTTATGCAGGACGGGGCTCCTATTATGACTTCTTCAATTCCGGTCGGCGGTATTCAGGTTACAAACGATCTGGCGGTGGTTAAGGGGGTTCCCTTTGACGCGGCCGAAAAAATAAAAATTTTCGAAGGCTGTTGTTGGCCCGGTTTTATAGAAGAAAACGAGTCGACGATACTGCCTGCGATGGGAGGTATGGGGCCTAAGGAAATCTTAAAATCGGAAATATGCGAGGTACTTCAGCTGCGTATGGCCGAACTATTCGCTATTATCAAAAACAAGGTGTACTCCGTTACTGACGGCAGGCCGCTAAAGGGGTCTGTGGTCTTATGCGGCGGCGGTGCCTTGTTAAACGGGACGGCGGAGCTGGCAGCCGAAATTTTCGATATGCCGTCCGTCAGGCTGGGGGTTCCTTCGACGATCGGGGGGCTTACAGGGGAATATAGAAGTCCCGAATTTGCTGCGGTTATGGGTTTGATTTTAAACGTATACGACAGCCGAAAGCAGGTGCAATCGGCGGTACCGGTTAAGGGCGGCGAATCGGGTTCGATGTTGAAAAAAGTAAGAAGCTTTTTAAAAGAATTGTTTTAATGATCATTTCATTCGGGAGGGACTGTATGGGAATGAATTATGAAGTTATAGAACCCAATGAGGTTAAACAGGGTACGCCGGCCGTTATTAAGGTTATCGGTGCAGGCGGCGGCGGTTCAAATGCCGTAAACAGGATGATGACGAGCGATATGCGCTATGTCGATTTTATCGTCGCCAACACGGACTTGCAGGCGTTAAGCTATTCCAAGGCGCCCGTAAAGCTGCCGATCGGCTCAAAGCTGACAGGCGGTCTGGGTGCGGGCGGAAACCCCGAGGTCGGCGAAAAGGCTGCCCTTGAAGACCGCGAGGCTATTGCAAATGCGATCCGCGGCTCCGATATGCTGTTTATAACGGCTGGAATGGGCGGCGGTACGGGAACGGGCTCCGCTCCCATCATTGCGGAAATCGCAAAAGAGCAGGGCGTTTTGACCGTCGCCGTTGTTACAAAACCCTTTAACTTCGAGGGCAAGATGAGAATGAAGCTGGCTGAAGACGGTATAAAAAAATTGAAAGATTCAGTCGACGCGGTCATCATCATTCCGAACCAGCACCTTTTAAAGCTGGTGGAACCGAGGACGCCGGTTATTGAGGCCTTTAAAAAGGCCGACGATGTTTTGCGGCAGGCTGTTCAGGGTATTTCCGATCTGATTTACCGTCCCGGCGAGGTCAACGTTGACTTGGCCGACGTAAAATCGGCAATGCGCGCACAAGGCAATGCACACATGGGCGTTGGTGTCGGACAGGGGCAAAACCGTGCCGTGGACGCTGCGACAAACGCTATCAACAATCCGCTCTTGGAAGATTCGCAGGTCGAAGGCGCTAAAAAATTATTGGTCAATATCTGCGGCAACGAAGACCTGTCGATGAGTGAGGTCGAAGAGATAATGAGCATTATCACCGCAAATGCAGATCCCGATGTATTTACCTGTTTCGGTACGACCGTCGATCCTTCTATGGGCGACAGTATTAGCGTAACATTGATTGCAACGGGCTTCCCGTCAGGCGAAATGTTTGAAGAAGTAAAGACGGCTTCTAAAAAAGAAGATCACAAAGACGATTCTTCGAACAGGCAGGTTAATTCGTTTATTACTGCCAATCAATGGTCCTCGATGACGAAGACAAAACCGCCGGTGGTAACGGGGCTTGGTTTACGGAACAATAAGACGAATGAGGGCTACAAAAACTATGAACCTGTGGAAGCGGAGCTCATAGACCAGCGCTCTCTTTTTAATGTCGGCGTTCCTGCGGACGGTACCGATTTGGAAATTCCGACTTATTACAGAAGCGGAAAAAAATAAGAATAAAAACACGGCGGGAGGAACATAAACTGACGAAAATACAGCTTCGGGCGTTTTACGGATTTTTAATTTCTGCAGAATCTCATTCGAAAGCGACTGCTCAAACGTACATAAATACACTGCATTTATTGCAGGAGCAGACGCCCGGCCGTCTGATCGAAAATGCTACCGAAGAAGATTGTATCGGGTTTATTTCGAACCGCGCCAAAACGGGGATAATGGCAAAGACGATTGCGAAGGATATCGCCGCCTTAAATTCTTTTTTCCGTTTTTTGGTTATGGAAGGGGTGCGAAGCGATAACCCTGCCGAAAACATCGACAGGCCACGACGGGAAAAAACCTTGCCGCGGGTTTTATCGGCACAGGAGATCGATAAGCTTTTGGATTCGATTCCGCTGGATACGCCGAACAATATCCGCGATCGGGCGTTGTTTGAGCTTATTTATTCGGCGGGTTTGCGCGTAAGCGAAATCGTAAATTTGAAGCTTGACGATATTTTTTATAACGAAAACCTAATCAAGGTTACGGGGAAGGGAAACAAGGAGCGGATCGTTCCATTCGGAAGCGCCGCAAAGTATTGGCTGAAACGCTATATGGAAGAGGCGCGCTGTGTTTTGCTCAAATCGAAACATTCCGAAAACACGCTTGTTTCCGGTTCTGTTTTTTTGAATAACCGCGGAAGTGCACTGACGCGCAAGGGTATTTGGAAAAGAATGAATGAGCTTTCCGATTTGTGCGGAATAGAAACAAAGGTGCATACGCTCCGTCATTCTTATGCAACGCATCTGCTTGCAGGCGGCGCCGACTTGCGTTCGGTACAGTGTCTTTTGGGGCATTCGGATATTTCGACTACGCAGATTTATACTCACATTGAGGATAAGTCGCTTGAAATGTATCACAATACGTTTTTTGATAAAAGTAGAGGTGGATAATGAAAAGCAATGGTTTGGTTTGCAGGCCGCAAAAAAAAGGTTTCGATTTTTTTAAAAAAGCGGTTCTTTGCTCTTTTTTTGCGATGGTATTTGTATCGTGCAATAACACATCGTACATAAAAAGAATGCAGGAACTTGAAGAAGGCGTCAGCCGTCCTACAAGCGAGGCGGAATTAAAAGAGGCGATTAGAAAATACGAAAAGCGCGTAAGCGATATTATGGTTGCCGAAAACAGGATCGGTATTTGGTATAAGATTTTAGGTTCGCGGTATATGGACCAAAAAATGTACAAAAAGGCCTTGGACTGTTTTAAGGCGGCACTGGAATATTATCCTGAAAATAAAAACCTGTTTTATCAGGCAGGTCTTGCCGCAAGCCTTGTCGCAAAAAATTCTTTGGACTTTGATCTGACCGGCTCGGACGAACAGCGGCAGCGCTGTTACGAGTTTGCAGTTTCCGCTTACAGGCGGGCCATCGACATTGATCCGAAATATTCGAAGGCGATTTATGCCGTATCGGTTTTGTATATTTTCGAGCTTGGAAAACCGGCTGAAGCCGTTCCCTTATTGGAGGGGCTGATTGCGCGGGAGAAAAAGCCGATACAGCAAATGTTTTTATTGGCACAGGCCTATTATCTGACAGGCAATAAGGACGGAGCTGTTGCCCTGTATAAAAAAATTATCGAGTCCACCTCCAGCGCCGAAAGAAAGGCGGAGGCTGAAAAGAATATACGATTTATACAGGAAGAGCGCGGTACGAACTGAAGATGCAGGATAAAACGCTTCTTTACACAGGATTATCGTATTGCCCGTTTTTAAAGTGGAAAGAAAAACGCTTTTTGGCGGAAACGCTGGAGAACTTGGCAGCCTTGTCGCGTCTGTCATTGAATGACCTTTCTTTGCTGCTAAAACGGCCGTTAAAAACGAAACTGTGGAAAAAAGGTTTTATCGAAAAGGCGGTGCAGGACGGCTTAAAGATTATCGGAACCTACGGCATAAAAACCGTTTCGGTGTTTGATGAGGCCTTTCCGCCGCAGCTGCGGGAAATTCCGGATTCCCCGCTTATGCTGTTTTACAGGGGCTCGCTTCTCGATCCCGAGCGGCCTTCTGCGGCGATGGTCGGGACGCGCAGGCCTACGGGCGAGGGTATTCAGACGGCTTTGAATTTGTCGAAGCAATTTGCGGAAAACGGCGTGCCGGTCATTTCGGGGCTTGCCTACGGGATCGACACCTTTTCGCACCGGGGCTGTCTTGAAGGCGGCGGAAAAACGGTTGCGGTTTTGGCCTGCGGTGTGGAAAGTATTTATCCGAGGACAAACAAACGGCTTGCTGCGGCAATTTTGGAATCGGACGGCTGTATTATAAGCGAATACCCGCCTGGTACCGAGCCCCTGCAATTCCGTTTTCCCGAACGGAACCGCATAGTGTCCGGGCTTTCCCGTTCTGTGATAATTGTTGAGGCACCTGAAAAATCAGGGGCGCTCATTACGGCGGACTTTGCCCTTGAGCAGGGGCGGGACGTTTTTGTCTGCAAGGCTGTTTTAAACTCGCCGCAAAATGCAGGCAGCAGGCGTCTTAACGAAGAAGGCGCCCGTGCGGTAAGCGGTGCGGAAGATGTGCTAAACGAGTGGCAGTATCTTCCTGCAAAACGGAACCTAAAAAACGATTTGCCGCTATTCGGCAGCTAAGATTTTAGGAGAATCGGTAAGCGCTCATTGTGTGAGCAGCTTATCTTTCAACCCAGTAAGATAATTTGAGGTAATTTATGGAAAAGACGGTTAAAGAACCCAAGGTTCAAGAACCCAAAAAGAAAAAAAGCGCGGCAAAAAAAACTGCGGCGAAACATTCTTGTTTGGTTATAGTAGAATCTCCTGCAAAGGCCAAGACGATCGAAAAGTATCTGGGTAAAGAATATACCGTCAGAGCATCGATGGGGCACCTAATCGATTTGCCTAAATCGAGGCTTGCAATAGACGTACAAAACAACTTTATGCCCGAATATATAACCGTTCACGGACGCGGTAAAATTTTAAAAGAATTAAAAAAAGAAGCGAAGAAATCGACCGAGATTTTTCTTGCAAGTGATAATGACCGCGAGGGTGAAGCCATTGCCTTTCATTTAAAAGATGCCTTGTCGGGCGATATAAAGACGCCGGTTCAAAGAATTGTTTTTAATGAAATTACCCCAAAGGCGATACAAGAGGCGGTTCAACACCCGATGGACATCGATATGGGAAAGGTCAATGCGCAAAAGGCGCGGCGTGTCCTCGATAGGCTCGTTGGTTACAGCCTTTCTCCGCTTTTGTGGCAAAAGGTAAAAAACGGTTTGTCCGCAGGCCGCGTACAGTCCGTGGCACTCAGGCTTATCTGCGAGCGGGAAAAAGAAGTCGAAAGTTTTATACCCGACGAATACTGGACATTGGATGCCGACTTTAAAGCGGGCAAAACATCTTTCGAGGCCCAGCTTGTAAAATACAAAGACGAAAAACCGGAACTGAAAAACGAAAAAGACGTTGAGAAGATTATAAGCGAATTAAAAAATCTTCCGGCAGCCGTTTCCGATATAAAGGTTACCGAAAAAAGCATAAAACCGCGGCCGCCTTTTACGACCTCGACCTTACAGCAGACGGCGGCAAATAGAATCGGCTTTACCTCTAAAAAAACGATGCAGGTGGCCCAACAGTTGTACGAGGGTGTTGCAGTCGGATCGAACCGCGTCGGTTTAATTACCTATATGCGTACGGATTCGGTACGTATTTCCGATGTTGCGGTACAAGCCGTGCGCAGCTGGATTTCGGAAAATTATCCTAATGAACTTCCTTCATCGCCTGCCGAATATACGGTCGGTAAAAAGGCTCAAGACGCCCACGAAGGAATTAGGCCGACCTATATCGAATACACACCCTCGTATTTAAAAGAATATTTGACGCGGGATCAGCACAGGCTGTATTCCCTTATTTGGGAACGCTTTGTTGCAAGCCAGATGAAAAACGCCAAAACGAAAACATCGAGTTACGAAATAACGGTAGGCAATGCGGTTTTTAGGGCGGCTTCGACTTCCATAGCCGAAAAAGGTTTTTACACGGTTACGAAAACCCTTATTTCGAAAGACGAGAAAGGAACGGCCCTCCCTGCGATGAAAACGGGCGATAAACTCGAAACCGAAAAGCTGCGCCCCGAACAACATTTTACGCAAGGGCCTGCGCGCTACACCGATGCGAGCATCGTAAAAATGCTTGAAGAAAAAGGGATCGGCCGTCCTTCGACCTATGCGCCGATTATTTCGGTATTGTTGGACCGCTATTATGTTACCCGTTCCAACAAACAGCTGGTGCCGACGCAGCTTGGAAAAATCATAAGCGAGCTTCTCGTAAAAAACTTCTCGGATATCGTAGACGTCAATTTTACGGCGGGTATGGAAAACAAGCTCGATGAAGTGGAAGAAGAAAAAATCGAGTGGCCTAATTTGATGGAAAGTTTTTACGGAACCTTTAAGGCGCAGGTAGACACTGCCCTCGAAAAGGTGGAAAGCATAAAGGGTTCTTTGGACGAACAGACCGATATCGTCTGCGACAAATGCGGCAGAAAAATGGTAAAAAAGCTGGGGCGCTTCGGCTTCTTTTTGGCCTGCGAAGGTTTTCCCGAATGCAAAAACACCAAATCGATTCCGCTTGCAAAATGTCCGCGCGAGGGTTGCGGCGGTGATATTATTACGCGCAAATCGAAGGGGAGGGGCAGGGAATTTTACGGCTGCACCAACTTTCCCGATTGCGACTTTATTTCCTATTTTAAACCGATTAACGCCTCCTGTCCGAAATGCGGGTGGTTTATGGTTGAAAAATACGATAAAAAACACGGCAGTTACAAGGCCTGCATAAATCCTGACTGTGATTATCTGCACAGCATTGTCGAGGGGGTAGAAGATCAAGATGAATGAGGTCTTTGAAACCTATTTGGATTATGTTGCCGGGGTAAGACAGTTTACGGAAGCGACGGTTAATTCTTACCGAAACGATTTGACAATTTTTGAAAAGTGGCTTGGCGAAATGGAAATCGATCCTTTTTCGGCAAGTGCTTCGGATATACGGATTTTTATTGCGGAATTAGCCGACAAAAAATTTGCGCCCGCTTCTATTAACAGAATGCTCTCGTCGCTGCGCGGGTTTTACAAATATGCGGTACGCTTTCGTCTTATAAAAGAAAGTCCGGTAACCGCCGTGCGTAATTTAAAACAGGCACAAAAGCTGCCGAAGTTTATGTTTCCCGAACAGGCCTTACGGTTTTGTGCCCTGCCTGCAAACAAAAGTATTTTGTGGGAAGCGCGGGATGCAGCCTTGTTTTCCGCCCTTTATTCAACCGGCTGCCGTGTTTCGGAACTTGCAGGCTTGGATATACAGGATTTGGAGCCGTCGTTATCTTCGGCAATCGTATTCGGAAAGGGGAAAAAAGAAAGAAAGGTTTTTTTTGCGGATTTTGCAAAAAGGTATTTGCGGACCTATCTTGCCGAACGCGCCGCCTTGTTAAAAAGAAAACAAGGGAACATTCAAAAAGATAAAAACGGGAAAGAAAGGGACGCTCTTTTTTTGAACCGTATGGGAAGACCCCTTACGGCGCGGGGAATGCAGTATATCGTGGATCGGTATGTTGTAGTTTCGCCGGAATTAAAACAATTGTCGCCGCATGCGTTTAGGCATAGTTTTGCCTCGACCTTGGTAACCCGCGGCGCAGATATTAGGGTTGTGCAGGAGCTTTTGGGACACCAAAGCATTTCGACAACGCAGCGGTATACGCATATTACGGCCGAGCAGCTTCAAACCTTGTACAGGTCTGCTCATCCGCACTCATAACAGGGGTTTTACTGTAAGCTCCTTTAATAAGCGTCGCTTACAGTAAAATGCGAGTTTTGCACAAGGTGCAAAACATCGTAAAATTAAATGCCGTTTCTCGTTTTCTCGAAACGGCGGAAATTTGCCAGCCTCCAAAATTGATATTTTGTTCGGCTGCCAAATTTAGAAGGGGTTTTACTGTAAGCTCCTTTGCCAAATTGATAGGGAGGGTTGATGAATAAAAAGACAAGAAGTACGACGGTAATTGCCGTACGGAAAAACGGAAAAATTGCGATGGCCGGAGACGGTCAGGTAACGATGGGCGAAACCGTTATGAAAGGAAACGCCCGAAAGGTAAGAAAAATTTATGACGGAAAAATCATAACCGGTTTTGCAGGTGCTACTGCCGATGCCTTTACCCTTCTTGAAAAATTCGAAACGAGGGTCAAGGAATTTTCAGGCGATCTTACGAGGGCCGCGGTGGAGCTTGCAAAGGATTGGCGCACGGATAAGATGCTTAAAAATCTGCAAGCGCTTTTACTCGTCGCCGACGCAAAAACTACGCTTTTGATTTCCGGCAACGGGGACGTCATAGAACCGGAAGAAGATATTCTTGCCATCGGCTCGGGCGGTAATTTCGCCTATGCGTCGGCTCTGGCCCTTATACAGAACACGGACCTTTCCGCCCGCGAAATTGCGGAAAAAAGTTTGACGATTGCAGGCAAAATATGTATTTACACAAACGGAAATATCGTTATGGAGGAACTATAATGGACTTAAAAACCTTGACCCCGACAGAGACGGTCGCAGAACTCGATAAATACATTATCGGTCAAAACAAGGCGAAGCGGGCGGTTGCCGTTGCCTTGCGTAACAGAATGAGGCGCTTACAGCTGCCTGAAGAAATCAGGGACGAAATTGCGCCTAAAAATATCTTGATGATAGGTCCTACCGGTGTCGGAAAAACCGAAATTGCGCGCCGCCTTGCAAAACTTTCCAATGCGCCCTTTTTAAAGGTCGAGGCTACCAAATATACCGAGGTCGGTTATGTCGGCCGCGACGTCGAATCGATGGTCAGGGATTTAATGGCCGTGGGTTACAAGATGGTAAAAAGCGAAATGCAGGAAACCTTAAAAGTACAGGCCGAAAAAAATACCGAAGAAAGCCTTTTAGACCTTCTTTTGCCCGGTTCCAATAAAAAATCTTCAAAGCCGCAGGCCGGAACAGCGCAGGCTGTTTCAAATGTAAAAAAGAACGCACCTCCGGCCGAAGGCGCAAAACCTGCGGCGGAAACAAAGGAAGTGCAGGAAGAAAAAAACGACATGGCCGGCACGCGCGAAAAATTTAGGACAATGCTCCGCGACGGAAAACTTGAAGACAAGATGGTCGAAGTTACCGTTCAGCCTCAAAGTCCGCCGCCGTTCGAATTTATTGCAGGCGGTTCTAATATGGAAGATATCGAAAACGTTATGTCCAATTTTTCGAATATGATGATGGGCGGTATGAAGTCCAAACGAAAAAATGTCAGCGTAAAAGAGGCCCGCGAAATTATAATGGCAGAACAGCTTGACCGTATGGTCGATCACGATAAGGTCTCGGAAGAAGCGAAGCAGCGCGTCGAACAGATGGGCATCATCTTTATCGACGAAATAGATAAGATCGCATCCCGTTCCGAA